>CAYUXK010000017.1:0-34036 GCA_964448835.1 uncultured Clostridium sp. | reverse complement strand
GCGTTGAAACCGCGCGCAGCTCCTTTGCCGACGGCGTTTCAAAAGTGCCCGAGACTGTTATTCTCTCAATGTGCCCCCCGGAGGAAATCAATATTGATAAAGGCACAAAGACAGAGTATATCATTGACTACGTTAAAATTTGGCAAATAGTCGTGTAGCTTAACAAATCGCCCGAAGGCATTTTTGTGTGGGGCGTGGGCTTGCTGCCGCCGATGCTTAAGTTATTACCAATCTTTTTATGTGCACATTTATCGGCTCCCCTTGTCAGGGGAGCTGTCACGAAGTGACTGAGGGGTAGTTTTCTCTCCCTCAGTCTTTTTGTTTTACAAAAAGACAGCTCCCTCGTCAGAGGGAGCTGAAAATGTGCAAATTATTCACTGTGAGTCAATGGTTTTACCCTATTATTCTGTTCTGAGAGCCTCAACAGGGTCTTTCTTTGCGGCGAGCCTTGAGGGCACAAGACCCGCGACAACCGTAAGCACGACGCTTATGAGTATCAGCGAAATCCCGCCGTAGAACGGCAGCGTCGCTATCGTGCTGATGCCCGTGTAATGATCGATAATTATATTAATGGGTATATTCAGCAGCAGCGTAATCCCAATGCCCAGCACACCCGAGACAAGCCCGACGATGAAGGTTTCGGATAGGAACACCTGCGAAACATCGTTCTTTGAAGCGCCGATGGATCGCAGAACGCCGATTTCCTTCGTTCTCTCAAGCACAGAGATATAGGTGATAACGCCAATCATAATTGAAGAAACGACAAGCGAAATCGCGACAAACGCGATAAGAGCGTAGGTTACGATGTTGATTATCTTGGTAACGGAGGTAAGGATTGTTCCGATTAAATCCGTGTAGCTGATGACATATTCCTCATGCCCTGCGGCCTTCTGCTTGTCATTGTATTCGTTAATGAGAAGCTGAATTTCTGCCTTTGCCTCAAAATCGGTGGGGAACATATTGATTTTGTTGGGGTTGTCGATAGAAACAACGCCGAGGGTTGACATATTTTCCTCATAGGTTGATTCGGAATACTTGATTTTTTCCTCCTCGGGCTCCTCGGGCGTAGTGGTTTCCTCGCCGTCGGGTTTTGTCTCCCCCTCGCCGCTTATCGGCAGTGTTCCGTTCTTTGAGCTTTGGATTATTGAGGTTATCATCGCGAGCTTTGATTCCTTATCCATCATCTGCAGGTAGGTATATGCCTGAGCGCCTGTAACTGTACCTACGCCCTCAATGTTTTGACCCGCGAGCATTTTATCGAGGTATGAAATCAGCTTCGTTCGCTCAGAGCCTGATCGGATATCCTTGAGTATGAGCTTAACGACCTCGGTCATCTGATCTTTCTCTTCGCCCGTGAAATTCTTATTGATATAGTTGTAAATTTCATCCTCGGTCATGGCGTTTTCAACATTTGGCATTGTGAAATCCTCGGCAAGCATCTGTGCTGTGGGCGTGCCGTTTGCAACGCCTATATTGCCTACCTTCGGCTTCTCAAACACGGCAGCGTTGGAGACGGTTGTCGCCGCAGGTGCGGCTGTGGTGCTTTCTTCCTTCGCGGGTGTCTGAGCCGTTTCATAAACTTTAAAGGGCAGGCCTGTGAATACATCGATTTCGGGCGATGCCTTCTGGGCGGCAACAACCTCGGCGGAGTTAACATGATTGATTACATATTTGGTCAAATCGCTTGTATAGGCAACAGCGCCCATGGTTGAGACAGCGGTCGCGCCCCCGGCGGGCTTAACTATGCCGGCTATCTTAAGGTCAACCGATTTGTCGAGCAGGTTTTTCATATATTCCTCGTCGCCGCTCATGTCCTCCCAGACGCCCTGCCCGTTATTTTTGTAATAATCCGTGCTGAGCACGAGCTTGAATTTGAGGTTGAGAAACTCGTCATAGGTGTAGCTGCCATCGTCGCCGACCTTCTCCTCGGGTATGGCGACCTCCTCACCGGTCATCGCCGACTGAATTATTCCGTTAAGCTCGTTCGGGTCGAGAATTCCCAAGAAGTAAAGCACGGCGTCGGTGATTTCATTATTCTGGTCAACGACTATCACAACCTCGTCGTAGGAATCGGGCCATTCGCCCGCTACAATATCATACTGAGAATCAAGCAGCTCTTTGTTGCCGAGCATCTCCTGCCAAAGGTCGGTGTTGACAAGCGAAAACGGTGCCGCGGCCTGGCCGCCTGTGAAGGTGTCAAGCAAATCGTTGGGAAAAACCTTGTAAACGCCGTCTGTTGTATCCGCGCGGTAAATCTGCGGCTTGAAATCGTAGCCGTACTGGATGGCGCTGGTAAGTTCTTTATAAGCTCCGGTGCTCTCTAAATGCTGCTTAAACCGTTTAAGGTCGTTATTTGTCATCTGAGTTGAGGTGAGCTTCATCATGTCAACTATGATGTTATTGGTATAAACTTTATCCAGCGGATGGTCGGCGGTGGTAATATCTTCTACCGAGCCCGCGAACGCCTCCATCATCCCGCTCATATCAACCGCCTGGCTGTCAATGGTTATCGGGAAGGACGAAAGAGCGTCTTTCTCAATGCTCGCTATATACGCGCGCATACCGCTCGAGAGCGATAGAATCAGCGCGATGCCGATAATGCCTATACTGCCGGCAAAGGAGGTGAGCATGGTTCTGCCCTTTTTTGTCAGCAGGTTATTGAAGCTCAGCGAAAAAGCGGTGCGGCTGCTCATCGAGGTGCGCTCGCCCTTTTTCTTTACTTTTTCCGCTTTCTTCTCTATGGGCGCTTCCTCGGAATCAATGGTAAACGGGTTTGTATCGTCAACAATCACGCCGTCCTTGAGGCTGATTATACGGTTTGCATACTTTGTGGCAAGCTCGGGGTTATGGGTAACCATAACAACAAGCCTGTCGCGCGCGATTTCGCTGATTAAATCCATAATCTGCAGGCTTGTTTCGGAATCCAGCGCACCCGTCGGTTCATCCGCAAGCAGAATATCGGGGTTATTGATAAGTGCGCGGGCGATTGCCACGCGCTGCATCTGACCGCCCGACATCTGATTGGGCTTTTTGCGCATCTGGTCGGCAAGGCCTACCTTCGCAAGCACTTCCTTCGCCCTTTTTCGGCGCTCGGGCTTTGAAACGCCCGACAGGGTAAGTGCGAGCTCGACATTTGAAAGCACCGACTGGTGAGGAATCAGATTATAGCTCTGAAAAACAAAGCCGATTGAGTGGTTGCGGTAGGAATCCCAGTCCTTATCCTTATATTCCTTTGTCGTGCGTGAGTTTATAATTAAATCGCCGCTGTCGTAACGGTCAAGTCCGCCGATGACATTGAGCATCGTGGTTTTGCCCGAGCCGGACTGCCCTAAAACAGCGACAAATTCATTTCTGCGAAAGCTCACGCTGACGCCCGCGAGCGCGTCAACCGTAATGTCACCTGTTTTGTAGGTTTTCTTAATATCTCTTAATTCAAGCATAAATCTTAACCCTCCACTGATAAATTCTCTATATCGGCTACTCGCTTAACAATTCTTACACAGGCCTCTGCGTCTTCCTCGCCGAGCACTCTGAGCATCTGCTCGATTGAAAGCTGCATTCTTTTTTCCTCGCCGTCTATATATTTAAGCCCTGATTTGGTGGGGGTGACAATGATGCGGCGAAGGTCGTTCTTATCGGGGCGGCGGCGAATGTAGCCCTTCATCTCAAGCACACATAAAAGCTTTGCCGTACGGGCAGTGCTCGTGCCCATAACGGCGCTGATTTCACTCGGCTGCGCGATCTTTCGCTGGGCAAGATAGCGCATTAAAAAGCGCTCGCCGCAGGCGAAAAAGGTCGCTTCCTTTTGCGCGGGAGTCTGTGAGATCTTTGTCAGTCCCAGCAGCAACTCCTTGGCAAGGTCAGAGTAATCCATCCGCTCACTCCTTTAAACACCTTAAGCGCAGTTCTTCCCCCAAAAAGGCAAGCTTCTGTTACCTAACAGTGTTAGTTATTGATTGTAATTATATTCCTCTGCTGAATGTTTGTCAACAAACAATCAAATAGTTAACATAAAGTTTTAATTTCAGAGGCAATTATTTAATAAATTGTTAAAGATTGCTAAAATATTCTCGTAATTTCAAAAAATACTGTTGACATTTGCCATTGCGCACAATATAATTAAAGTAGATAAAAAGATTAGTGGTGAGCGTAAGAATGAAACATCATGACAGGTTTACACGGTCTTTTTCGCTGCTTGTTGCGGTGATGCTTGTCGCGGTCATTTGCTCGCCCTCTGCCGCCGTTTTGTCGGAGCCCGCCGCCGAAAGCTTCAAGGTTTATTTCCCGGTTGCTTCCGAGCCGAGCGAATACGGCTATATTACCCCGCGCTGGCAGGATGAGAACGGAGTAGAGCTTGAGCTGGGCGCTCTCAGCGCGCCGACTCAGAGGAAATCATTCTTTGCCGCCGATGTCTTGCCCTCCGCCTACGATTCGCGTGACGCGGGCTATATAACAAGCGTCAAATACCAGAGCGACGCAAATATCTGCTGGGCTTTTACCGCCATGGGCGTTTTGGAGGTGTATGACATAAGTCACGGCGTATCCACCGTTTCAAATACCGATTATTCCGAAACGCATCTCGCTTGGTTTACTCAAAAATCGCTTACCGATAATACCTCCGACGGCACCTACGGCGACGGCCTAAACCGCGACACGCCCTATACATGGGGCGGCAACTGGTGCTACACCACGGGCACGCTCGCCCGATGGTCCGGCATAACCGATGAAACCGAGTTCCCGTTTGACACCGAAGATTACGCTACGCTGTGCGTCTACACCGAGGCGGAGCGTTACGCCGATAACGGGCGGCTTCTTCGCTCGATGGAGCAGTTATCCTCTGCCCAGCAGGTCAAGCAGGCGATATACGATAACGGGGCGGTTGAGGTCGCTATTAACTACGAGGATAATATCGAAGCCACCGCCGCTAACGGCGACTATGTCTATTACAGCCCGACAACGGGCGGCACCAACCATTCAATTATGATTGTCGGGTGGGACGATGCTTACCCCGTGACTAACTTCCCCTCCGCTCTGCAGCCCTCCTCTCCGGGTGCGTGGCTTATCAGAAACAGCTGGAGCGAATTCTGGGGCGACGAGGGCTATATGTGGGTTTCATACGAAACTGGCTCGTTAACCGATTTTGTCTCTTATACCTCAATGTCGTCCGACGGGTATGACAACAACTATCAGTATGACGGCTTCGGCATAAGCAACAGCTCATTTTACAGCGCCGCGGATGTTAAAACGGCGAATGTTTTTACCTCCGGCGGGAACGAAATGCTGAAATCGGTTTGTTTCTATACAGTTACTCAAAACACGGCCTGCACTGTTAAAATTTACAAAAATATCAGCGCCTCATATTCAAGCCCCGTTCAGGGTACGCTTGCCTACACCTCGTCTTTATTATACTTCGGCAACACGGGGTATTACACGGTGGATTTGGAGCAGGAGGTTGAGCTTGAGGCGGATGAAATATTCTCGGTTGTCATCAGCTACAGCGGCACCGCGGGTTTCCCGGTTGAGCCTTATGTCTCGTCGAGCAATGTGCCCGCCTACTCGGCAAATGTCGGCGAAAGCTATTACGCCATAGGCACCAGCTCCTGGTATGATTTTGTCGAAACCGGCGACGGCGGCAACCTTCACATCAAAGCGCTGACCGAGGATATTGTGGAGATTCAGCAGGCTGTGCCGAACACATCTATCGATGATTTTATGGTAAAATTCAGAACCGGGTTAAAGGACTTTTTTGAATTGCTCTTTACCTATATATTCGCTCGCCCATAACTTTGAATATGATGATTAAAAAGCAGGGAACGGTGTTGACCGTTCCCTGCCTTTCTAATTATTTACAGAGAAAACCATAGACATGGTAGCCCTTAATCCTCTCTCCCTCCGGCACGCTATGCGTGCCACCTCTGCATTTTTCCCTTCGGCAAAAGCCATCAGAGGGAGTCTAATATTTAACTCAAACAATGTGATTATTTTGTAGTATATTCGTTTAGGCTCCCTCTGACGAGGGAGCTGTCAGCGAAGCTGACTGAGGGAGAGAACTTATGACCTAAATCGGCTCCGTAATTGTCACCCCGGTGTAGTAATACTGCAGTATTTGCCGCCAGGTGCTGCCCTGCCGAGCCATATAATCAGCCCCGTATTGGCTCATGCCAACGCCGTGACCGTAGCCGTTTGTCGTGACGGTGAAGCAGTCATTTTTATATACAACGGTGAAGCAGCTGCTTCTTATACCGAGCGCCTCTCGGAATTTACTGCCGCTGATTTCATTGCCGCAGAGCGAAACGGATTTGACATATCCGTCGTCATTCGTTGCGATTTTGCCGAGCCATTTCTTCGCCTCGCCCTTGAGGGTTATGTCGCTCTTTTTAAGCAGCTGCTCAAATTTTTCCGCTTCGAAGCTGACGGTTTTTGAGTACTCGGGCGAGAGCAAATCCCCCGGGCTTTCAACGCATTGCAGGTAGGCGATATCTGCGCCCCACATGCTTTGCGCCGACTGGGTGCGCCCCGCACAGATGGCGTGGTAGAGCGCGAGTATCGGCTCATTTTTATATACGATTTCGCTGCCGTAAACCTCATTGACGGCGCTTTCAATCTTTTTCTCGTAGAGATCGAATTTGTCGCCCCAAAGCTCCTTGCGCTTGTCGAGATTAATGTAGCCCTGGTGCGTTTGACTGCTGTCGGATATATCCGCGCCCTTGAGAGTTGAGTCGGGCGACTTTCTCTGCTCGAGGCGTGTGCGAACCGCGTAGGTGTAGCTGGCGACGGCCTGCGCCTTGAGCGCCTCGGTGTGGTAGAGCGGCGACATTTCGGCGGCGACCGAGCCGACAAGGTATTCGTGCATTTCAACGCTCTCAACCTTGCCCGAGGAGGAGGCAAAGACGCTTATCGCATCCTGCATTTCGGCGTTAACGGCAACCGAGGCGGGCTTTGTCGGCTCCTCCGACTTGACCGCGGCAACCGGGCACAGAACAAGCGCGGCAAACACCAGCGCACATAATAAAGAGCAGCTTTTCATAAAATAATTCAAATCCTTTCTTCTTGACTTTTTAGTTATATAGTGTATAATAAACTTCAATTATTATATTGGGATATTGTTTTATAGAGAGTGAGGTTTCTTATGCAGACTATTATTTCTCCCGTATCCGATGAAGCTATTAAACAGTTATGCTCGCAAATCGGAAAATATAACGAAATAAAATCTGAGGATTTTGAGCGATTTGATGTTAAGCGCGGTCTGCGCAACGCCGACGGCACCGGCGTTATGGCAGGCATTACACGCATATGCAATGTTGAGGGCTACTATGTTGATGACGGCGAGCGCATACCCAGAGAGGGCAGGCTGATGTTCCGCGGCATTAATATGGTCGATATTGTCGAGGGCTGCGCCAAAGAAAACAGGTACGGCTTCGAGGAGGTCGCGTGGCTGCTGCTATTCGGCTCCTTACCCACAAAGGACCAGCTCGATTTCTTCTGTGATGTTCTCTCTCAGTGCAGGTCGCTGCCCGAGGATTTCATTGAGGATATGATACTTAAAACCCCCTCGCCCGACATCATGAATAAGCTCGCGCGCTGCGTGCTCGGGCTTTATGCTTATGACAGCAATCCCGACGACACCTCCATTGAGAATGTCATGCGCCAGTCGATGCAGATAATCGCCCAGGTTCCCTTTATCATGACCTATGCCTATCAGGTTAAGCGCAGGCATTATTACCACAAGAGCATGTATATTCATCAGCCGAAAAACGAGCTCAACACCGCCGAGAGCGTTTTGCGCTCAATCAGGAGCGATAAAGAGTTCACCTCTGAGGAAGCAAAGCTTCTTGACATTTGCCTGATGCTTCACGCCGAGCACGGCGGCGGCAACAACTCCACCTTTGCCACCCGAGTGCTTACCTCAAGCGGCACCGATACATACTCCGCCATCGCGGCAGGCATCGGCTCGCTCAAGGGTCCCAAGCATGGCGGCGCAAACATCAAGGTCAGTGAAATGCTCGGTTACATCAAGGAAGGCGTTTCCGACATAACAAACGAAGACGAGGTCGCGGATTTCATCGGCAAGCTCATTCGCCGCGAGGCGGGCGACCACTCGGGTCTTGTGTACGGCATGGGGCACGCGGTTTATACCATTTCTGACCCGAGGGCGGTCATTTTGAAGAAAAAGGCCGAGGAATTCTCGCGCGGAACCGAGTTTGAGCGCGACTATCAGCTTATCAGAAGCGTTGAGAAGCTCACGCCCCAGGTTTTTGAGAAGCTTAAGGGCGGTGGCAAGGTTATCAGCGCGAATGTTGACCTGTATTCGGGGCTTATTTATAAAATGCTCGGCATACCCGAGGATTTATACACCCCGATATTCACCGTCGCGCGCGTTGCCGGCTGGTCGGCTCACAGAATCGAGGAGCTGCTGACAGGCAACAAAATTATCAGACCCGCTTACAAAAATATCAATCCGCACAGGATTTACATACCTATCGAGAATAGAACAAAATAACCGTTATGAAGGTGCGTATTAAATGAAACTCAAGCATTCCGCTCTTAAGGTGAGTATTGCTGTTTTCGGCGTCGCCGCTGTTTTGGCGCTGCCGCTGAGAACCTATCAGTTTTTCACCGTTCTTCAGCCCGGTACCGGCTTTTACAAAGAATACGGCCTGTCGCCGATTGCCCTGTATGTCATACTCGGGGCGGCGCTGGTTATTTTTGTCGTCTCCGCCTTTTTGGGCCGCAAAACCTTCGGATACATTACCGACGCTCAAAGAAGACCGGGTCAAGGCGCGCTTATGCTTCTTGTGTCGGGTGCCGTGGTTATGGACGCAGTCAGATGCTATGCTTTATATGACAGCGGTCTTGAGGGCTACCTGTCGACTGACGCTGCCTCGGCTGTTGTCGGCACCAAAATCATAGTCGCCCAAGGCGTTATGGCCCTCGTTTGCGCGTTCTTTTTCGCGGCGGCGGGCATAGCGATGCTAATTGGCAAAAGCACAGGCGCAGAGTTTAAAATTCTGTCGCTCGCCCCTGCCGTGTGGTGCATTACTCGAATGATATTCCGCTTCACGAGAACCATCAGCTATGTCAGGGTATCGGACCTGTTTTTTGAGCTGATAATGCTCGCTTTTATGCTGCTGTTTTTTATGGCCTTCGCCCAGCTCAATTCGGGAATCGGCGGCGAGGGCATGGAATGGAAAATTCCGGGCTACGGCTTGCCCGCGGCGCTCATGGCATTGGTGTGCTTTGTGCCGCGCTTCATTGTTGACATAAGCGGCAACTCGAATCTGCTCTATGAGCAGTCGCCGGCCGAATACTGTGATTTAGCCATCGCGCTGTTTATTCTGTGCGTTGTTTTCACGCGTGTGGGTAAAAAAGAACCCGCAGCCGTGAATACCCAGGCTCCAATCGCCGTTGATGTCGGTTTGCCCGAGGATAACGCGCAGGCTCAGAGCGACTCTCAGCAGCCGGCAGAGAATTAACACAAGCGGAAAGGGAAAGAAATGTTTCTCGATAATATGCTCACCGCGGCGCAGCAGGTGCTTATTTTATACATTATCGTCGCAGTGGGCTTTGCTGCGGATAAGTTCGGTGTATACCCCGAGAAGGTTGCGCGAAGCTGCACAGACCTTTTGTTTTATGTCATCACCCCGGCGAAAATAATTCAGTCGTTTTTTACTCTCGATTACAACCGTGAAACGGCTAAAGGGCTCTTTATCGCTATCGGCTGCGGTCTGCTGCTTCACGGCGTAGCCGCGCTGCTGAGCACCGCCGTCTTTAACAAATGCCCGTCAGATAAGAGCTGTATTTTTAAATATTCCTGCGCCTACGGCAACTGCGGCTACATGGCTCTGCCGCTCGCAAACGCGGTTTTGGGCGAGGAGGGCGTTTTTTATTGCTCCGCCGTCATTATCTCGTTTCAGATATTCAGCTTCACACACGGCATTTATGTCATGAACAAGGGCAAGCAGAGCGGTAAAAGCGAGGTTGATTTCAAGCGGATTATTTTGAATCCGGGCGTTATTTCGGTTATAATAGGATTGCCGCTGTTTTTGCTTTCGGTTGAATTGCCCAAGGTTATCACAACGCCCGTGGATTATATCGCGAACCTTAACACCCCGATTGCGATGCTGATATTCGGCACCTATATCGCAAACACCAAGTTCAGCACTATATTCAAGGAATGGCGGATTTTGTGCGTATCGGCTGTCAAGCTCCTTGTGCTACCGTCAATTATGCTGCTCATATTCAGGTTATTCGGGATTAACGGCACTTTGCTGATTGCTCTGGTTATGTCCGCGAGCGCTCCGCCCGCGAATAACACGGTGATGTTCGCCGCGAAATATGACAGGGATACAGGTCTCGCTTCCCAGACGGTTACGGCGGCAAGCCTGTTGTCGATAGTTACAATGCCGCTTATGATAGGGCTCGCGTCCTCGTTTTGATTATGGATATTATTAAAGATATAATGCCGCGCAGCGGCGTATGCAGTTTCAGCGATGTTTCCTCGTCGCTTTTGCCCTGCCGAGCGATTGACAGGCTGCCCAAGGGAGCGAAGTCTGTTATCGTGGGCGTGTTCCCGTATTTATTAAGCGCCGATTCATATGAGGGGCTTAATGTTTCAAAATACGCCGCCGTTCGCGATTATCACGATGTGGTTCTGTCAAGGCTTAATAAAGCGTGTGAGGCGCTCGAAAGCAAATATCCGGGCGAGAAATTCATACCCTTTGTCGATAATTCCCCCGTGCCCGAGGTTTACGCGGCTTATCTCGCGGGGCTCGGAGTAATCGGCAAAAACGGTCTAATCATCACGCCGAACTTCGGCTCATATGTTTTTATCGGCGAAATCGTCACTACCCTCCCGCTTAAGGCGGACTCGCCCGTTATGGGCGGCTGCCTCGACTGCGGCAAATGCTCCGAAGCCTGTCAGGGCGGGGCGTTAAAGGGCGGTTTTGTCAGGGAAAAATGTCTTTCCGATATTACTCAAAAAAAGAAGCCGCTCACCTCTTTTGAGAAGCAGCTTATATCATGCTCCGGCAGCGCGTGGGGCTGTGACAGCTGCCAGGATGCCTGCCCGATGAACGAAAATGCCGGCGTTACCGATATCGAGGAATTTATTAATAGCGCGAGACCTCACATTACTAAGGGTGACTGCGCCGAGGGGCGCGCCTACGCGTGGCGCGGCGCCGAAATAATAGAAAGAAATCTTGATTTATTGGAAGAATTCAAAAACGGGAAGGGGCAACAGTAATGAAATTAATAGTGGCTATTGTTAATAACGATGACTATCAGAGCGTTCAGGTTGAGCTTTCCGCAAACGGCTTCGGAGCGACAAAGCTGTCGACCTCTGGCGGTTTTCTGAGAACGGGCAATGTAACAATGCTCGTGGGCGTTGAGGACGAAAGAGTTGACGAAGCGATTTCCGTTATCAGCAAATTCTCAAGTAAACGCACCCAGATGGTCGCGCCCGCGCCCTCTTATTTCGGCGAAGGCTTCATCTCAACCCCCATTGAGGTTGCCGCCGGCGGAGCGACGATTTTCGTTTTGGATGTTGAAAAATTCTTGAAGATTTAGAGGTAAGCGATGCAGATACCCGGGTGCAAACTAAACCCCGCGCTTGACAGAACCATCTCGCTCGCTGTTGAAACGGGCAGGCTGCCCCATGCCGTCATTATTGAGGGCGGCTCGGCGGCCGAGAGGTCAAAGCTCGGCGATTACCTTGCCCGCTCGCTTGTCTGCTCGGGGAGCGCGAAGCCCTGCGGGCGCTGCGCCTTCTGCGTCAAGGCGCTGGCTGATTCAAGCCCCGATATTCTACGGTTCAGCGTCGACGATAAAGCGAACGCTTTTAAAGTTGATATAATCAGAGAAATCCGCGGCATTTCATTTGTGCTGCCCAATGAAGCCGACAAAAAGGTTTTTATTCTTGAGAACGCTCACACAATGAGCTTCCAGGCGCAAAACGCTTTTTTGAAGGTTCTTGAGGAGCCGCCCGAATATGTGAATTTCATACTGCTGTGCAAAACTAAGGAAAACCTCTTGCCCACCGTGCTTTCGCGCGCCACGGTTTATTACCTGGGCGAGGCGTCGAATGACGGCGAGGGCGGCGGCAAAAAAGCGGTTGAGGCGGCGTGCAATATCGCCGAAGCCGTAATCGCCGCAAATGAGCTTGATATTGTAGTCGCTGCGGCGGTATTTGAAAAGAATAAAGACCTTTTGCGCCTTGCTCTGCCCGAGCTTGAGCAAATCTTTGTCTGCGCCCTTAGCGCCAAATACGGCTCGCCCTATGATGACTCCTACGGCGATGTGCCAAAGTCCCTCGCGCTCTCGCTCACGGCGGCAAAGCTGCTCGCTTTAACCGAGCAGGTCAGGGTGCTCATAGGAGCAATCGGTATGAACGCGAACCATAATTTAATGATAACCCGCCTTTGCTCATCTCTGCGCAGGGCGGCGGCACAGTGACCAAACCACGGTTACTTAATTGTCATAGGGGCTGTGCCCCGGGAAGGAATAAATTCATATGTCTGAGATAATCGGAGTAAAATTCAAGGATGCCGGCAAGGTTTATTACTTTGACCCCGACGGAATAAAGCTTGCAAAGGGCGATAAGGTTATTGTTGAAACAGTCAGAGGAATTGAATGCGGCGAGACCGCAATGGATAACCGCGAGGTTGATGACGAGCAGATAATTAAGCCCCTCAAGAAGGTTTTGCGCGCGGCAACACCGGTTGATATCGAGAACCTTGAGAATAATAAGAAAAAAGAAGCGGAAGCGGTAGGCATTTGCCAGGCAAAAATTGAGAAGCACAATCTCGATATGAAGCTTGTGGATGTTGAATGCGCGTTTGACGGCAGCAAAATGATGTTTTATTTCACTGCCGACGGCAGGGTGGATTTCAGAGAGCTTGTCAAGGATTTGGCGAGCATCTTCAGAACCCGCATTGAGCTTCGTCAGATTGGCGTTCGCGATGAATCCAAAATGCTCGGCGGTCTCGGCGTATGCGGCAGGCCGTTTTGCTGCGCTACATTTTTAGGCGATTTTCAGCCGGTTTCAATCAAAATGGCAAAGGAGCAGGGTCTTTCGCTCAACCCCGTTAAAATCAGCGGCTCCTGCGGCCGCCTGATGTGCTGCCTTAAATACGAGCAAAACGCCTACGAGCATCTGCTCAAAATAACCCCCAAGCGCGGCGCGATTGTTGAAACAAAAGAGGGCACGGGTGTTGTCGTCGATTACAGCCTGCTCACGGGTAAGCTCAAGATTCAGCTTAACAGCCGCCCCGAGTCGCCGCCTCAGGCCTTTAACCGTCAGGATGTCAAGGTTGTGCGCGACACCAAAATTGAAGTTGAAAAGGAAGAGCTTGAAGCTCTTAAAGATATTACGGAATAATACAATATATATAAAAAAGGCTTGCAATTTCACGATAATATGTTAGAATACAAATGAAATATTATAAGGAGGCATCGTAATGGCTTACATCATCAGCGAGGAATGCATTTCCTGCGGCGCGTGTGCTGCAGATTGCCCCGTTAATGCTATCTCCGAAGGCGACGACAAGTATGTTATCGACGCAGAAACCTGCATTGAATGCGGCGCTTGCGCGGACACATGCCCTGTTGACGCACCAAAGGCCCAATAATCCCGCTCCCCCGAAGCAATTCGGGGGATTTGCATTTATGTATAAGTTTAGTTCAATGTGATTCAAGGGGTGAGCGAATGCAGGGATTCAGGGAGGAAAACCTCGGCGGCGGCGTTAAGGCGCTTTTATCCGAGAGCCACGGCTTCGGCACTGATGCTCTGCTGCTTGCCTGTTTTGCGAATCCGTCCGCGAGCAGCGTGAGCTGTGACCTGGGCACTGGGTGCGGGATTATTCCGCTGCTCTGGTGCAGAGGCAGGTGCGGCGAAATTACCGCGGTTGAGCTTCAGGAGCAGGGCTGCGAGCAATTAAGAGGCGCAATAGAGTTAAGCTCGCTTGAGGGCAGGATTAAAGTCGTCAACGCCGATTTGCGCGAGCTGAAGGGAATTGTGCCCTTCGGCGCTTTCGACTTGGTGACGATGAATCCGCCGTATAAGGCTCACGGTGCGGGGCTTCAAAACGCCGACGAGGCAAGGCGAATCGCGCGGCACGCGGTTATGTGCTCAATGGGCGATATCTGCGCCGCGGCGGCAAAGCTGCTTAAATTCGGCGGCAGGTTTTGCGTTTGCATCCGCCCCGAGCGGCTGAGCGAGGTTTTCAGTGAGATGCAGAAAGCGGGAATCGAGCCCAAGCGCATGAGAACCGTTTCAAAATGCCTCTCAAGAGCGCCCTGGCTTGTGCTTATTGAGGCAAGGCGCGGCGGCAGGACGGGGATGGTCATCGACCCGCCGCTTTATATTTATGACGACCTCGGCGGCTATTCCGCCGAAGTAATGGCAATGTACGGTGAATACGCCATCAAAAAAGGAGAGGGGCAATGACAGGCAAGCTTTATGTTGTGGGCACGCCCATAGGCAACCTCGGCGATTTTTCGCCGCGAGCGGTTGAAACGCTTAATAATTGCGATTTTATTGCCGCGGAGGACACGCGCGTTACGCTCAAGCTCCTCAACCATTTCGGCATTAAGAAACCGCTTGTCAGCTATCACGAGCATAACCGCTTTGAGAGCGGCGAGCGTATAATGCAACGGCTTTTACTCGGCGAGGTGTGCGCCCTGGTTACCGACGCGGGTATGCCCGCGATTTCAGACCCCGGCGAGGATTTGGTGCGGCTTTGCCACGATAACGGCGTTCCCGTGGAGTCCGTTCCCGGGCCGTGCGCGTTTTCAACAGCGCTTGCTATATCCGGAATGCCCTCGGGCAGGTTCACCTTTGAGGGCTTCCTGAGCGTTAACAAGGTCTCGCGACGAGAGCACCTCGATTCAATCGCTCACGAGGAGCGCACAATGATTTTTTACGAAGCGCCCCATAAGCTCGCTTCGACGCTTCGGGATTTATACGCGGCTTTAGGCGAGCGCGACATCGCAATCGCGCGTGAAATCACCAAGATTCACGAGCAGGTTATCAGAAGCAGCCTATCACAGGCGGCTCAGAAATATTCAGATGAGAGCCTTAAGGGCGAAATCGTGATTATTGTCTCGGGCGCTCAGCCTATAAAGGAGGCGGGCGTTTCGCTCGAGGATGCCGCTTCACAGGCCCTTGAGCTTACACGGCACGGTATGCCGCCGAGCGAAGCGGCAAAGCTGGTTGCAAAAAAGCACGGCATCAAAAAGGGCGATATATATAAGCTGATTAGTGAGGAGAAATGATATGCTTGAATTCTTTCGCAGTGAGCCTTACCTTGTAATTATTCTCGCGACGCTTTTTATTCTGACGCTTTGGGTTTGCTATAAGGCGGATATTGCCAGAAGACGCAGCTCAAAAGAGAACGCGAAGATAATGAAAAAGCTTGATGAAGAGAACCATCTGCGCAATGACTTTGCCATTCTGACGCCGCGCCTGATTAACGAGGCGCAGGATGAGCAGCTTATTAAAGGCATAGGCATCAACCTTTTTAAAAGTATGGAAAATGAAAAGGACCTTGTTGCCGCGTTTAGTGAGCTCACCGATGAGCAAAAAGAGATTTACGCGCTTTATTTCCTTGCCGAGGACGGCAGCGAAAGGCTGAGCAGATTCTTTGAGGTCAACGGTCAGCCGCTTACATTCGCGGCAAAATCAGCTGTCGAGAAGCTCTACAGCGGCAGGTTCGCCGAAATATTCATTAAGGAATATAAGGCGTTTGACGGCGAGGATGAGAACACCTCTTTTGTGCCCAGCGAAATCCGCGCGCTTAACGATGAATTTTCAGCTGTGCTTGCCCAGACTGATTTTTACGGCATCGCCGCTAAGTATGTCAGGGATAATTCCGAGGCTTTTACGGGCGCCTAATTTAAATATTTTTTTGTTTATTATTGCAAAATTCTTTGAAAACGATAAAATTATTCCATTGTGTATTAAGGGGGTTAACTAATGGCGAGATTTCTGTTTTCCGCATTTGCCGATGAAGCTTCGAAAGACATAACCGAGCAGATTGCCGCCTGCAAGGCAAACGCAATCGACTACATTGAGCTTCGAAATGTTAACGGCAAAAACATATCTCAGTTATCAGTCGATGAGGCAAAGGCTCTCAAGGCGCAGCTTGACGAAGGGGGCATCAAGGTTTCCTCAGTCGGCTCGTATTACGGTAAAATCCAGATAACCGATGATTTCGCGCCGCATTTTGAGGCGTTCAAAAACACGGTTGAGGTTGCTAAAATTCTTGATACAAAGTATATCAGAATGTTCAGCTTCTATTTTACCGAGGGTCAGAGCTACGAGGAGTATAAGCCCGAGGTTTTTGCCCGTATCAGGGCTATGGCGGAGTATTCGCTTGAGAACGGCATTCTCTGCTGCCACGAAAACGAGCGCGGCATCTACGGCGACATTCCCGAGCGCTGCCTTGAGCTGCACGAGGAGCTCGGCGACAAGCTCGGCTGCATTTTTGACCCTGCCAACTATGTTCTTTGCGGCGTTGATACCGTTAAGGGCTTCCCGCTTCTGAAGAAATATCTTACATATTTCCACATTAAAGACGCTGTCGCGGCTACGGGCACAATTGTTCCTGCGGGCGAGGGCGACGGCGGAATCGAGACCATTCTGCGCCAGGTGAATGAATTGGAGCTTTCGCCGTTTCTTTCGGTTGAGCCCCACCTTAAGGTGTTTGACGGCGTGAAGGACCTTGAGCACGACACTAAGGTCACCGACAAAATGAACAGCAAATTTGTTTATCCGAATAACGCCGCGTCCTTCGCAGCTGCGTGCGGAGCGATTCATAAATTAGTCGACAAAATTCAGCCCGTGCGCCTTGGCATCATCGGCGTGGGCAACATGGGCTCGTCTCATATCAAAATGTACTGCGCGGGCAAGCACAGAGAGCTTCGCATAGTCGCGGCGGCTGATCCTGTTAAAGAGAAGCTTGTCGAAATGGAAAAGCTTGTGCCCCGCCTTAAAACCTTCGCCTCGGCCGAGGAGCTTATTGACAGCGGCGAGGTTGACGCGATTATTATCGCGACGCCTCACTATTTCCACCCGACGATTGCAGAGTATGCCTTCAGTAAGGGCATTCATGTGCTCACCGAGAAGCCCGCGGGCGTTTACACAAAGCAGGTTCGTGAAATGAACGAGGCGGCGGCGAAAGCCAATGTCGTTTTCGGTATCATGTATAATCAGAGAACCAATCATCTCTACCGCAAAATGAAGGAGCTTGTTGACAGCGGCGAATACGGTGAAATCAGGCGCGTGAGCTGGATAATTACCGATTGGTACCGCACTCAGGCTTATTATAATTCGGGCGGCTGGCGCGCGACCTGGTCGGGCGAGGGCGGCGGCGTTCTTCTCAACCAAGACCCTCATAACCTTGACCTGTGGCAATGGATTTGCGGTCTGCCCGTGAAGGTGCAGGCAATCTGCCACGAGGGCAAGTGGCACGACATTGAGGTTGAGGACGATGTTTCAATCTATGTTGAATACCAAAACGGCGCGACGGGTACCTTCATCACAACGACAGGCGACTGCCCCGGCACAAACAGGTTTGAGATAACGCTTGACGGCGGCAAGCTTCTGTGCGAGGACGGCAGGCTTAAAGCGTATAAGCTCGACGGCAGAATCAGCGACCACTGCGCTCACTCCGAGGGCGGCTTCGGCAAGCTCACGGGCGAGTGGATTGAGGTTGAAACCGACGGACTTAATAAGCAGCATCCCGAGGTAACGAACAGATTCGTTGCCAACATTTTAAGGGGCGAGCCGCTTGTGGCAAGGGGCGAGGAGGGCATCAGAGGTCTTTCAATCTCAAACGCCGCCCATCTTTCCTCATGGCTCGGCAGAGCCGTGGAGCTGCCTGTTGACGAGGATTTGTTTTACGCCGAGCTTCAAAAGAAAATTGACAATTCCACCACCGTCAAGAAGGTCGTTAAAGACACCGTAGCAAACGATATGTCAAAATCCTTCAGCAAGTAAAGTTTATTATTTAGGAGCTTTATTATGAAAGTTGCAGTAATTGGGTGTGGCAACATTTCACGCGTACATTTAAAAACAATTGAGCAGAACCCGAGCCTCGAGCTTGCGGCGGCGGTTGACATTAAATTTGACCGCGCCGAAGCGGCGGCGAAGGAATTCGGCGGCAAAGCGTATAGAAGCATTGATGATATGCTGCAGAATGAAACGGTTGACAGCGTTCATATCTGCACGCCGCATTATCTGCACACCCCTTATGCGGTGAAGGCTCTGCAGAAGGGCATCAATGTTCTCATCGAGAAGCCCTGCTCGGTAACACTCGATGAGTTAAATCAGCTTCGCGAGGCTCAGCGCCTGAGCGGTAAGGCGGTCGGCGTTTGCTTTCAAAACAGGTATAACGACTGCTCGCAGTATGTAAGGCAGACAGTCAAATCGGGTGAAATGGGCAAGGTTCTCTCGGTCAGGGCTTTTGTAACCTGGTCCAGGGGCGAGGATTATTATTCGGATGACTGGCACGGCACTCTTGAGAAGGAATGCGGCGGTCTCTTGATTAACCAGGCGATTCACACCGTTGACCTTATGCGCTACCTTGGCGGCGATTGTGCCGCTGTTACGGGGCACATCGTCAACGACCACCTCAAGGGCATTATCGAGGTTGAGGATACCGCCACCCTGCTTTTAGAATACGCGAACGGCGCCGGCGGCATTTTTTACGGCACAACGGCTTATAGCGGCAACGCTCCCGTTTTCATTGAGGTCGCTCTTGAGAAGGGCACACTGCGTATGGAGGGCGAGAAGCTCTATAAGATTGAAGCAGCTAACAGCATCACCGAAATCGGTTCGGCAAAGGCGAAGGAATATATCGGTCAGAGCTACTGGGGCACAGGGCACAACGCTCTGATTACCGATTTTTATGAATGTATTCAGATGGGCAAGCCCTTCTCGATTGACGCTTTTGAGGGCGGCGAGGCGCTTAAAATAGTGCTTTGCGCCTATGAATCATCAAAGAATAACAGTAAGTTTAATTTACAGAAATGCGAGGTATGACATGAATAATCACCTGAATTTAAAGGGCAGGGTTGCTGTTATCACGGGAGGCGGCGGAGTTCTTTGCAGCTCCTTCGCCAAGGATTTGGCGGCGCTCGGCATTAAAACAGCGATTCTCGATTTACGCGAGGAGGCGGCGCAGAAGGTTGCCGATGAAATTATTGCCTCGGGCGGCGAAGCGATGGCCGTTGGCTGCAATGTGCTTGAGCCCGAAAGCCTTGAGAACGCCAAAAAGGTAATCAGCGCCAAATTCGGCACCTGCGATATTCTCATAAACGGCGCGGGCGGCAATTCACCGCTCGGCACAACCACAAAGGATACCCTTGAGCTCAAGGATGTCGCCGAAAAAGCCGAAGGTGTCAAAACCTTCTTTGACCTTGACGCCAAGGGCATAGAGTTTGTCTTTAACCTCAACTTTCTTGGCACTCTGCTCACAACGCAGTGCTTTGCCAAGGATATGGTAGGCAAAAAGAACGCCTGCATTCTGAATATCTCGTCAATGAACTCATTCCGTCCGCTCACCAGAATCCCCGCTTACTCGGCGGCAAAGGCGGCGGTATCAAACTTCACTCAGTTCATGGCCGTGCATTTCGCCGATGTGGGTATCCGCGTGAACGCAATCGCGCCGGGCTTTTTCTCGACCAACCAAAACAAAACCCTGCTGTATAACGATGACGGCTCTCTCACCGCCCGCTCAAATAAAATCATCAGCCACACACCCCTGCGCCGCTTCGGCGAAACCTCTGACCTTACCGGAGCGCTTGTGTTCCTGTGCGACGAGGAATATTCGGGCTTTATCACGGGCGTGATTCTGCCCGTTGACGGCGGCTTCTCGGCGTTCTCGGGCGTGTGATTCAGCAAGTACCGTAATTTTTTATTTGTGTTGTAGGGAACGGTCTTTGACCGTTCCGCGGTTTTCCGCCGATTATATGCGACAAATAATTTGATGTGATTTGGCGTGTCGTCGAGGACACCGACCCCTACGGATTACGCGTGGGTATTTGATTTTATCGAGCATCACAGTATCCCGAAAAAACGCCGATAAAAAACCGTTTTGTTAACCATTAAATATCAGTTTTTTTGCATTTCACGGCGGAGCAACCTTGGCTCCTCCTGACGGGGGAGCTGTCGCCGCGGCGACTGAGGGAGAGATAGAAAACCATTAATCTTCAGGGCTTTGCGTTGTTCTCTCCCCCCGTCTTTTGCTCCGCAAAATCCACCCCCCTCGTCAGAGGGAGGCTAACCGAAAACTCCTGATTTGGTTTCTCGTGTCGTCAAGGACGACGACCCCTACGGATTACGCGTGGGTATTTGATTTTATCGAGCATCACAGTATCCCGAAAAAACGCCGATAAAAAACCGTTTTGTTAACCATTAAATATCAGTTTTTTTGCATTTCACGGCGGAGCAACCTTGGCTCCTCCTGACGGGGGAGCTGTCGCCGCGGCGACTGAGGGAGAGATAGAAAACCATTAATCTTCAGGGCTTTGCGTTGTTCTCTCCCCCCGTCTTTTGCTCCGCAAAATCCACCCCCCTCGTCAGAGGGAGGCTAACCGAAAACTCCTGATTTGGTTTCTCGTGTCGTCAAGGACGACGACCCGAAACGGCGGCACGCCATTAATCTCCACGATAATTAAAATTTTTTTTAATCATGTAGGTACGCGTACAAAAGCGTACCTACTTAATTTTTGTTAATTCAATTTGATAATTATATTCTTTGTAAGATGCATTATAATGTATATACAATGGTGTATTGTTTCTAATTGTCATTTGAATATTGAATTAAGGAAAAGGTGAGGCTATGAAAATCCGCTTTGACAGATTACTCTCAATTGCGCTTTGTGCGGCGATATTGCTGAGTATGTTCTCGCTCCCCTTCACAGCCGTGGGCTCGCAATACACATATTCATCTGTATTTAACCGTGAAACAAAGCTGCTTGCCACGGGCGACACGCTGACCGAGCTATCCGGCCTTTTGCCCGATAACGATCACGCGGTTGTCCTTGAGTTCTATATTGATTCAACCTCGACCTGCCTGAGCAGTGTCACGAAGAAGCTCAACGATGCTTCATTGGATTACAATATCCCCTCTCTAACCGATTTAGGCGCCGTCTGTGACCAAAATCTGCTCGACTGCTTTAACGGCTGGCAGGTTGATAACACATATTTAAGCGTTGACGGCTTGAATTACACTGTCGAGCTTGTGGCGATGCTTTTAATTCCTTCAGGCTTAAGCGCCGGGCCCGATAATCAATCGGTAACAGGCTTTTCCGCTGCTTCTTTCGAGGTTGGGTTCAACACCTCTGACCCGCATTATGGAGCCTTCGGACCTAAGATTAATGGCGGTATAGGCGCAGTCCAAGCCACTTGGTACACTGACGACAAGCAGCCCGAGCTGAATCTTACAGCTGATGTTCCTGACGGATGGGCTGAAGTTAGCGGCACCTGGCAATCCGCTCCCCTTGCATCATCGGGGAGCGCAGTCTTGTCATCTGATGAGTTCACCCTCACCGCCCCTGCTCGATTAAGCTTTGATAACAGAGTCGTCGGCAACAGCGGCGACACCCTGACAGTCAGAGTAATCCCTTCCACAGGGTCCCAAAGTGAAAATACCTTTGAGGCAAACACCGCGGGCAGCTGCGTGATACCCCTTGAGGCGGGCACATACACTTTAGAATTTACCTTCTATAACTCGGCAGGTCCTGAAACGGACGACTGCGCATTTGTCAGCGAGATAAATTTTGCCACCGTTCTCGAGCAAAACACTATGGAAAGCGGCGGTAACAGATTTGACATTGACCCGAGTGTTGACCCGACATATTTTTATAACGGCTTTTCAATTTACTGCGTTGTTGTTTTCCCCATGAATAACTCCGGGACCCCCGCCACTTATACTATCACGCAAAAAACACAGACGGCAACTCTCACCATTAACGAGAACACATACACCGCTACCTTTAACGCAACAGGCGGCACGGTTGACGGGCTTGCCACAGAAGATATCACCTTCGTGCCCTCAACGGGTCTTCCGAATATGCCCACGCCCGTCAGAGACTACTACAACTTCCTCGGCTGGTCTGACACCGACCCGTCTGACCCCGAGGTCACCGAGTTCCCCGGCGCGTTTTCAATCCCCCCGGGTTACAATATGGACATCACGCTGTATGCCTGGTGGCAGGCGACTGAATACACGCTCACCTATCATGTTAACGGCGGCGGCGAAATCGAGCCGTATACCTTCACGGTTGAAACGGACAATTACGCTCTGCCTGTTCCGATAAAAGACGGCAACACCTTCCTTGGCTGGTACTCCGACAGCGGCTTCGGCGGCTCGCCTGTGGCAGCAATTAACCTGGGCACTACAGGCAGCTTTGAGGTTTTTGCCAAGTGGGAAGAAATCACTTATAATGTTGATTACCAAGAGAATGCGGGCAGCGCGGTAGCTGACACCACCTACACGGTCTCGACGGGTATCGCTACGCTCCCCGTCACAGTCAGAAACGGCTATGATTTCCTGGGCTGGTTTGATAACGCCGAGCTTTTGGGCTCCGCGGTCACGAGCATCCCAATAGGTTCAACGGGCAACAAAGTTTTATACGCTAATTGGCAGATCATAACGCACACGCTGACATATGTCGTTAACGGCGGCAATCCAATCGAGGCTGTAGGATTTAGTCAGCTTGACGGCGTTGCCTCTCTTCCTAATGCAACAAAGCTCGGCTGCAATTTCCTCGGTTGGTATGACAACCCCGGCTTTTCGGGCAACGCGGTGACAAGCGTACCCCCTGACACAACTCACGATGTAACCCTTTACGCCAAATGGCAAGAAATAACTTATAATGTTGATTACCAAGAGAATTCCGGCAGTGCGGTAGCAGATGCCACCTACACGGTCTCGACGGGTATTGACTCGCTCCCCGTAACAGTAAGAAACGGATTTGACTTCCTGGGCTGGTATGATAACATTGCTCTTGAGGGAACTGCGGTCACGAGCATTCCTATCGGCTCAACGGGCAACAAGATTTTATACGCGAAATGGAAGGTTATTGAGCACACTCTGACCTATGTCGTCAACGGCGGCAATACGATAGATGCGGTCGAGTTCTATCAGTTTAGCGGCGTTGCCACCCTGCCGGGTGCGACAAGGCTCGGCTGCAATTTCCTCGGTTGGTATGACAACCCCGACTTTACGGGCAACGCGGTGACAAGCATACCCCCGAACACAACTCACGATGTAACCCTTTACGCCAAATGGCAGGTGAATGTTTTCTCGATTACCTATAACTCAAACGGGGGAACCGAGATTCAGCCGGCGAGCTTCACCTCTGAGTCAGGCTACCCCACCCTGCCCGTACCGACTAAAGAAAATTACGCCTTTGTCGGCTGGTATGATAACGAGAGCTTCAGCGGCAGCCCTGTGACGGGCATACCCGCTGATACTCGCGCCGAAAACGCCGTTTTCTACGCCAAGTGGCAGCGCGTTTACTATCAGATTTATTACAACACCAACGGCGGCAGCGCCATCTCGCCCGACACCGTTGCCGTTTCGGTGGTCTTTAACGATATTAAAACCCCCGTAAGAGTCGGCTATGATTTCCTCGGCTGGTTTGACAATGAGGCGCTTCAGGGAGCGGCGGTCACGAGTATAGCGGCGGAGCATTACAGCGATGTCAATCTTTACGCCAAATGGTCGCCCAGCGTATACACCGTCTCCTATGTCGAAAACGGCGGCAATGTAGTACCAAATGATTCATTTACGGCCATTAACGGCCTCGCTTCGCTGAGAGTAACGGCGAGAACCGGCTACACCTTCGGCGGCTGGTATCAAAGCCCCTCATTCACAGGGAGCCCGATGACGAGCATACCGGCTTACACGCTGAGCAATGTTGTTTTGTATGCCAAATGGAACGCTGTGAGCTACAATGTGGTGTATCACACAAACGGCGGCACAGAGATTGCGAACGGCACCTACACGATTGTAACGGGTGTCGCGAATCTTCCCGAGCCTGTGTACGAGGGCTTTACCTTTGTGGGCTGGTATGATAACGCCGAGCTTAGCGGCGAGGCGGTTACAGAGTACCTGCCCGGTACCGTGGGCGACAAGGACCTTTACGCCAAATGGGAAGAGGATAAGCCCGACGAGCTGTCATTCTTCGCGCGGCTTATCGCCGCCTTCGTGAATATCTTCGCCTCCATCGCCAAATTTTTCGGTAATCTTTTTGCTTAAGCAAAAATCAGTATATTTTTTGAAAGAGGTAATTATATGCAAACCATCAACCGTTCCGACAAGCTTGAACATGTTCACTCCGATATCCGCGGCCCTGTTTTTGTGGAGGCAATGCGTATGCGCCAAGAGGGCATTGACGTTTTGCGCCTTAACACGGGCAACCCCGCCACCTTTGATTTCGGTATGCCCGACAGCGTTCGCAACGCCCTGATTAACAATGTCGACAAGGCTGTCGCTTACTGTGATTTAAAGGGTATGCCCGAGGCGCGCGAGGCGATATGCAAATATCATCTTGGCAAGGGCATTAAAGATATAACCCCCAATGATGTTTTTATCGGCAACGGCGTGAGCGAGCTTGTCACAATGGCTCTCACCGCCCTGCTTAACTACGGCGACGAAATCCTTGTCCCCTCGCCCGATTACTCTCTCTGGACCAACTCCGTTTATATCGCGGGCGCGAAGCCCGTGCATTATATATGCGACGAAAGCGCCGACTGGTACCCCGACCTTGACGATATCAAGTCAAAAATCAACTCCAAGACAAGGGCGATTGTGCTCATCAACCCCAACAATCCCACCGGCGCGCTTTATAACAAGGACTTTTTGGAGCAGATAGTCGCCATCGCGCGCGAGCATAAGCTTGTAATTTTCTCTGATGAAATATATGACAGGCTTGTTATGGACGATTTGGAGCATGTTTCAACCGCTACCCTTGCGCCCGACCTTTTGGTTATCACAATGAACGGTCTGTCGAAATCGCACATTATCTGCGGCTTCCGCTGCGGATGGATGGTTGTCAGCGGTGCGAAGGAAAGCGCGAGCGACTTTATTGCCGGACTTGTGCAGCTGAGCGCGATGCGTCTTTGCGCAAACGCCCTTACCCAGCTTGTTATCCCCGCGGCTCTCGCGGATAATGATAGCACCCAAGCCATGATGGTGCCCGGCGGCAGACTCTATGAGCAGCGCGAGGCGTGCTGCAATGAGCTTGAAAAAATCCCCGGCATTTCATTTGTCAAGAATAAGGCGGCGTTTTATCTTTTCCCGAAGCTTGATGTTAAGAAATTCAACATCACAAACGACCAGCAGTTCGCCATGGATTATCTGCACAGCAAGAATGTCATGATTATCCCCGGCAGCGGCTTCAGCTGGTCGAAGCCCGACCATTTCAGAATTGTTATGCTGCCGAAGCCCGACGAGCTTGCCAAGGCAATGCGTGACCTTGGCGACTTCCTCAAGGATTACATTCAGCAGTAAAATATAAAGCAATAAGGGGCTGTGACGAAACTTCAATTTCATCACAGCCTCTTTTATATGTAATTAGGAAAAGTGTTTGTTTTGCAGTATTATCAACTTCGGCTCCCTCTGACGAGGGAGCTGTCAGCGAAGCTGACTGAGGGAGAGAACATTAAGCAAAGCATATACAACTTCGCACACAGTATAAAAGTTTATGTCAACACGCGGGAAGTAAAAAAGTCCTCATCAACTGGTTGTTTTTTTCGTCTTCGTCACTGTCGTCTCTCCCTCCGCACGCTACGCGCGCCACCTCCCTCGTCAGAGGGAGGCTATGTGGTTTTTTATATTCCTTCTTTTCTCTCCCTACGGCACATTACAAATAGCAGGAGCTGTAACGAAACTTCCAGTTCGTCACAGCTCCTTTAAAATTTATTAATGTTACATGCAGTACATGATTATGCCCACAAAGTGCAGCACGCTGCCGAGCAAAACAAAAAGGTGAAAGGTTGAGTGCATATAGCGGCGCTTCTTGCCGATGCCGTAAAGAATCGAGCCGACCGTGTATGACACGCCGCCCGAAACAAGCCAGGCGATGAACGCAGGGGGGTAAGCGGCGAGGAGCGGCTTAATTGCAAAAATGACGCTCCAGCCAATGCCGAGGTAGCAAATCATTGAGAACACCTTAAAGCGGTTTAAATCAATCGCCGTGAGCACAATAGCCAAAGCGCTGATTGCCCAGGTAACGATGAATAAAATCCAAGCCACCTTGGGGTTATTCTCACGAAGACGGGTAAGGATTATCGGCGTATAGGAGCCCGCGATTAAAAAATAAATCGTGCAATGGTCAATAACCTGAAAAACCTTCTTTGCCATCTCGGGTATAAGACCGTGGTAGAGACTGCTCATTGTGTAAAGCAAAACCATCGTTGAGCCGAAAATAGCGCCGCCCGCAACCGCCCACGGGTCACGGTGAACCAAGGCGACAACAAGGCAGGCGGCAAGAGCCGCAATGCCGAATGCGCCGCCCACGATGTGCGACACCATATTGAATATTTCCTCGCCCTTTGTGTATTCGGGCAGCTTCCTGTCCGCGAGTTTAGTTCTTTTCATAAGTAAACACCCCCAAGTTATTTTGATAGTAATATGTAATAAAGCAATGTACAAAAACGGCGGTTATCTTGACTTTCAAAACGGCCGCACTCCCATAGTATTCCGATAACCTCACGAGTGCAACCGATAAAATTATTCAGTGAGCGCGAATAATCCATAAGCTCCGATATCCGTGGAGATTATTAAATGCATTATACCTCTACATTTTGAGCTTTTCAAGCGCAATAATAACCAAATAAAATGTTATTTACTATCATAAAACCGTCACAGTCGGTTACCTGTACGACTGTGACGGCTCTTTTTATTTGCTCACCTTAAAGACCATATGTACCTGTGTTTTTTCGCCCTTTCCCTGCGGTCCCGAGCAAATTTCGGCGCTCAGGCGGTATGTGCCCTCTTCAATATCGTCAAAATAGGCGTTAAGGTGAAAAATCATGTCATTCTGCCCGCCCTTATCGAGTACACTCATTCCCTTTGAGAAGGCGTAGCCCTCACGAAGCGGAAGCTCGCTGTATTTTTCGCCGCTGAGCCTTTCCAATTTAAAGGCGCTGTCATAAAATATCGTGTCACCCGAGCCGTTTGTGACCATGACCGTGAGCACAAGACTGCCGCGCACCTTGATAAGCGATAAGGGTTTTAGAGCTATGTTTTTATCCTTGCTTTCTTCGACCAAAGCCACCGAGTAATTTGAGATTTTTTCGCTCTCGGCAAGGTATGCCACCGCCGCCAGGCGGTTATCTTCCTCAAATTCCTTGAGCATCGCATCGGATTTTTCGGCGGACGAGATTCTGAGCCTCGTCAGGGGCGAAAACATCAGCATAAAATCGCTTTTGTAGTTCTCGCCGTCGCGTGGCAGCATACAGTAATCGGGCCTGAGCTTGCCGCTTTTATCCTTTATCAAAACAACCCTGCAGGCCTTTGTTACACTCCAGGCCACCTTTGGTTTCGATGAGGTGCCCGAGTAGCCCTGAACATACGCCAGTAAATAAGCTACGCCGCCCCCGGAGGTTTTGCGCGCCGATATAATCCGCGAGCTCGCGACGGGGTACCCGTCAAGCCCGCTGCCCGCCTGAGCGGCGATACACATATTAATCGATTGGTGAAGCTCGCCTTCGATTTCAAGGCTTGTGCCCTTGCCTATGGCAAAAAGAAGCACCGCCAAGGCGGCAAAAACAGCTGCCAAAGCGGTAAGAACACGCCTGAAACCCATTAGCCTCACTCCCCTAAATGATACTTTTAGTTTGATAAATAAACAATAAATTAGTTTGCATCTCCGGCTTTGCCAGGGTAAAAACGCGGTACTCTACGCCTTGATTAATCCACACCTCAAGGCGTGCGAGCAGGGCGTCCGAATTCTCGACAACCTTATCGTATTTAATAATATCGCCCCTGAAATCCGTGCCGTCCATCTGCCCGAGCACCTGACCGAGCGTGTCAAGCGTGCCCGAATTCACCGTGTCCGACAGAGCCTCAAGCAGCGCCCGATTCTCCTCAAGCGCGCCAATGAGCCCGCCGAGAGTTTTAAGCGTCTGGGGCATATTATCGAGCTGAGCCTGGATTTTTTCATCCTGCATATCTCTGTTCAATTCCTCAATCACAGGCATAACATTTTGCATATCCGCCGTGAGTCCCGGCAGGCTTTGCAGGAACTGCGCCACAGCAGGGTCGCTCAGGAGCTCGAGCGCCTTTCGCGCGTTTGACGCGTCGGCTTCGCCTATAAGCCCCTCAAAAGCCTCAATATTTGAGGGTGTCATATATTTTGCGAGCAACTGCATGAGCTCTTTGTTTGAAGAGTAAAGCGATGCCGCGTCTGACGCGATTGACTCGAGCGAGTTTATCGCATTCGGGCTCTTTGCCAAAGCGTCCATAACCTTTGTAAAGTCCGCGTCTGAAACAGCGTCAATAATTTTGCTAATGCGGTCAAGGTCGTCCCTTAATTCGCCCATGGAATTCGGAACGGCTGTGCCGTAATTCATGGCGCACAGCGGTATAATTAAATAATACATATTTCCGAGCGCAAAGTCAACAGCATCAGCGCTAAAAGCGCAGTTATCCGCGATATTATAATTGCCGAAGGTGGCCAGTCCCATATCCTCGAGATTCAGGCTTTCCCTCATCCCGGGGAAGCAAACCGTCACTGCGATTTCCTTGCTCGCGTCGCCGATTGCAAGTCCGTTTTCAACCGTAACCGCCGAGAAACGCGCCTCGTCAAGCACGGCTACGCCGATAACCGCGAGCGGCAGATACATTTTTACCTTTTTGCCGCTGACAGTCGCCGAGGTTTCAACCTTGTTTGTCATATCGGCCTGAACCCGAACCTTGCCGCTTTTGCCCTTAAGCTCCTGCGGCGATATTTCGCTGCCGTTGAGGTAATAGGTCAGCTTGATATCAAGCGGCAGGCTCTTTGTGGTGGTGCCGCTGTAATAGATGTCGCTTGTGTCCATATACCAGCGCAGGGAGTTGCCGCCCGAGATAGGCAGGGCGGGCATGGCATCGCTTTTGAGGTTTACAATATTTTTTAGGTCGCTCGCGTCGTCAACATAGACCTGCGTTTCATCTGTATGAAGCCAATCTGTCACCGAAACCGCGAGAAGCTCGCCCGAGGCGGAAAGATTAGCGTAAACCGTTTCGTTTTTGCGCACATAATCCGCCTTTTTTGTGTAAACAACCTGCTCGACAGGCGTGGAATTCACGCTCTTGGATTTGAATGCCTCGCCTGAGCAGGCGGATGTTATCAAAAGCGCCAGCGGGCAGAGCATGGCGACTGCTTTTTTAATCTTCAATGCTTAAATCATTCCTTCCGATGCAAAATGTTTTAATCCGGTGTTTATCATAATAGCTTTCAAGTAAATATAAAAGAGGTGTAAGGAACACAATAATAACCCCCGCGCTTATTACGGCTCCGCGCGCGAGCATGGCGCATATGCTCTGCACCATAACGATGTCGCACACAAAATAGACACCCACCGTCGCGGAAAAGAGCACCAAAGCGCTGCAAAAAATCGACTTTGACGAGGCAGATGCGGCGGCAGTTACGGCTTCGCGAAGGGGCGTGCCCTTTTTTCGCTCCTCTTTGAGACGGTTTGTGAGAAGTATGGCGTAGTCCACCGTCGCGCCCAGCTGAACGCAGCCGATAATCGTGGGCGAAATGAACGGTATTTCGGTGCCCATGAAATACGGTACCGCGCTGTTAATAAAAATCGCAAGCTCAATGCATGAAACCAGAAGAACGGGAATCAGAATTGATTTGAAACTCAGCGCGATAAGGACAAATATGCTGATAATCGATATTATCCCCGTAACCGTGAAATCCCTGTCCGCTATCTCAACCAAATCATTCGTGAGAACCTCGTCACCTGTGAGCAGAGCGTTTTCGCTGTATCGTGAAAGGATATCCTTAATCGCGTTTATTTGCCCGCTCGCTTCGGGTGTTCCCGAGGTCAGGGTCGAAAAAATCAAAATCAGGCTCTGCCCGCCGCGCTTACCCAGGCTGACAAGGCTCTCGGGCAGCATTGATTCGGGTATCGCCGCCCCCACAAGGCTCGCCTGCGATAAAGTGCCGCTTACACCCTGAGTCGTTTCTATCTCGTCAAGCATATCGGTCATTTTTCGCGGCGAAATGTCGCTGTCCACCAAGGCAAAATGCGTTGCCGCGAAGCCGAAATCCTCACGAAGCTTGTTGACCGCCGCAACCGAGCCTGTCTCCTGCGGCATCGTTTCACCCATGTTATAGAATACCTTAACATTGCTCTTTGCAAGATAGGCGGGGATGAACAGCAGCAAAAAAGCGATGGCAAACCCCCTGCTGTGGCGAACCGTGAATTCGTTCAGCCTGCTGAAATCCGGCACAAGGCTTTTCTTGGGCGGCTTATCGCTCGGCTTATAAAACACCAGAATGAAAGACGGCAGTAGCACAAGCACGGTTATTATCCCGAAAATAACGCCCTTCGCCATGACGAGCCCGATATCAAAGCCGATGGTAAGGCTCATAAAGCAAAGTGACAAAAAGCCGAAAATTGTTGTAAGCGATGACGCTAAAATGCTTCTGAAGCTTGCTTCAATTGCCGCCGCCATCGCCTCTGAATTATTCTGATGCCGTTTTTTCTCCTCCTCATAGCGGTCAATGAGAAAAACGGAGTAATCCATCGTTACACCAAGCTGCAAAACGGCCGCCGTTGCCTGAGTTATGAATGAAATGCTGCCGAATGCGAAATTAGTGCCCATGTTAAAAACCACCGCGAAGCCCATCGAAGACAGCAGTATAAGAGGCATAATCAGCGAGCGCTGAGTGATGAGCAGGGCGGCGAAGGTGAGCATAACGGCAACCGCGGTGTAAAAAACGGCCGATGAGCCGCTCATCTCCCTGGTATCAGCCGTCGAGGCGGACAGACCGCTGATAAAGCTTTGCTTGCCGAGAATCTCGCGCATTTCGCCGATTGTGTCGAGCGTTTCCTCGCTGCTGCTCGACGAGCTGTGGCGAACGAGCAAAAGAGTTGAGCTGAAATCCTTTGAGTAGAATATATTTGTCAGCTGCTCGGGCAGCATTTGAGCGGGTATTGTGATATCAGCGATATCGTCCACCCAAAATACGCTTTTGACTCCATCAAGCGCCTCAAGCTTTCTCTTTGTCTTGAGCACATCCTTAGCGCTCATGCCATCTATAATCACAACGGACGAAGCCGCCATATCAAAGCCCTCGCCGAGCGCGTTAATCCCGCGAACACTCGGCAAATCCTTTGGCAGATACATAAGAATGTCGTAGTTCACATCCGTCGCGGCATAACCGAGCGCGCTCGGTAAAAGCAGTATGACAGACACAAGCGCGATTGACTTAGGGTGTCTTGTTACCCATATCGCGAGTTTTTTAACCAAGCGCATCCCTCCCACGCATTATTATCTGCCGAAGAATGCCGAATTATCATATCGGTTTCTAAATAAAAAGCTCCGAAGCTTAACGCCTCGGAGCTGAAAATATTCTTATATTTTATCTTGCCACATAGTTCTCATTCTCAATAAGCTGCTCGCACTGCTCGGAGCAAATCCAGTCGTAAAGAATCTTTGCGGGCGCGTCATCGGGCAACCCCTTCGGGATAACCACATAAAAATCATTGACATAGGGGTATTCGCCCGAGGCAATGGTTTCATTTGTCGGCGCGATGCCGTTAACGGCAAGGATTTTGGTCGTTTCAAGCTTATCCTTTTCCATGTTTGTCAGGTAGTAATAAACCGTGTACCCCAGCGCGTCCTTGGAGTTATCGTAATTTGCCACAGCCTCAAGAAGACCTATCATTGAGCTTATCTGCTGCTCAACGGGGGGTGTAACCAGGTCGTCGCCGAGATTCAGCAGCTTATCAAAAAGGGTTTGGCTGCCGCTGTCTTTATTGCGCTGATAAGCGATTATTTCGCCGCCGGTGCCGCCGACCTCGTTCCATTGGGTAATCTGACCGCTGTATATTTGCTTAATCTGCGTTTCGGTCAAGGAATTTACATTATTCTCGGTGCTGCAGATGAAGGCGAGAGCGTCCGCGCCAATCGCGGTCATCTCAAGCTCAACGCCCTTGCTTTTAGCGTAGGCGAGAGCGTCCGCCGACGGCTCATAGGCAAGCAGAATGTCAAACTCACCGTCCACAAGCGCCACATAATTATCGGTGGTTGAGCCCTCAAACACAATCATGCCGCCCGCATCGTCGCGTGAAATCCCGAGAACGGTCGCGGTAATTGCCTCGCCAAGCGGGAGCGCCGCGAGCGAGCCGCCCATCTTGGGATAGTTCTCCTTAGTGAAATCAAAGCCCTCGCGAACAACGGGCACGGTTGTTTCTGTGATGTCGGTCGGCGTGGCTGTGGTGGCGGCGGTGTTATCCCCCGAGCCGCAGGCGGTAAGGCAGAGCATAAGCGAGGCGAGGAGAAGCGCAAATACTTTTTTCATTTCAATACCCCTTTTCGTTATCAATCGGTCGAATTTGTATTGACACGCATAATCAATTTGTTGTTTTCATCATACAGCGCGGAGAAATCGCCCTCGTATTCACTGAAATAGAACTTGCCGTTAATTCTCTGAATTTCAATATCTTCCTCAGTGGTATAGGTTATGACTTCCTTTTTTGCAACGCAGTCATACAGCGTGGTTGTCATATTGTCGCGGCCCTCGTCGTAAGAGGATATTTCAAATGTATCCTTATAACTGCTGTCATTAGCATAAATATATTCGTTGCCGTTTTCGTCAAGCCCCGTCTCAATAGCTTTAACCTTTTTGCCGTTTTCGCGGTCGTATATCTGAATCTCCCTTTTGCCGTTTTGTTTCTCGACACTCACGCAAATACAGTACTCGTTTACCGCCATAATGTCGTTAACAACCTCGTTAATCTTAAAGACTGTTTCGCCGTCAATGTTGAATAAATAGCTGATACCCGAGTAATCAACACTTAAATACAGGTTCCCGCCCTTAATATAATACATGTCGGTTGCCGCCAGGCCGCTCTCCTTGCACCTTATGCGCCAAAAATCCGCTCTGTCGGGGTAGCTCTTGGCCTTTAGCGGTATATCGAGCAGCTTTGTGCCGTTCTTATCAATGTAACCGTTAAATTTACCGTCTGTAATTGAAGCGTAGCCGTTTTCGAAGCTGTTAACCCAGCCGTCATAATCGCCGAACGCCTTCTTGCCGTTTAAATCGATATACCAGCTCGATACTTTGTAATCGCTGCCCTCCTGCCGGTCTTTGTTAACTACTGCGTAGCCCTCGCTGTAATCGCTCACGGCGGTAACATCCTTAACCGTAAAGAGATATTTACCGTTGTAGTCAAAGATCTTAAAGGTGTTGTTATTGCCCCCTATGTAATCCTCGCCTAATTTATTTCCGCTTACGCTCATTATGATTCTGCCGCCCGAAACCTGCCAGCCGCTGTTGTAATCGCCCGCGATAACCCACGAGCCGTCAGAGGCGGCGACTGAAACGGTTCTGGTCGTGTCGGGATTGTTTTTAACCAGAGTATACACAAATTTACCGTTATCAAGCTCTTGCCTGAAAACTTCGGAATACACGGGGTCAACGACGATTTTGCCGTCAAGGGTGGCAAGGCCGTATTGCGTATTATCAAAATATACGATAAGGTTTTTGTCTATCCCGTCACCATAGACATCGTTATACGGGTCCTCCTGTAAGTAATAACTAAGCTTTTTACCTCTAAATGGGATAAGCTCGCCGTAATCGCCGCGGGGAATAAGCTCGTCGGTGTATTCCTTGTAATACCGCGAGAAAACCTCCTCGGGCGGCTTATACTCGTCAAGCTTCGGCAGGGCGGACAGCCTGAAATACGGCTTAGTCGCGCCCTGAGCGGCGGTATTCTCAACGCTTGTAACATCGGTTGCGGTTTGTGCGCGGGTTGTTTCGGGCGACGATGGCGACTTCTGACAGGCGCAAAGCAATGTGA
>CAYUXK010000016.1:0-37618 GCA_964448835.1 uncultured Clostridium sp. | reverse complement strand
GATTAATATTTGATTTCTGGGTCGTCGAGGACGCCGACCCCTACAATCGGGGGATAAAAATCGGGTCGTCGAGGACGCCGACATTCACAGAGTAGTAAGGCACACATCAACGCCCGCGACGCTCAAAAGGTAGTCGGTGTTTTCACGAGCTCCCGCGAGGGTCATCGCCGCGCGGGTTGTCTGAAGCGCGAGGTCGGGGAAGTTATTCTCTTTACTCAAATGCCCTAAAATGAAGCGCGTGGTGCCGCCCTCAAGGAGCTTGACCGCGGCTTCGGCGCAGCAGTCGTTTGAGAGGTGACCGTGGTCAGACAGAATACGCTGTTTTAAATAGTACGGATACGGACCCGTGCGCAGCATATTCACATCGTGGTTCGATTCAAGCAAAACAAGGTCGCTGCCGTAAAGAGCGTTCATTATTTCGCAGGTGATTTTGCCGATATCCGTCGCGACGGCAAGCCGCTTTGAATCCGCCGTGAGAATCGTGAAGCCCGTGCTTTCGCGGCTGTCGTGAGGTGTGCGAAACGAGCGGATATACATTCCGTTAATCTCAACGCCGCTCACGGGCAAAACCCGCGCGTCGGTGTCGAGAGTTATCGCGTCGCATTCGCAAAGTCCCGCCAGAGTGCCCTCGGAGGCAAAGACGGGAAGCTTGTAGCGCGAGGCGAAAACCCTGATGCCCCTGATATGGTCAATATGCTCATGCGTAATAAAAAGCGCGCCGATGCTCTCGGGCCGCACGCCGATTTTAGCGAGCGAAAGCTCGATTTGCTTGGCGCTGCAGCCCGCGTCAATAAGAATCCCCCCGCCGCCGCCGCCGACATATGTGCAGTTACCGCTGCTTGAAGAAAATAAAGAACAAAAACGAGCCATAAGAGTTATGTATCCTTTCAATTACGGGGAAAAAGTTAAATATTGTAAATGCAAAAATAAAAAAGAGAATTGTTGCCAATCGGCAATTAATTCTCTTTATTTGTCTTATTAAACAGCGCTTGACAGTCTGTCAGGCTCGGGAATATAAACCCGCTTGATATCCGCGCCGAGAAGGCTGAATTTCTCAACCACATCCTCATAGCCGCGGTCAATGTGGAGAATATTCTCAATCTCGGTTGTGCCCTTTGCCGCGAGCCCCGCGATGAGCATTGCCGCGCCCGCGCGAAGGTCATCCGCCCTGACGGGAGCGCCCTTGAGCTGCTCAACGCCCTCAACGACGGCGAGCTTGCCGTCAACCTTGATTGACGCGCCCATTCGGCTCAGCTGGTCAACATAGCGAAAGCGATTCTCCCAAATACCCTCGGAGATAATGCTTGTGCCCTGGGCGAGAGAAAGCAAAACGGCCATTTGCGGCTGCATATCGGTCGGAAAACCCGGATGGGGCATTGTTTTGATATTGCAACGGTTTGGGCGCCCGTTTGCACGAACCCTGATGCTGTCATCATACTCTTCAATATCAATCCCGCATTCCTCAAGCTTTGCGGAAATGGATTCAAGATGCTTTGGAATAACATTCTTAATAAGAACATCGCCGCCCGTAGCCGCGGCGGCAACCATATAGGTGCCGGCCTCTATCTGGTCGGGAATAATAGAATAGTTACAGCCGTGAAGCTGGTCAACGCCCCTGATTTTAATAACATCTGTGCCCGCGCCGCGAATATCCGCGCCCATCAAGTTGAGAAAGTTTGCCAAATCAACGATATGCGGCTCTTTGGCGGCGTTCTCGATAATGGTCAATCCCTTAGCCTTGACAGCGGCAAGCAGCACATTAACTGTCGCGCCAACCGAAACAACATCAAGGTAAACAGGGCTGCCGATAAGTCGGCTCGCCCTCGCGTCAACAATCGCGTTCTCCTCAATCGAAACCTCGGCACCAAGAAGCTCAAAGCCCTTGATGTGCTGGTCAATGGGTCTTACACCCAAATCACAGCCGCCGGGCATGGCGACCTTTGCCCTGCCGTATCTGCCCAGAAGCGCGCCGATGAAATAATAGGAAGCGCGAAGATGCTTTGTCATGTCATGAGATATAACATAAGAATTGACGCCGCGAGCGTCAATCTCAAGGGTGTTTTTATCGAGCATTTTAACATTCGCGCCTATGCGGCGAAGAATGCGCATCATGATTGCGACATCGCTTATGGAAGCGGGTATATTCTCGATAACGCAAACATCCTGAGAAAGAATTGCTGCCGGTATTATAGCGACAGCAGCGTTTTTGGCGCCGCTGATATTAACTTCACCCTGTAGACGGTTCCCGCCGTTGATAATGATCTTCTCCAATCGCGGACCCTCTTTCATATCGTATTGTAAACCATATAGCTCACTATCCAATGAATTATATCACCTCTTTCTGTTTTTGAAAAGACTTTTTGCCAAAAATTTTTCACGGCCTCGAGTTTTTTTAACTAAAGCTGCATGATTATGCAATAATAGAAAAATGAAACTCATTTTAAATCGCTGTCATCAATAGTATGTGTCTAAGTTAAAGTCATATATACGGTAAAAATTTAAATACAGCTATACTTCACATGGTAGTTTTCAGCAAAATACACAACATCTATATTCGACAAAAATATAAGTTTTTTTGGCAATTAGTGATAAATATCACAGAAAATTCACAGTAAATTTAAAAATTAAGCGAAATAACCTACCATTTTCTATTGCAAAATTGAGCAGTATTGTGTAAAATGTATATGTCTCAATAGGGCAAATTGTATAAAAGCAATGCTTCAGGAAAAGCAGATGATGTAAAAATCAATTAGATGAGGGGTATTATTTATGTCAAACCGAATTTTCCAGGGTCTTGTTCATCAAATGCGCGATGCGGCCGGCAGGATTTTAGGCGTTATTGATGAAACGGGGACAATTATCGCCTGCAGTGAGCTGAGCAAAATCGGCGAGGTGGTTTCAACCGCTTCCAAGGTTTTCGGCGATAACGAACTGCATTATATCAACGGCTATACCTTCCGCAATTTCGGCTCGCATATGCAGGCCGAGTATGCGGTTTTTGTGGAGGGTACAGACGAGCTCGCGGGCAAATTTGCCGCGATATGCAGCGTTTCACTTGAGAACATAAAGCAGTATTATGAGGAAAAATTTGACAGAGGCAACTTTATCAAAAATGTTATTCTCGATAATATTCTGCCGGGCGATATTTATCTCAAAGCCAGGGAGCTGCGCTTTAACGGCGAGGCCTCGCGCGTGGTTATGCTCATTCGCATAACCGACCATAACGACGCCTCGGTTTATGACATTATCCAAAATCTTTTTCCCGACAAAAACAAGGATTTCGTTGTCAATATAAACGAGCAGGATATTGCCATAATTAAAGAGGTTCGCACAAATATCGAAATCAAAGACCTCGAGAAGCTTGCCCGCTCCATATCCGACTCCTTAAGCACGGAGCTTTACACCCATGTGCTTGTGGGCATCGGCACAACGGTCGAGGGAATCAAGGATTTGGCGCGCTCATTCAAAGAGGCGAAGATTGCCCTTGAGGTTAGCAAGGTTTTCGATACCGAGAAAACTATCGCAAGCTATGAGAATCTCGGCATCGCGCGGCTTATTTATCAGCTGCCCACAACCCTTTGCGATATGTACCTTCGCGAGGTGTTTAAGCGCGGCTCGATTGACAGCCTTGACCACGAAACGCTCTTTACGATTCAGCGCTTTTTTGAGAACAATCTCAATGTATCCGAAACCTCGCGCAAGCTCTTTGTGCACCGCAACACCCTTGTGTACAGGCTCGAAAAAATCAAGAAGATTACGGGCCTTGACCTGAGGGAATTCGACGACGCTATCGTATTCAAGGTGGCGCTCATGGTTAAGAAGTATCTTGACGCAAAACCCGTGAAATTCTAAGGAACTCATTACACCAAAGGAATGATATCGTGATTGATTTTTGCAATGTTTCAAAAACATTTGATAACGGAACGCACGCGCTCAACAATATTAATATACATATTGATAAAGGCGAGTTTGTGTTTATAGTCGGCTCCTCGGGCGCCGGCAAAAGCACATTCCTCAAGCTTATGATGCGCGAGGAGGTTCCCACACACGGCACTATTACAGTGGATGGTATTGTGCTTAATCAGATTAAAAAGAAAAACATACCTTTATTCCGCCGCAGGCTCGGAATCGTATTTCAGGATTTCAGATTGATTCCGAACATGACGGTATTTGATAATGTGGCGTTTGCCATGCGCGTTATCGGCATAAAAGAGAAGGCAATCCGCAGGCGTGTGCCCTATGTGCTCACCCTTGTGGGTCTTAATTCAAAAGCGCGATGCCTGCCGCAGGAGCTTTCGGGCGGCGAGCAGCAGAGGGTAGCCCTCGCAAGAGCGCTGGCGAATAACGCCGAAATAATCATAGCGGACGAGCCCACGGGCAATGTGGACCCGCAGATGAGCTATGAAATCGTTGACCTGCTCATGAAGCTTAACGAGGCGGGTACAACGGTTATTATGGTAACGCATGAGCACAGCCTTGTTCGCTGCTTTAATAAGCGCGTAATCACGCTTGACAAGGGCGAGGTAGTCGGCGACGGCGGCAACCTTATCACCAAGGCCGCTACCGCTCATATTAACTCGGCAAACGAGCTGTCCGAGGATTATGTTTTACCGCCCGATGAGGATTATTCAAAATACGCGCCCGTTTCGCAGCAAACAGCCGAAAGGCGCAAGGCCGCGATCCTTGAGCGCGAGCGCAAATACGCGTCGCCCGCCACGGTGGTGCTTGATCCCCCCGTGTCAAAGACTAAAGAGCCTGAGCAGAATACCGAGGTGGAGTATCTCAATATTGACGAATATGACGATGAAATCGTCATTAACGACTCCGCGTGGCTGAGCTCCTTTGAGGATGATAATAAGACGGGAGGCGATGCCAAATGAAAAGCAAAAGCCTCGGCTACCTGACGAAGGAAGGCTTTCGCAACCTTCGCGTAAATAAGCTCATGAGCTTTGCCTCGATAACGGTGCTTTTCAGCTGTCTGCTTCTGATAGGCATTGCTTTTATGCTGCTTATGAATATCGGCGAGCTTATCACCAATATCGAAGCGCAAAATGTAATAATGGTTTACGTTGATGATAAGTGCACACAGACGGATATACCGATCGTTCAGCAGAATATTGAAGCGATTGACAATGTAGACACCTGCACCTTTGTTTCAAAGGAAGAGGCGTATAAGCAGGTTCTTTCGGAGCTTGATAATGTCAAGGAATACCTTGACGGGGTTGAGAATCCGCTGCCCGATGCCTTCCGCGTGACGGTTAAGGATATGCTGCTCTTTGACGGCACTGTCGAGCGCCTGCAGGCAATCGACAATGTTATTCATGTTCGTGAAAACAGCGAGCTTGCGGGTCAGCTCGCGGGAGCGAGGGATTCGGTTACATATATCAGCGCGGGCATAATCCTGCTGCTGCTGATTGTGTCGCTGTTTATTATTTCAAATACGATTAAAGTCACCATGTTCAGCCGGCGCCTCGAAATCAGCATTATGAAGAGCGTAGGTGCGACGAACTGGTTCATTCGATGGCCGTTTATGATTGAGGGCATGCTCCTTGGGCTTATCGCGGGTCTTCTCGCCGTGGGCTGCACATGGGGAGTTTATGAATTGGCGCTCAGGTCGTTTGAGTCCGTGTTGGGCTCATTCAGTAAATCCTCCGGCGTGCCGTTTTCGCAGTACGCTTACCTTCTGCTGTTCAGCTTTGTCGGCGTAGGCATTTTTACCGGCATTTTCGGCAGCGCGAGCTCAATTCGCAAATATCTCAAGGAAAGGAAGTTCGTTGAGATTGAAAATGATGTTTGATAAAGAGCCCAAAAAGGTGCTGCTGGCCATCGTGTGTCTGATTTTGGCTTTCTCGCTGGCCATGCCGAGCGCGTGGGCTGCGGAAACGAGCAGAACCGAAAGGACCACCTTCAGCAGGACTACTAACGTGAGAACCACCAGCCCGAGAACTACCTTTGCAAGAACTACATATGTGAGAACCACCGCGGGCAAAACCCAGAAGGCGACGACCACCGCCCCCGTGGCGACAACGCAGTCGCTCGAGGACCTTCAGAAGCAGTATGAGACGCTCGACAGGCAGATTGCCGAAAACGAGCAGAAGCTCACCGAGATTGGCTACGATATTAACTCAAACGAGGCGAAGCTCGAGGCCCTTAATACGCAGATTGATTCGATTAAGCAGCAGATAAATCTGCTTAACAGCAGGATTGATTTGCTTAACGGCGATATCAGCGCGATTAACAGCGAAATCAGCACCCTCACCACCGACATTGACGCGCTCACGATTCAGATTGAGCAGACCCAGAGGGAAATCGCGATTACCAAGGCTCAGGTAACCGACACCGAGAATCAGGTGCTTGAGCGCATTCGCGCCGCTTATATGTCGGGCGAGGCGACCTCGCTTGAGATACTTTTTACATCCAAGGATTTATCAACCTTCCTCACCCGCAAGGAGCTTATTTCGCGCGTGACCGAGAATGACCGCGATTTGATTGAGACGCTTGAGGATAAAGCGACAGCTCTCAGCGAGCTTGAGCGCGGTCTCGGCGAGCAAAAGAGCAGCCTTGAAGATAAAAGAGTCGAGCTCAACACTCAGCGCGATACGCTTCTTGTCCGCCAAGACGATTTGCAGAGCAGCATGGGTAACGCGCAGGCAAAAAAAGACTCGCTCAACGATAAGTACGCGGAGGTCAGCCAGCTCCTGAGCGAGCTCGACCAGAGCAGCGAGGCTTATCAGGAGCAGCTCGAGAGGCAAAAGAAGGACCGTGAAGAAATTGAGGCGCAGATTGACGCCTACATCAACGAGCACGGCTCGAGCGTGGGCGATGTTCCCAAGGCCTCTTATGAAAACGACGGCAAAATGACCTGGCCCGTACCCTATGCGAATACCTACCTTACCGCCACCTACCCCTCTTATTCCGACGGCTCGTCGCATGGCGGCATTGACATTGTTGTTCGTGACGAGAACGGCGCCAACATTTCAAACGGCAAAAACATTGTTGCCGCTCAGGGCGGCGAGGTTATTTACGCCATTAGCGATAACGGCTATAACGGCAGCTACGGCAACTACCTGATCATCGACCACGGCGACGGCAAGCTCACGCTTTACGCGCACTGCAAAACCGTCATTGTCAAAAAAGGCGATATAGTTAAAAAAGGACAGAAGATTGCCGAAATCGGACTAACGGGCAACACCACAGGTTATCACCTTCATTTTGAGGTGAGAATCAAGAATGCCGACGGCACCAACCACAGGGTTCAGCCGCTGGATTATGTGACAAAGCCCTCCAACTAACCGAAAGGAACTGCGCGTATGAACAAGAAGATTTCAATAGGTTTAACCGTTTCGCTTATCATTATGGCGGTTACGGCGACCTTTGCAATCACAATGGTTTCATCAAGGCAAATTTACAATTCGATTATCAGTAACCTCACCGTGCGCACGGGTATTTCTGCCGCGATTGATGAAATCGACAATATTGTTTCAAGCTACTTCTACAACACCTCCGTCAAGGAGCAAAACAGCTCCAAGATTAACGGCTCGCTCATCGAAGGCTATGTTAACGGCCTTGGCGACGCCAACAGCCGCTACCTCACCGTGGAGGAGTATGACGAATACAATCAGCTTATTAGCGGCGGACTTTACGGTATCGGCGTTGAGACAGCGTTTGACGAGCAAAAGGGGCAGCTTGTTGTCGCGTATGTTTATGAGAATTCACCCGCGGCAAACGCGGGCATGAAACGCCTTGATGTGATTAATTCAATCGACGACACGGCGGTTACAAAATATAACTACGATACACTGACAGAGAAGCTTTTTGTTAACGCTCCGCTCACCTCGGTTAAGATTAAGTACACCCGCGGCGAGGCAACGGGAACAGCGGAGCCACTTCTGAGCTTCGCGATTCCGAGCGTTACGGGCAACATGATGGAGAAGGTCGGCTTTGTCAGAATAACCGGCTTTTATAAGAACACCGCCGAGCTTCTTGAGAAGACGGTTGAGGAGCTGCTTGACAAGGGTGCGCAGAGCTTCGTTTTTGATGTGCGCAACACCTCAAAGGGCACAATCGAGTATGCCGCCGCGGCAATCGATGTCGTGGTTTCGACTAACCCCGGCAACATCGCCGTCGCACGCAAAATTGACGGCGTAACTATCTACAAGGATATGAAATATGTCGCGAGCGTGAGCAAGGTCAGCGAGCCCGTTGCGGTGCTTGTCAACGCGGTCACCGCGGGGCCTGCGGAGCTTTTTGCCTGTGACCTTCGCGATATGCGTAACGCCGAGATTGTGGGCATAACCACCAAGGGCGAGGGCACCATGCAGGATGTTTTCCCGCTTGATGACGGCGGCGCGGTTATTTTGACGGTTGCCATGGTGGAGCCGAATAAGGGCAGCTATGACGGCACGGGAGTTGCCCCGTCAAGCGAGGACCTGACAGTTGAGCTAAGCCAAAGCAGCTCAAGCCTCTTCCTTGTTGATGCTGCGCAGGATACACAGCTTCAAAAAGCGATAGAGCTTCTATCAAAGTAAGATTTAATAAGATTAATGGGCTGAGCCAATATTTATGGCTCAGCCCATTTTTTGTGTCGGGATATTAAAATTTTGCTCGCAGCTCAACGACCTTGCCACAGACGGTCACGGGCAGGGAGCTGACCTCGCTTGCCGAGAATATCAGCGGCTCATAATCCGTATTCAGGGACACAAGCATTAAGCTTGCGCCCTTTTTTATTACCTTCTTAGTCGCCGCGTCCTGCCCGTTGACCATCACAACGGCAATTTCGCCGCTGTCAACATCCTCTTGACGGCGCACGATAACAACATCGCCCGGGCAAAAGCGGGGCAGCATACTCTCGCCTCTCACCCTCAGCCCGAAAAATTCGCCGGTTGAGGCGAGAAGCGCCGGGATTTCCTCATAGTCGAGTATCTCCTCAACCGCCTCGACGGGTATGCCCGCGCGCACAAAGCCCAAAACAGGCACAAGAGTTTTTTCGGCGTTATCGGGTTTACCCATAAGGTAATCAACGCTCACCGCGAATATCCGCGAAAGCGATGCGAGCGCGGCCCTGTCGGGCAGGGTATGCCCATTCTCCCACTGGCTCACGGCAGTTTGGTGAACGCCGCATTCCCGCGCAAGCTGAGCCTGTGATAAGCCCTTACTCTGCCGAAGGCTTTTGATAATGTTCACACGCATCCCCCACAAATTAAATGTAATATAATATTGTATTAATTATGAGCGATACTATTAGATTTGTCAAGATTTATTTCTTGAATATTAGTTTTTCTATTGACAATCGAACAAATGTTCTCTATAATTATGAGTGTCACTAATATTGTGATGCAAAAGGAGGGCAGAATTTGAAAAAACAGGACGAGCAAAGTGACGATTATTTTTCTTACCCTACCGCTGCCGAAATCAAGGCGGCCGAGGCGGCGTGCTGCGGCAAATGCTGTCTTAGCTGTGAAACTCCGTCCGCCTACGCTTGGCGCAGAAGGGATATTGATATGGCGTACCTGCTCCGCGCGGCCATTGAGCAGGAGCTGACCGAGCCCGAGAGGGAAACGACGCTGATGTTTTGGTTCGAGAAAATGAGCATTTCGCAGATAGCCGCCGCGCGCGGGGTGAATCAATCCGCGGTGAGCAGAACTCTTGACAGGGCAAAGGAAAAGCTTCACCGAGTTCTCAAATACGCTGTGGAATATCAGCGTTCATTATATAGCCAGACGGTCATCCACTCCGCGCTCAGCAGGGCGGCGGTCATAGCCGCGGCTCGTGAAACCGGGGGAGAGAACCTCGGCGAGCGGCTTCGCCTTTTAAGAGTTGGCGAGAATCTGTCGCGCGAGGCGCTGTCTCACGGGCTCATGGTGCCGAATTCCCGTGTTATCGCTATTGAAACGGGCAGGGCCGAGGCGCAGGCAAGCGAAATTATTTCTATAAGCGCTTACTTTAATAAAACAACGGATTATTTACTGAAAGGTGATTGAAAAATGGATTTTGGGAAAACATTGGAGCAGCTCGGCGGCGAATACGAAAACGCCGCGCGGATTCTGACCGTCAGAATCAAAAACGCGCGAAAAAGACTCGCTTCGACCGAAAACAGCAAGCTCGGCAAGGAGGCATATCTGATAAAAAGCGAGCTGAGTACGCTGTACGGTGAGCGCCGCGAGGCGGCTGAAATCGGGGCGGCTCTTCGCGGCTATTACGACAAAAATGAGAGGGGAAAAACGGCATGAGCGTGACAACATTATCGGTAACAATGAACAGCGAAAACGAGCTTTTCTGCGCCGATGAGGGCGGCTTCAGCGGCGAGCATAACGCTCAGATGCTTGAGATTACGCTCAGCGAGGAATTTGCCTCGGCGGCATATGACTACATAAATATCGCGTTTGATACGGGCGGGATTTTCGGCAAAAGCGTATCAAATGAAATAAGGGGAGCAGATGATGCACCCGTGTACCGAATTGATAATAAAATATACTGTACGCTTGTTCAATCGCTGACCTCAAGCGGCGTGCTGCGTTTTCAGCTTTCGGCGCACAGCGAAAACGAGGGCATTGTGACAGAAACAAAAAAATCGGGCATTCTGGAGCTTGCCTTTAAGCCGTCAATACCCGATTCAATGCTTCCCACCGATGTAGAGGCGACCGTTGTTTCAAGAATCGGCGCGGCGCTAAATGCCGCCCAGCGGCTCAAGGAGCAGCTTGAGGCGTTAGCAAGCTCGCAAATCAGCGCGGGTAGCTACCTTACGCTTACCGACGGGGTGATGAGCGCGAATGTCGCGGACAGCGTCAACACGCCGGGTGAGAAAATCCCAAGCTGTGCCGCAGTTGAGGAGTATTGCGCGAATCTGACGATTAACGGGTTAGCCCTTCACAATTCTGCGCTGTGCGCGAGTCTTACCGCAAGGCTCATAAACTCCATGGACGAGAACTGCCTTGGCGTATTTATCAACCACGGTCTTGTGGTGGGCGTTAACGCTGTTCAATCAGGGCTGATTGAAATGATGATATACAGCGAGAATATGCAGGGTAAATATATTCTTATTGTTCCGCTCTCAGATGTGTCGGATATGACGCTTTTTGCAACAGCTCAGGACTATTTTGAGGGCAGTATTTATAAAGTGTCGGGTGACACGGTGAACTTAACCGAGATGGTTACCCGCATTGCCGAGGGCGGCTTCGCGCAGCTGCTCGGTCTAAGTGTATAGGGGGTGAAACAAACGAAAAATATTTGTATTGTAGTCGGTCACGGCAAATCAGTCAATGGCGGCTATGACTCGGGCGCGGTGAGTAATGACGGTAATTATCAGGAATTTCGTATCGCGAGAGAAATCGCGCGCATGACCTGCGACGAGCTTAAAAAGAAGGATATCGGCTGTACGCTGATTAACTATGACGGTTCGCTGTACCTGACTGACAGAATTGACAAGGTCAACGCGCTGGGGTGCGACATTGTCGCCGAAATCCACCTGAACGCAGGCGGCGGCACAGGCACCGAGGTTTATTACCAATACAGCTCGGCGGTCGGCAAGGAGCTCGCCGAGAGAGTTTCACAAAGCATTTCCTCCGCTCTCAATGTACCAAACAGGGGCGCAAAAACTTTAATTAACGGCTCGGGCGGCGATCACTTCGCCATCCTACGAAAAACAAAGGCGCCCGCGCTGCTGATTGAAACTGTGTTTATCGATTCAGACGACCTTGAGATTATTAAAACTACCGAGGGAATGCGCAAAGCCGCCAAGGCCATAGCTTCGGCGATTGATAAGTATATAAATGCGCCGAAACCCTTCAAGGTAAGGATTATTACTGACGAGCTTAATATACGAAGAGGACCGGGGACAAATTACAAGGTTGTCGGAACGGTCAAAAAAGGTGATATTTTCACCATAACGCAGGTTGACGACACCGGCCGCTGGGGCAAGCTCAAGAGCGACGCGGGCTGGATTAACCTGAGCGATAAATATGTGCAGAGAGTGAAATGATATGGACTATAACACTTTGTTTTCATTTTTAGGCTCGGCAGTCGGCTGCATAGCGGGCATACTCGCCTCGCAAAGGCTCACAAACTACCGCCTCGAGCGGCTCGAAGAAAAGGTAAACAAGCACAATAACCTCGTTGAGCGCTTGGCAGTTGCCGAGCGTGATATTGAGTCTGCCCACAAGCGCATTGACGATTTGAATTAGGAATGAGCCTGAGACAGTTTACCATCTGATTATAAAGAAAAGGAATAAGAATGAATAAAATAAAGCACGCGCTTACCTTGGCATCTGAAGTTTCATTAGGCACCTGGGTTCGCCTCGCGATGCTGCTGCTCGCAATGATTAACATGGCTCATATGGTGTGCGGAATAGAAATACTGCATATTGAAAGCGAGCAGCTATCGCAGGCGGTGAGCATTTTGTTTGCGTTTGTCACGGCGCTGACCGCTTACTGGAAGAATAACTCCTTCACCCGGGCGGCGCTGGCGGCGGACCGGGTGCTCAGGGGTGAAGCCGGGATAAAAGAAAAGGAAACGCCGAATGAGAATTGAATATTTGATTTTAGGCGTTATTTACCGCGCAGTCAACCTTATCGGTCTTTACGCGGCGTATGTGATATCACAACTAAACGGAGCATAATTCGGGGGGGCAGTGATGGAATTGAAGTTTCATCACTGCCCCTTATATGCATTTATGAAAAGTGTTAAATTTGTTGTATTATCACTTTAGGCTCCCTCTGTCGAGGGAGCTGTCAGCGAAGCTGACTGAGGGAGAGAACTTTAAGCAAACATATACCAATTACTACACAGTACAAAAGTTGATATCAATACGGGGTAGGTGAAAATCCTCATCAACTGGTTATTATCATAATTTTTGCTTTAGTTTCTTGTTCGTCTTATCTCTCCCTGCGTCTTTTGATTTGCAAAAGCCACCTCCCTCCTCAGAGGGAGGCTATAGGAGCTTTATTGTAGTGCTTTTTAACCAAACGGCGGCTTGCTAAAAATCGGTAGTTAAACTATTGAAATAATGTATAACAGTATGTTATAATTATTTATTATTAAATATTTCGGTTTTTATGTGAAAGGGTGATATTATGAAGCTGCGTGATATATTTGCCGCCGGGCGTCCCACGCTTTCGTTTGAGGTGTTTCCGCCAAAAACGGACGCCACCTTTGAGAGCGTGCTTCAGGCGACGAACGAAATCGCGCTTCTCAAGCCGTCATATATGAGCGTTACCTACGGCGCGGGCGGCGGCACAAGCGAATACACCCTCGCCATAGCGGAGAATCTGCTTAAGAATCACGGCGTAACCCCTCTTGCCCATCTCACCTGCGTTTCATCCACAAAGGAAACGGTGCATGAGCGTGTCGAGAAGCTAAAAAAGGCGGGGATTGAGAATATTCTCGGTCTCAGGGGCGATATCCCTGTCGGCTCTGACCCAAATCAGCCGCGCGATTACCTATACGCGAGCGAGCTTATTCGAGACATCAAGGCCCAGGGCGATTTCTGTATCGGCGGAGCCTGCTACCCTGAGGGGCACCCCGAGTGTGAAAGCTATTCGCGCGATATTCAAAACTTAAAAACAAAGGTTGAGGCAGGCTGTGAATTCCTGACCACACAGATGTTTTTTGATAACAGCATTTTTTACACCTTCCTTTATCGCGTGCGCGAGGCGGGTATAACGGTGCCGATTATCCCGGGCATTATGCCTATTACGAATGAAAAGCTCATGAGGCGCACTGTTATGCTCTCGGGTACTCAGCTCCCCCCGGGCTTCAGGCAAATCCTTGACCGCTTCGGCAGTAACCCCGCGGCGATGAAGCAGGCGGGCATAGCCTACGCGACAAACCAGATTATCGACCTTTACGCGAACGGAATAAACGCCGTTCATGTTTACTCAATGAATAAACCCGATGTCGCCGCCGCCATTCAGGCGAATGTTTCCGATATTATCTGAAGGGAATAGTTTTAGATGGATATTCTGCAAAAGGTCAAAACCTCACTTGTGTATTTTGACGGCGCTATGGGTACAAGCCTTCAGGCAATGGGCTTACCTGACGGCGAGCAGCCCGAAAAATGGAATATCGAGAATCCCGAGGCGATTATCTCTGTGCACAGGCAGTTTTTAGAGGCGGGGTGCAATGTTATAACCACCAACACCTTCGGCGCCAACGCCCTGAAATTTGACGGCAGCGGTTACTCTGTCGAGAAAATTATAGCTGCCGCCGTTGAGAACGCGAGGCAGGCGATTAAGCAAACGGATTATCTCGGCACCGACAGATACATAGCGTTTGACCTCGGCCCGAGCGGCAAGCTGCTTGAGCCCCTGGGCGAAATGACCTTTGAGGAGGCTGTTGAGCTTTTTGCCGAAGAAATTCGCTGCGCCGAGAAGAGCGGCGTTGACCTGATAGTAATCGAAACGATGAACGATTCCTACGAGGCTAAGGCGGCAATGCTGGCGGCTAAAGAGAATTGCTCGCTGCCCGTTTTCTGCACAACAGTATTTGACGAAAACGGCAAGCTCATGACGGGCGCAGACCCGAAGGCGGTCATCGCTTTGCTTGAGGGGCTCGGCGCTGACGCTGTGGGCATGAACTGCTCCCTTGGTCCCGAGCAAATGGCAAAGCTTATGCCGATATTCGCCGAATACGCGAGCGTGCCGATTATCGTCAACCCCAACGCGGGGCTTCCGAGGGTAGAAAACGGCAAAACCGTTTTCAGCGTTACGCCCGAGGCTTTTGCCGCAACGCTGGCGGACATTGTGCGCGGCGGCGCGAGAATAGTCGGCGGCTGCTGCGGAACTACGCCGGAGCATATTCGGGCGTTAGTCGAGGCTACGAGGGGCATAACCCCCCTGACGCTGAGTGAAAAAAACATAACCGTGATTTCATCATATACCCATACAGTCGAATTCGGCGACAAGCCCGTTTTGATAGGCGAAAGAATTAATCCCACGGGGAAGCCCAAGCTCAAGGCTGCCCTGCGCGAGGATAATATGGATTACATTCTCGGCGAGGGCTTCAGCCAGAGGGATAGGGGCGCGAAGGTTCTCGATGTTAATGTCGGTCTGCCCGAAATTGACGAACCGAAGCTATTGTGTGAAGCCGTGCGTAAGCTTCAGAGCGTCATTGATTTGCCGCTTCAGCTTGATACATCCGACATTGCCGCGATGGAAAGCGCGCTTCGTATTTATAACGGCAAGCCCCTTGTTAACTCCGTCAACGGCAAAAAAGAGAGCATGGAAGCTGTCTTTCCGCTCGTTAAAAAATACGGCGGCGCGGTTATCGCCCTCACTCTCGATGAGAGCGGCATACCCGATTCCGCCCGGGGCAGGGCGGCAATAGCTAAGAAAATTATCAGCACCGCCGCGAAATACGGCATTTCAAATAAAGATATTATCGTTGACCCGCTCGCCCTTGCCATAAGCTCGGATACCTCGGCGGCGACGGTTACGCTTGAAGCGATAAAGCTTATTAAAGGTCTGGGCGTTTGCACAAGCCTCGGGGTATCGAATGTCTCATTCGGTCTGCCCGACAGGGAAGCGATTAACTCGGCGTTTTTTGCCATGGCTCTCCTGAGCGGGCTTGACGCGGCGATTATGAATCCGTATTCAAGGGATATGCTCAAGACTTATCACAGCTTTTGCGCTCTTTCAAATAAAGACGAGAGCTGCCGCGAGTTCATCGCTTTCGCCGAGCAGTCTCAGATGACCGCCGACTCCGCCGATAAAGGCGGCAAGCCCGAAAGCGAAGGGAACGGCGATAAATCTCCGCTGCAGGACGCGATTTATAAAGGCATTAAGGACCTTGCGGGCACGCTTGCGAAGGAAATGCTGAGTACACTTACCGCCAAGCAGCTTATCGAGGGGCATATCATACCCGCCCTTGACACGGTGGGCAAGGCGTTTGAGAGCAACAGGGTGTTTTTACCCCAGCTTCTCATGAGCGCCGAGGCCGCGAAGGCGGCGTTTGCCGCGGCTCAGGCAACGCTCAAGGCGGGCGAGCACGGCGCCCAAAAGGGCAAGATAATTCTCGCCACGGTCAAGGGCGATATTCATGATATAGGCAAAAACATTGTCAAGGTAATGCTCGAAAACTACGGCTTTGAGGTAATTGACCTTGGCAGGGATGTTTCACCCGAGGCGGTAGTTGAGGCGGCTGTGAGTGGGAGCGTGAGCCTTGTCGGTCTTAGCGCGCTCATGACCACAACCGTAGGCAGTATGCAGGAAACCATACGCCGCCTAAAAAGCGCGAAGCCCGACTGCATTACGGTGGTCGGCGGCGCGGTGCTCACACAGGAGTACGCGGATATGATTGGCGCGGATTATTATGCCAAGGATGCCATGGAAACGGTGAGAATCGCCGAAAAAACATTCAATTAAGGGAGGAAAAGGCATGGGAAGCTGTCCAAAGTGCAACCACAAGCTCTCGCCGCTTCATTGGCGGCAAAATTGCCCCTACTGCGGGGTGAACCTTATGTTTTACGGTTTTGAGAAAAGGTTTTATGCTGACGCGAAGTATGCTGAAATGGGCTTTGCCAAGGTTAGGGTTAAAATGGTAAGAATTAAGGCGGCCCTGATTGGCGGCAAGCTTCAAATCGCGCGTTTGTGCCTTTCGCTGCTGCCACTGCTTGTGCTTGCCATTCCTATGGGCGGCGCTCAGCTCGCGACCAATCAGTTTGAGAAATCAATCACCTTCGGCATCTTCGGGCTTTACACCGCCTTTAGTGACGGAACGCTAAACCTCGTTTCGGCTATCAAAAGCGCCCCTGCCGTAAGTCAGGTTGCCACCGCTCTGTTTAACGCTTACATGGGGCTTGCCGCCGTGGCGGTATGCGCGCTGCTTGTGCTTTTGCTTTCAGCTTTGTGCTTTTTAGGCGCGAAGGTGATGGCACGCCTCGTTTGCGCAGTCTGTCTTTTGGGCGAGGTCTGCTCGATAGAGCTGATATTCCTTGAAAACAGCTTTACCAAAGCTGTTCAGGGACTTGTTTTTACCACAGAAACAAAATCGTCCCTGATAACCCTGATAGGCGGGGTGATTGCCTTTGCTATTGTATTCGCCCTTAATATCGGCATCGCGCGCAAAGGCATCGCAGTTGAGTACAAGGAGGGCGACCTTTACCGCGTTGAAATGGCCAAGAAGCTCAAAAAGGGTGAAATTACCCTTGACGATATTTCACAGCCTGTTTATGAAACCGAGGAAGAGAGAGTCACCCGTGAAAAGGCGATTCAGGATATCCTTGATGAGCAAAGAAAGTCGCAAGCAGCCGCCGCTGAACCTAACGATGACGGGCAGAATACGGAGGTGACAGAGGATGAATGAATCAGCAAGCTCAAGAATTGAAAAGCTTGAGAATAACGAAAAAAAGAAGAAATTTATTGTTGCCTCGATTATAATTCTTCTCATCGCCATATTTATCGGCGGTATGATTTGGGGAATTAACGATGTTTTGCTCACAGAGGGCACATACCCCGAGCCGGAGGGCGAGAGCGTTTACGCTCTGCCGCAAAACGGCGACGAGATCGTGGCGCTGTATTACAGGCATTTTTATGACGCCTGCCTTGACAGCAAAAAGACAAAATTCTCTATTACAAATAGCCTTGATATTCCCGAGGACAGCATAAAGTGCGAGGACGGCGACGAGGCTCTCACGGCCGTGCTCAAATATGTAAGGGAAAGCTTCACCGACGCTCTCAAAGAAAGCGCCTATGAGGATTTTGAGGGCAAATTCGGCGTCGACTCGAACGACAAGCTGATTAAGCCGCTGTTCTCGGCAAACGAAACTACGCAGTGTGCCTGCTACATAGGCGAGGTCGACGATGAAGGCAAGCCGAGGCTCGATGACGATGGCAACATAAAGAACACGCAAAACTATTACCTCAAATTCCGCTTTCCTGAGAATCTGCTGCCGAGAAACGAGTACAATATTCTCTACAACAACTTTGACCTTGGCGGTGTTCAGGAAATAATTGACAGCGTAATCAAGGCAAACAAGGATTATTTTGTAGTCAACTCATACACCGTAACCTGCAGCGGCTTTGCCATTGACGCGGATTCAAACCGCTTTAGCGGAAACCTTAATTACATTTGCTACACGCGCGCGTATGATATAAGAGCGCATATTACCTTTGTTGACGAGTGCGCCGCTTACGGCGAGCACGATGTGAGCTTCAAGATAAACGCCAAGAGGGAGTATTTCTTCACCTGGGCGGGAATTTCGCTTGACAGCGAAAGCCTTTCGCTCGACAAGGGCGAAACTCAGCAGATAAAGCTTTACCGCACCGCTGACGAGGATATCAAGGTCAAATGGGTGTCGTCAAACCCCGAAATCGCGACTGTTGACGCTGAGGGCTATGTTAAAGGCGAGGCGCGCAGCGACAAGCCCGTGACAATTACCGCCACCGCCGAATACCTCGGCAACACATATACCAAGACATGCGAGGTTTATGTTGTTAAGCCCGTCGAGGAGGTTTTGGTGAATCCCCGCGAGGTCAGCCTTAGCGTCGGCAAGACAGCCGCTCTCACAGCCAAGGTTTCGCCCAAAAAGGCGACAGTCAAGGATGTTATCTGGATTTCTCTAAACGAGGATGTAGCGACTGTTGACGAAAAAGGCGTTGTAACCGCCGTCGGGGCGGGCGAGGCGCAGGTCATCGCGGTCACGACAATCGGCAGATTCAAATCCACCTGCACCGTAACTGTTAAATAGATATTATATAAAGAGAGCATCCGCGGCGGCTGAAAAGCCGAGGCGGATGCTTTAATTTTTGTCTGAATTTTTAATTAACAGCAGTATTCACAGGCGGCAAGGGCAGCTACCGCGCCGTCGGCGGCGGCGGTCACGAGCTGGCGAACCTCTTTGGTTCGGCAATCGCCCGCGGCGAATATGCCTTTAACGCTTGTCACGCAGTCCTCGCCTGCGGCTATATAGCCCGAGGAGTCAAGCTCAATGAGCTCCCTGAACGCCTCGTTGCCGGGAATCTGACCGATAGCGACAAACAGCCCGCTGACATTGAGCGGCTTCTCTTCGCCGCTTTCTTTATTCCTGACCGTTACGCTCTCAAGCGCCTTTTCACCGTTAAGCGAAGTGATTTCGCTGCTAAGCACAAATTCAACATTTGCCTTGCCTTGGAGCTGCTTAACGAGCCTTTCCTCGCCTCGAAATTCGTTGCGGCGGTGAATGAGATAGATTTTTTCGCAGTATTGCGAGAGGAAAATCGCGTCCTGCAGGGCGGTGTTCCCGCCCCCGGCGACAGCCACGGCCTTGCCCTTAAAGAATGCGCCGTCACAAACCGCGCAGTACGAAACGCCCTTGCCGACAAGCTCCTTCTCACGAGCGATTCCGATTTCACGGTGCTTAACGCCTGTAGCGATTATCACTGCCTTGCAATCGTAGCTGCCATATTCGGTCGTCACGGTTTTAGTGGCGCCGTTATCTGTGATTTTAAGCGCGCTGTCAATCTCGAAATCAACGCCTAACGCCGTTGTCTGGTCAAAAAGGTTGCTCGAAAATTCAGTGCCGCTTATCTGACGAAGGGAGGGGAAATTCTCAATATGAGGCGAGAACGATATCTGCCCGCCAATGGTTTCGGTTTCGAGCAGGAGCACGGTTTTGCCCGCTCTTGCGGCATAGATGCCTGCCGTCATACCCGCGCAGCCCGCGCCGATAATGACTATATCATACATAAGACCAATCCTTAATTTGCAATAGAAGCATATTTTTTAATTTCCGGTACACTTACCGATTTCTCAACTTCACTTCCGCTGAGCGAAATGAGCGTGGGAGCCTGACGGATTCCGTATTTGATTGCCTGCTCCGCGTTGTCTTCCGCGTCAACGACAGTATATTTTACCCCGAAATCATCAAGAATACGCTTGGCGATTCTGCAGTTGGGGCAGGTTTTGGTAACAAAGAGAAGGTTTTCTTTGCTCTTTGGCTCAACAGTAAGCGGCCCGGTGTCACAGGAGCAATCAGCCGTGGGGGGCATACGCCTGTGAGAGGTGCGAACACTTGAGTGCTCGACATCGTAAATCTTTCTGTCCTTGAATTCCTGAGTCTTGCCCTCGTTCCAGTTTTGCACGGGGCGGTAATAGCCTGTTATGCGGCTGTATACCTCGGTTTTTTCGCCGCATTCGGGGCACGTGTAAACCTCGCCTGTAATGTAGCCGTGGTTTTGGCAGACCGAATATGTGGGCGAAAGCGTATAATACGGCAGCTTGTTATTCTCGGCAATCTTGCGCACAAGGTTTGCCGCGGCTTTCCAGTCCGGCAGCTTCTCGCCGAGGAAAGCGTGGAAAACAGTGCCCGAGGTGTAAAGAGTCTGAAGCTCATCCTGGATTTCGAGCGCCTCAAAAATATCCTGCGTATAGCCTACGGGAAGATGGGAGCTGTTGGTGTAATAAGGCGTGTCGCCTTCCTTCGCCGCCGTCTTAATGTCGGGGAAGTATGTGCGGTCATGCTTCGCCAAGCGGTAGGTGGTGGACTCCGCGGGGGTAGCCTCAAGGTTATAAAGGTCGCCGTACTCCTCCTGATAGTCGGAAAGACGCTCGCGCATATGGTTGAGCACTTCCTTGGCGAATTCCTGCGTTTCTTTATGGGTGAGGTCCTTTCCGAGCCAATTGGCGTTAAGGCCGACCTCGTTCATTCCGATAAGGCCGATGGTTGAGAAGTGGTTGTCGAAGGTGCCAAGGTAACGCTTTGTGTAGGGGTAAAGCCCCTCGCTGAGCAGACGGGTGATGATGGTGCGCTTAACGCTCAGTGAGCGGGCGGACAAATCCATCATATGGTTAAGGCGCTTGTAGAAATCTTCCTTATTCTCCGCAAGGTAAGCGATTCTCGGCATATTGATTGTAACAACGCCCACGGAGCCCGTGCTCTCGCCGCTGCCGAAGAAGCCGCCTGATTTCTTGCGAAGCTCACGAAGGTCAAGGCGAAGACGGCAGCACATGCTTCTGACATCGCTCGGCTCCATATCGCTGTTAATATAGTTTGAGAAATAGGGCGTGCCGTATTTTGAGGTCATCTCAAACAGCAGCTTATTATTCTCGGTTTCGGACCAGTCAAAGTCACGGGTAATGGAATATGTGGGGATGGGGTATTGGAAGCCCCTGCCGTTTGCGTCGCCCTCAATCATAATTTCGATAAAGGCCTTATTTATCATATCCATTTCGGCTTTGCAGTCTTTATACTTAAAATCCATCTCCTTACCGCCGACTATGGCGTAGTTCTCGGCAAGATCGGGCGGAACAACCCAGTCAAGGGTAATATTTGAGAATGGAGCCTGAGTGCCCCAGCGGCTGGGCGTGTTAACGCCGAAAATAAAGGATTCGAGCGCTTTCTTGACCTCGCGGTAGCTGAGATTGTCAGCCTTCACGAAGGGGGCAAGGTAGGTATCAAAGGATGAAAACGCCTGAGCGCCCGCCCATTCATTCTGCATAATGCCGAGGAAGTTAACCATCTGGTTGCAGATGGTCGCAAGGTGGCTCGCGGGGGAGGAGGTGATTTTGCCCGGGATTCCGCCGAGCCCCTCCTGAATAAGCTGACGAAGCGACCAGCCCGCGCAGTAGCCCGTGAGCATGGAAAGGTCGTGAATGTGAATATCAGCATCCCTGTGGGCCTTTGCAATCTCATCGTCATATATTTCAGAGAGCCAGTAATTCGCGGTAATAGCGCCCGAGTTACTCAGGATAAGACCGCCCACGGAGTATGTAACTGTTGAGTTCTCCTTCACGCGCCAGTCGTTGAGCTTAACATAGTTGTTGACTATCTCGCTGTAATCGAGAATCGTCGACTTCATGTTGCGGATTTTTTCTCTCTGCTTGCGGTAGAGAATATAGGCCTTCGCGACATCGCCGTAGCCGGCTTGAATCAAAACCGACTCAACGCTGTCCTGAATATCCTCAACCTTGATTACATCGTCTTTGATTTTTGACTGATAATCCGCAGTAACCTTCAGCGCGAGCAAATCGATTATATCACTGTTGTAATTCTTGCCCTGCGCCTCAAACGCCTTTGTGAGCGCGACGCTGATTTTGGAAATATCAAAATCAGAAACTTGCCCATCTCTCTTTAACACACGGTACATCTTTAACCCTCCAGACTAATTTCGTACATTCGGAATTATAGCATGCATATATCTTGTTGTCAAGAGAAAAACACAAGATATTGTGATTTTTTTATAGAAGTCAACTACATTTTGGGCATTATTCACCGCGAACCTCGACATGCTCAAGGTGCTTGCGGGCAGAAGAAGCAAAAACTTCGGTTTCTTTTGCATTAAAGCCATGAAGCCCTTCACAGATTAAATCGCCCGAATCCATAAAGGTCTGAAGGAAGTATGAGGCAGGCTTAATCCACAAAGCGATTTTTTCGATATCCTCGGGGGTGTGATATTCGCGCACGAGCGTTGTGCGAAATTCATGCGGCACTCCGCTTTCGGCCAAGAGCTCAACGCTTCTTTCAACGGGTGTAATATCGAAATTCTCAAGGCCGACGGTTTCACTGTATTTTTCCTTGCTGTTTTTAATATCCATGGCCACATAATCAACCAGCCCGCTTTTGAGAAGCTCGGCGAGTGTTTGCGGCTGAGTGCCGTTTGTATCAAGCTTCACGGCAAAGCCGAGAGCCTTAATCTTCTTGATAAAGTCAGAGATATCCTTTTGCAGCAGCGGTTCACCGCCGCTGACGCAAACGCCGTCAAGCAAACCGACTCTTTTATTCAAAAACGCAAAAAACTCGTCTTCCTTGATTTTCTCAATGTCGTCCGTATGTGTTACGAGCGAGGCGTTATGGCAAAAAGGGCAGCAAAGATTGCAGCCGAGGGTAAAAACCGTGGCGCAAAGCTTGCCCGGAAAATCGAGCAGAGATAATTTTTGCAGACCTGCTATAAACATACAGATACCTTCTTTCATATGTGCATATTGAATTATATCACCGCCCCACTCCCGCCGCAATAGAAAAGCGGCATAATTATTTTTTTATATCGACATGGCACAATATATAATGTATAATATAATATATATTAGTGACTACACAACGGAGGTGTTACCATGCCTGCTTTTGCAACTCATTATATTTTTGCAAAAGAGCTCCTGCCCAGACTTCCCGCCGATTTTAACAGCGAGGCGGTGCTGCTCGGAACACAGGGACCGGATTTTTTGTTTTATAACCGTCTTTTGCCCAATATGCGCGGCAAGCCCGGTATTTCAATCGGCTCAGGGCTTCACGCCGCGGACCCCGCGGTTATGTTTGGAAATATGCGCGATAGCCTGACCGATAATATTATCGCGAAATCCTTCGCTGCAGGCTTTTTAATGCATTACGCGCTTGACCGGAATGCTCACCCCTATGTTTATTATATTGAGGAGCAATACATAAAGGCACGCCATGTCCATTACTGGGATTTCTCGGTGCATAACCGCATTGAGCTGAATATTGACAGCTATATGCTCATTGAGCATATGGGCTATAAGGATGCGCGCGATTTCTTGCCGAGCGAAGTTATCTGCCTTGATGACGAAATCCTCACGCCGATAGGCGAGCTGCTCGCGTCGACGATTAATAAAACCCTCGGCAATGAATTAACACCCGAGGATGTAGCGATCGGTTACGAGGATATGAGCCATATTCACTCGCTTTTGAGGAATAAGGGCGGCAAGCGCAGCGCAATACTGAATTTGCTTCAGCTCCCGACATACCTGTTTCTCGGGCCTGTGATTACAACCTCAACCCGCCCCGAGAGGCCCGATAATCGGTGGGATTATATGAACCTCAACCGTAACGCTTGGTGTTACCTTAAGGACTCTTCAAGATGCTCTCGCGAAACCTTTGACGAAATCTTTGAAAGAGCAAAGGAGGACGCGTTAGGGCTCATTGACGGGTTTTTCTCGGGAGCGGATTTGGAACTGCTCACGCAGAGCCTGTCATTCTCCACCGGTGTAAGGGTATAATTTCAAAAAAATAAAAAGAATGCAGTAGAGTCAAGCTAAAGCTTGATTTTACTGCATTTTTGGTTTATTCAGTCATCTGTTTCGTGCGGCTAATATATTATTGTATCCGCCTCTTTAAGAAATCCTGCGAAGCCGCCGCCCGAAAGCATTTTAAGCGAACGCAAAACCGTGTCGCAGGTAACGGTGAGCTTGGCTCGGTTAATCTCAAGCGGCGAGAAGCCGTCGGTAAAAATCACGAGGTTGTAGCTTGTTCCCGGCAGTAAAAAATCGAGAGGAAGGTCGCAAGTCTTGTCGCCCTTTGTGCTGTTCATACCCGCGATAAACCAGCCGTCATTGCAGCGCCTTGCGTAATAAACCGCCGTGCCTATCTGTGTAGGGGGCAAAACGCGGGTTTCGTGCCATTGAACGGGCAATTCACGCGCGAACTCGCCGATTGTGTGGTTAGCGAGGGTTTCAACATCCTCGCTCACGGTCAGAAACAGGGAGCTTATAATAACCGACGAGCCGAGTAGATGCCCTATGCTCGCGCCGCCGCGCCGCCTGTCAACCGAGAAGCAAAACGGTGTATAATCCGCGCTGCCCGCGACAAGACGGGTGAAGGGGATAATAACGCTGTCATCGGGGTCACAGCCGCACTGCATACCCCGAACCGCCTCCATCGAGAGCAGGTTCGGATAGGTGCGCATAAGCCCCGTCGGCTTCTGCGGATTGTGGTAAATAACCATGAGCTTATGCTCAGCGGCTTCCTTGACGAAATTTCGGTAAAAGTTAATCATAACCTGCGTTTCGCTCTCATTATAATCGAGCTTAACGCCCTTAACGCCGGCCTTGACGCATTGCTTAAAAAAGTAATTACGGTAGCATTTGAGAAGCGGACCCGCGGTTGCCGCCTTCCATACCCAGATGCCAACGCCCTTTTGCTTCGCGTCGGCGGTGACAAGCGCGACCTTCTTAAATGCGCCGCGCTCGGTTATCGCCCACCTGCGCCAGCCCGAGTCAATCAGGCTGTAATCGAGTCCCAAAGCCGCTGTCGGGCTGTTATAATTCATTATCGTATCAAAATCACGGCTATGCTCCATGTTCACAAAGTATGACCATGAGGATTTGCCGGGCTTTATCCACTGCGCCTTTTCGATTTCGGGCGGGGCAGGGTCATTTACGCTCGTAATTATGTGACTGTTGACAAGCTCCTCAAGCGTTTCGCAGCAGATAACGAGCCGCCACGGGCAGGCGCCGCCCTTGATATAAAAAACGCCGCTGTCCCAAAAGTCGATTTGAAGAGCGCCCTTGCCGAGTGATTTAAGCGCCGCGCCGGGGTAATTATTGAGGTTCGCCTCGGTTATGAGCGCGTAGCCCGCGTTGTCCTGAAGCTCGAACTGGGTAAGGCAGGCGAAATCCACGCCCTGCGGCAGGTAGCGCGAGACCTGCTCAAGGGTTTTGCCCTGAAGCTTTACCATATCCGTTTGGTAGCGGCAAAGCGAGTCAACGGGCATATTGAAGCGGGTTTTTTCGCTCTTAATCAGCAGGCGTGTTTTTTCGGTAAAAATCAGGCGAAAGCCGAAGCCGTCATTCCAAAGCTTGACCTCGAGGTTATACTCAAGCCCGCTCGCGATATGCCGCACGGGGAAAAGGTAGCGTATGTGGTTATCCTTGACCTCGCCGTCAATCTCGGTCAGGTAATAGCTACTGTGTGAAACCGATATTTCGGGTTTGCCGACTGACACCTCGCCGCCCAAATCAACGCGTTTCGCGATAACGCCTATCGGGGAAGTGTTGACAACCGTCGCACCGTTCATCTTAACGCTGTATGTTAGCTCGCCGTAGGCGCTGATTTCGGCGGTAATTTTGCCGTTTGGGCTGCGAAGCGTATATACCGAGCCCTCAAGCTCGCGCGGATTATCCGGGAATTCGCCGCCTGCGCCTCGAGCCCTCTTTGCCGTGAAGGTGAGAGCCCCCGCTCCTATGCCGCGAATTCTTGAATCCAGGGCAAAAAGCCCTCTGCCGACAGAGCGCCAATTAATAACCGCCATTGCAGTCAGCCCCTTTATTTCAGTCTCTTTTTCACAACAGCCTCGGAAACATTCCTTATAACTAAAACATTGTTTTGGTTATAGATGTGCAGCGTGAGCTGAATAATGCCGTTCTTTTCATTGCGTTCAATCAGGTCGGATATAGTCGCCTCGCCGTGCAAAACATCACCCGCGTAAACGGGGGCAAGCCATTCGATTTTGCTCGATTTACCGCCCAGCACCTCATCACCGATTAAATCCTTCTCGACATATCTGGGCCACATAGAAATGAAAGAAAACAGCCCCGACGCTATGAGCGCGCCGAAATTCGTCGTCTTGGCATATTCCTCGTCTGTGTGGATTCGGATATTGTCATATTTTCCGGCGAAATCAATCATCGCATCTTTTTCAATTACTGTTTCATCGAGCAACACCGCAGTGCCTATTGTGAAGTCCTCAAAATACATTTGTTTTAACCGTCCTTTATACTTAACGGCGGGGCGCTTTCGCTCCCCGCCGCCTGAATTGCTTTATCAGCCTGCGATTCCTTTTACTACGTTAACAACCATTTTCCCGATTGTGACAATCCAGCCAAACCCGGATTTCACGGCGTCTATGAGAAGACTGAAACTAAAGTCACCGAGCAAAACATTATACAGCGCGCTGTTTTCGTCTGTGCGTGTTTCGGTCTGACCGCAAACCTTGCAGGTTCTCGTTTCGGTGCCGTCATTGGTGAAGTCGGCGTCGCCGTTTGGCAGCCAGCCCGTGAAATCGTGGGCGCCGACCGCTTGAGCGTAATGGTCCTTATATGAATATTGGCAATAAATGCAGGTGTGAACCTGAAATCCTACATAAAGGCAGGTTGTGGGAACAACGGTGGTCTGAAACTCGCAGGTACCTGTCTGAATATCATTCGGGTCTGTGAGCGAAACACGCTGATGAGTACCATTATTGGCAAACTCCCAGGGTCCGTAGCCGTCAGCCGCCGAAACGGGTATCGCCGACAAAAGCATAATTGCCACAAGCGCGAACGCCAAAATACGCTTAATCATTTTAACAGTCCTCCAAAATAGAATAATGAACTTTCCATCAATTATAGCACAGAGATTGTACTAATTCAATAATTTATTTAATCGCAGGTAAAAGAATTTCACTAAGCGTACGCTTCGGAACATAGTGAGTGCCCGAGCTGTCGCGGTAATACTTGATTTCGCCGTTTTCGGCGTCTGTAATGACGATTTTTTCGTTTGGAGCGCCCAGTGCGATTATAAGCCTCGGCACAATGTTTGAGGGGAGGCTAAACAGCGCCGCCATTTTTTCTTTGACAAAGCTGCCTATCATGCAAGCGCCGATGCCCTTCTCCATTGCGGAAAGCACGATTGTCTGGGCGCAGATGCCCACATCAACCTCCGCAGAGTCCATGATATCGGTGTCGTAGCAAATAAGTATATATGCCGTAGGCTCGTTGCCGGGGAACGGTGGCTTCTCTTTGAGGTAGCCTGCCCAGCCCAGAAGCGGGAAAATCTTGTCGCACGCCTCTTTGTCGGCGGCATAGCCGAATTTCAGTGGCTGCCTGTTTGCCGTGGAGGGCGTGTAGCGGCAAAGCTCAATCAGAGCGATTAAATCCTCATCGGTGCAGCGAGCCTCGCCCTTAAAGTTTCGGTAGCTGCGGGTGCTTTTTACCAAATCATCAAACATTACGCGCCTCCGTTAATCGAGCACAGCGCTCTTCTTTTTGCCGTTCTTGTTTCTGGGGTACTCACGCACCCTGATGATATAATCGGCGTTGACAGCCTCGACGCTGCCCTTGTTCTCAATCTCAACCCAATTATCCTTAATGCCGCGGATAACGCCCGCGATCTGAGTGTTTGAGTTGATGGTATAAAGCACGCATTCCTTGCCGATGAATTTCTCAATCATTTCAAGCATGGATACTCTGCACCTCTTGCCTCTCTTAATCTTTTGAATAACGGCGGCTTTCTTGTCGTTAGCTTGCTGAATAAAAATTATAAGTAACGGCAAAAAGCAACAAATCCAAATCGCCGGATTCACGGCAGACACCTCCGCTTCGAATATTAATAATAGCCTCTGTAGGAGGTAGACCATTTCACGCGGCTCGCGTAGTAGCGTTTAAGGCTGATATAAGCGGCAGTGAGCGAAATCATCATGCCGATAACCGTCAGCAGCAAGACATCAAAGGTGCCGCCAAGCTGAGGAATGGGGATATCAATATCAACCTCATAGTAGTTGTCGCCGTCAAGCGTGGGGTCGCCAAGATAGCCGTCGGGGCCTGTGGCGTCGCTCGGTCTGACAGAAGCGGTTTCTTCGAAAAACGACAGCACGGAGTCATCAAAATTTGAGAAGTCCCAGGCGCCTTCTTGAATAACATTTCCGCCACCGCCGCCGGAGCCTTCACCGCCGCCATTGCTTGTTCTGTCGGCTGTGGTCGGAGCGGCTGTGGTCGCCTGGCTTGTAGAGCCGCCGCTCGAAGCAGCGACATGGGGGATTGAAACCGATTGGTAGACACCCCTGATTGTTGTATCATTGGCGGGCATTATAAATGAGGTTGCCGGCAAACGCATTGCCGCGAAGGTGCCGCCGTTTGACGAGCTCCAGGTCTCAAACGGAGCGTTAATACCCGGGAAAGGCTGATATGACTCGGGGGTGGCAATGTCAATCACATCGCCCGCGGCGTACACGCCCCTCTTTAAATGGTTGCCCTCGGAGTCAACTATATAAGCCCTGCCCTCGCATGTCAGCTCATAGATGCTGCCGCCCTGTGGCACCCACATCGCGTAAAGCTCGGCGACATTTTGGTCCTCGTGAATCCAAAGTCCGAGTAAGTCGGTATATGAATCGACACCGACGCAAAGATTGCCGCTTTCATCAATAACAAGAATATCATCGGCAATACCGTCGACGACACCTCTGACATGCCAGCCCAAGAAATCCTGCCTGTCTGCGGTTGGAAGAATGTCAGCGCGCTCGGTGCCGAGCGCCTGAGTGTAAAATTCCGCGCCGCCCCTTCTTATATAATATGTTTGCCAGACTGAACCGTCGCGCTCAAGGCAGAACCTGACCGGGATGCGGTCTGTGTAAACAAGAGCATGCTCGCCCTCGTCCTCGGCCAGAGCGTAGCCGGTGCCGTTCTCATAATACAGGAAGCTTTCGACATCGGGGATTCCCACATTATCGGGGTACGCGTAAACCACAGCGTTACCCGTGTTAATGGTCATGCCCGTAATCTCAACCGGGATGGGTTCCCTGCTCACAAAGCCGGGGTTCGCGCGAGGCCAGGAGTGGGACACGATTCTGCCCGTTATGATGCTGTTGCCGCGGGTTTCCTGCCCGTGGATAACCGGCTCGCGGATAAGAATAAAGCTTGAGCTGTTATTTGTGATAGCGGGGCCGATGCCTGTGTGAGTAATCGTGCAGCCTGCGATTTCAAGGGTTGAGTCATCGGCATTCTCGCCGCCTACGGAGTTAATTAATATTGCGGGGTTCGCGTAGGGGTCACAGCTGCAGGTGCAATCGCAGTCGCAGCGGCATTCGTCGCCCTCACACGCTTCGTGGATGCATGCGCCCGTTGCGCAGGGGCAGCTCGCCGCGCAGGCGCAAACGCAGTGGGTAACAACGCGCGTTGCCTGCATTCTGTTGCCGGCGCCCTCAATCTGCAAAGCGGTCCCGCCGCCAAGCGCCTCAATGCTTCCGCCGTCGCTGTAAAATCCGCCTGTGGCAACAACCGCGGGCTTCGCGGAGGCGGCCAGGCTGTGAGTAATGATATTGGTTCTCGACTCCAGAGCGTCCTCGCCTGTTTCAAGGCCGTCAACAAAGTCAGCCATTTCTAATCTGTCGTGGGCGACCACGGCGCTGCCGTTGGTGCAGCTGATGGTGCCGCCGATAATTTCGATTTTGCCGTTATTACATTCACAGTTGCCGTTGACTATACATTCGCAGTCACTCGCGCAGGTGTAGGGTGTTGTGTTTTGACTTTCATCGGCGTAAACCGTGACTGAATCGACAGAGTCGCTTCTGTTGATAAAATTGCCGCTGATTATCTTCAGCTGAGCAAAATCGGCCGCGTCGCTGCTCACCTCAAGAAGCCGAGGGGCAGTCGAGGTCGAAAGGGTATATGTATGAACGGTGTTATCATAACCGGAGGTAACCGAGTCGTCAAGCACCCAGTGCGTTCTTACCACGGTCACATTGGTGGTCTGTACATCAGCGAGCAGCGAAACATAGGCTGTGCGGCAGTTGCTTGCCGAAGCAGTTACACCCTCAAAGTTCGCGTAGGCGACCGCCTCGTCCCAAGTATCGAAATAAGTATAATCATCGTCATCATCATCGGCGGCGCCGTTTTTATCGTCTTTGCCGACAACACGCCTGACGCGCGCAACATGGTCATCTGACGAGCCGCCCGGGGTGGTGGTTGCGGTTGTCGCAGTGGTGGTTTCGTCGGGGTCCGGGGCCTGAGCACCGGCGGCAAGAACTATCAGGTCGCCGTCAATGTTAAAATCAAGATGGTACGCGCTGCCGTCATCAAGGAAGAAAGCGGTAAGGTCGCCGGGCACGAATGAGCCCGAGCCGGGGGTGACCATGGTTTTGTCGTCCATCATATTCGCTGTGTCACGGCTAAGGCCTATTGACGAGTTTGTTGTCATCGCCGACGAGCGGCTGACCGCAACACCTGTCGAGGCAAGGTAAAGGTTACTTTTTGCTGAGGAAGCCAAAACATTATTCTTAATAATAACTAATCCGCTCATAACCGGGGTGACATCGGCATAAACGCCGCCGCCGAGAGCTCCGGCGACATTAGTGGAGAATGTACCGCCCGAGATTGCAAGCTGGCCTTCGGGAATATAAAGCGCGCCGCCGTTAAAGACAGCGGTGTTTACCGCGAAGGTACCGCCTTGAATGGTTAATCTGGCGTTAGGACCCGCCTGGGCAATCGCGCCGCCGCTGACAAGAGCGGTGTTGGAGCTGATTGAGCGCGCCGAGCCGTGGATATAACCGTCATTGTTATATATCGCGCCGCCGTTGCCGACGCTCAAGCACCCTGTGATAACCGTGTCGTTGAGAATTATTTCGCCGCCGTTATTATAAACCGCGCCGCCGTCTGAGATGTGGTTGTCGTTGTTTCGGATTACCGCGGGCTTTGATTCGGTGCCGATAGTGACAGTAGACAGCTCAAGCGTGCCTTCGTTAATGATAGCCGGGGCGGAAGCGGTAATGCCGCTGTTGCCTGTATCAGTCGGTATTGCCTCGCTCCAGGAGGCGCCGCCGTCAATCGCGATGTTATGTAAGGTTAAAGTGCTCGTTTCGGGGACACTGATAAGCGCGCCTGTAAAGCCGCTTTTGCGCTGGATAACGCCGCCGCCCGTTATGGTGATATGCTCACCATCGGGGATAGCCAGAGTACCCGACAAAATTATCCAGTTGCCGTCAGGTATGGTTACTACCCCGCCGGCGTAGGTGGCAGCCGCGGGGGTTGTGGTAAGCTCAGTAAAGCTTGTTATTTCGTAATTGCCAGCCGCCGCCGCGCGAAGCACAACGGCCCCCATAAGTAGAGTCAATATAAGAAAAACGGCAATAATTCGCTTTGCCATAATAAACCACCTTCCACAAGATATGGTGTATACGCTCTCATATTATATATTAAATACATATAATTGTCAATTATTTTTTATAATATAAGCATATTTTCCATGATTTTCCATTATACGTACAATTTGCACGCTTACAGAGCATTGCCAAATTGCGATAAGTGTGATAAAATCATCCATATACATTGTTAGTTGAAAGCGGTGACTGCTTTGGCGTCTGTGAGCGAAGAGGTCAAGTTAATTGAATACAAAAAAGAGGTTGACAAGTGGAACTGCATCACCCACGCCGTCGGCGCTGCTCTGGGGACAGCGGGGCTTGTCGCCGCTGTCATCAGGGCGTCAACCCCGAGGGCGATTATCTCGGCGATAATTTACGGCGTCACGTTTATCGCGGTTTACCTTGTTTCAGCCGTCTATCACGGCCTGCCCCCGGGCGAAAAAAAGCGCCGGGCAAGGCTGATTGACCACTCCACTGTGCCCCTGCTCATTGCAGGCACGGCAACGCCCTGTGCTCTCGTTACGCTTCACGCCATAAGCCCACTTCACGGCGCGTTTGTTTTTTGCCTGGGCTGGTTTTGCGTTATTTTCGGCGTTTTCGGGAAGCTGTTTTTCTTCGAAAAGCTCAAGGCGGCTGTTATTGTGGTTTACATAACGGGCGGATTGATTATGCTCGGCAGCGTTTTGCCGCTAATCGGCGGCAGCGGAGGAATCAACACTAATGCTTACGCCCTGCTCATAGCGGGGAGCGTCATTTACCTTATCGGCGGCTTGTTTTGCCGCTGGGGCATTAAGCGCGAGGCGATGCATGTTGTATTTCATGTTTTTGTGGTTATAGCGAGCGCCGTACATTATTATGTGATATACACATATGTTTTGGTGTGAGACGAAAATGACATCAACCTCACTAAATTTAATATGGAAAAAATTTGGGAGTGCTTATTAAAAGCGCTCCTTAAATTCTTTCATACAATAATAGAAAATTTTTACAATTAACTCTTTAAATGCTCGGGCAGATGATATATAATAAAGCAGAAGTTGAAATTAAACGGAGAACAAAATGGATAAGAAAAGAAAAGATGAATCGCACAAACCCCCCAAAAAGGATTCTTTCACCTTTCCTAAACCGCTGCTTGAGGCTCTCAACGCGGCAGGTCTTGACACGCGCAATTTGCTGTTTTGCGCCGAGGGTGACATGGATAACGACTCTCTGTTTCGCTTCTCGTGGCTGTGCTTTGACAATAAAGGGCTTTACATTGCCTTCGGCACACAGCAGGTCGGCAAATCAAAGCGCAAAAATAAGCGCATCGAGGCAAGCTACACCGTTGAGGACCTGATAAGCTACCCGATTGACACTGTCGAGAAGCTCGGCACAGAGAAATATATCTCAACCGGCAGGCTGATACTCACCGAGGGCGACGACAAGCGCAGCGTCACGAGGTTCTCAATCGGCAAGCTCGGCGACATCGATGAATTCGCGCGGGTATTTAACGAATACAAAAAAGGCGGGGATTATGAAGAAATAATCGCAAGGCACAAGCAGAAGCCCTCGTGCCCCAAATGCGGCTCGCCCTACCCCGACAGCCGCGAGGTCTGCCCGAGATGCAGTAAAAAAAGCTCTGTTGCCCGCAGGCTGATAGGATTTTTCGGCGCATATACCGCAAAGGTGCTCGCGATTATCGGCACAATGATTATCGGCACGGGCATAACGATTTACACCCCGCAGCTGACAACGCGCTCGCTTTATGACGATGTGCTCGCGAACCCTGACGGTCTTTCCACCGAGGCTCTTATTTCGGCGCTGGGCGTGCTTGTGCTCTCAATCATCGGCGTGAAGGTTCTCAACACGCTTTTCACCGTGTTTTATCAATATCTGCTCGGCTCGATAATCCCCTGGATAACATATGATATCAAGGTTAAAATCTTTGAATCCATGCAGCGCCTTTCGGTTAATTTTTATTCGTCAAAGCAAACAGGCTCTCTTATGGAGCGTGTTACAAGGGACGCGACAAATATATATTGGTTCTTTGTTGACGGTCTGCCTTACATAATAGTTCACTCGGTCACGATAATCGGCATACTCGCCGTGATGTTCGCCATGAGCTGGAAGCTTTCCGCCATGACGCTGGGCATAACGCCGTTTTTGCTTGTGGCGGTTATACTCGGCGATAAATTCTTTAAGCGCCTGCACCACCGCAACTGGCAGTTCAGCGCGCGGCTTTCGTCGCTCGTGAGCGACAACATCAACGGTCAGCGCATTATTAAATCATTCTCAAAGGAAGACGAGGAATATGACCGCTTCGGCAAAATGAGCAAGAGCGTCATGGATTCGGAGCTGAAGCTCGCAAATTCCGAGGCAACTCTGTTCCCGATACTCACGGTTTTCATAGTTTCGCTCACCTCATTTGTTATGGGCTACGGCGGGGTTTTGGTTGTAAAGGGCGAATTGACAACGGGGACGCTTTTAAGCTTCATTGTTTATATCGGTCTTCTCAGCGGCCCGCTGGAGTTTATGAGCTGGGTATCAAACTGGTGGGCAAGGTGCGCCGACAGCGCGCAGAGAGTGTTTGAAATCTGCGATGCGGTGCCCGAAATAACAGAAAAAGAAAACGCCGTTGAGTTAGAGAGCGTTAAAGGCTCGGTTGAGATTAACGAGCTTGTCTTTGAATATGAACCCGCGCGCCCCGTCATCAAGAAGCTCAACCTCAATGTCGGCGCGGGCGAAATGCTCGGTATTGTCGGCAAAACGGGAGCCGGCAAAACCACGATCGCGAACCTTATCGCGAGGCTCTATGACGCGAAGGAGGGCGCAGTTAAAATTGACGGAGTCGATGTTCGCGACCTTAAGCTCAATCAGATTCGCCGCAACATCGGGCTCGTTTCACAGGATATTTACCTTTTTATCGGCACAATAGCCGATAACATCCGCTACGCCAAGCCCGACGCCTCAATGGATGAGGTCATTGCCGCGGCAAAGGCCGCCTCGGCGCACGAATTTATCATTAAGCTGCCCGATGCCTATGAAACGCGCGTTGGCGCGGGAGGGCAGGATTTATCGGGCGGCGAGCGTCAGCGTATTTCAATCGCGAGAACGGTTATCCAGAACCCGAAAATCCTTATTCTTGACGAGGCGACCGCCGCGATGGATACCGAAACCGAGCGAAACATTCAGAATTCGCTCACACGGCTTAAGGAGGGGCGCACCACTATCGCCATTGCGCACCGGCTCTCAACCCTGCGCGATTCGGATTACCTCGCGGTTATCGATGATGGCAAGATTATCGAGCACGGCACCTTCAGCGAGCTTGTTAAGCAAAAAGGCGAATTCTATAAGCAATACAGAATACAGTCCGAGGCGTTAAAGACAATAGGAATAGGAGAATAACAATGGCTGAGGATAAAATATTTATTGATGAAACCACTCTCGCGACCGAATATGTTATGCCCGAAACCTGCGTTTTCGCAAGAAACAAAAGCGGCTTCTTGAGCGTCGTTATCGGCGGTGAGGAGTATAAGAGAGTTACGCTCTCAAGGGCTCTGCCGCTGAGCGAGCCGAGCAAATACATTTCGATTTTTGATATGGATAACAAAGAAATCGGGATTATCGAGAGCGTTGAGGCGTTCAGCCCGGAGCAGAGGGTGCTTATTAACGCCGAGCTGTCGGACAGGTACTATTGCCCCGTAATCACCGAGATAACTTCTATAAAAGAAAAAATGGGGCACTTTTATTTTGATGTGCTGATAGGTGATTTCAAAAAGGGCTTCGCCATTAAGGATCTCACCAAAAGCATCAGGCAGGTTGACTCTGCGGTTGACCTGACCGATATTGACGGCAACCGCTACCGTATTAATGATTTTGACGCTATAAACAAAAAGAGCCGCCGCCGTCTTGAACCGTATCTTTATTGATACGCGGGAGGATAACCGATGAAAAACACCGTATGCTTTGACCTTACGCAGAGCGGCGAGCTTTGCCGGGGCGAGCTGAGTTTTGAAAATAACACAGTAACAGCCGAGGTTGACGGCAAGCTCGTTTGCTCCCTGAGCCTTGAAGGCATTAAGGAGATAGCGCAGCGCACCGCGGTCGGCTGCGGCAGCGTTGAGCTTGTGCCGGAGAATTGCGGCGAGGATATGTCGGAGTGCATCCCCGTGTGCCGTTTCACAATGAGCTGCGTGAGCGAAATAGGCGAGTTTTGCAAATGCGTCAATCACTTCCTGCGTTACGGCGAAGAAACCGAGCTGTCTGAGGAGGATTTGGGCGTTTGCGAGAAATGCGGGCGGCATTTAATCAGCGGTATTAATGTGTGCCTGTTTTGCGTTGAAAAGAGCTACATTTTCCGCCGCTGTCTGAATATGATGAAGGGCTTTGTGCCCTCAATGCTTTTTGCCGCGCTGCTGCTGATAATTTCAAGGGGATTTCAGTGTCTAGTGCCGCTTATCAGCGCGCGCCTTCTTGATGATTACCTCGGCCCTGCCGGCGCTGCTCTTGGGCAGAGCGCCGCAATCAAGGGGATTATTTCACTCATGTTGCTGCTGATTGCATCCCAGGCTCTCGGCCAGATTTTCTCGATTTTCAGCCACCGCAGGGCTAACCGTGTCGGTTCAATATTCGCCAACGAGCTGAGAATGAGGGTATACGATAAAACCCAGCACCTGTCGCTTACCTCAATGTCAAAAAAGACCTCGGGCGACCTTATGAAAAGGATAACCAACGACACGCAGATTGTTCGCTCCTTTTTAACCGAGCAGGGGCTTTACGCGATTGACCAGTTTGTGATGTTCATAATCGTATTTATTATTTTGGTGGTCACAAGCCCGTTTTTGACATTCCTTGTTTTTGTGCCGATACCTATTTCAATTTATCTTATTTCGAAGTTTTGGGGCTTCATTCGCCTTCGATATGAGAAGCAATGGCGGTATGAATCACGCTCAAACTCCATACTGCACGATATAATTAAGGGCATACGGGTGGTAAAAACCTTCGGCAACGAGGAGCGCGAGATCAGCAAATTTTCGGATACCTGCAAGAGTCTTGCCCGAATTTCAGCAAGCAACGAGCATTTCTGGGCGCTGACATTTCCGTTTTTGGCGCTGTTCATGGGCGCGGGCGAATTCCTTGTGGTGTATTTCGGCGGCAGAATGGTGCTTGAGGGCTCGCTGACCGTTGGCGAGCTGCTGCAGTTTAACCTGTTCCTCGCCTATCTTTATTCGCCCCTTCGCTGGATGTCAACCCTGCCAAGACGGCTTGCGCTGGTAATGACGAGCCTGATTAAAATATTTGAAATTCTCGATGAAAAAACCGATGTCACCGACGCCGAGCAGCCTGTGACTCCCGACTTCGGCGGCGACCTTGTTTTTAAGGATGTTCAGTTCGGCTACAAGGCGTATGAGCCTGTGCTCAAGGATATTAACCTCACCGTCAAAAAGGGTGAGATGATAGGCCTTGTGGGTCACTCGGGCGCGGGCAAATCAACGATGATTAACCTGATTATGCGTTTTTACGATACGGATATCGGCTCAATCACGGTGGGCGGCACGGATATTAAGGACATTGAGCAAAGCAGCTACCGCGAAAAAATCGGCGCTGTGTTTCAGGAGACCTTCCTTTTCTCGGGCTCGGTTTATGACAATATCGCCTATGCCAAGGCAAGGGCGACGCCCAGCGAGGTTATCGCCGCCGCCAAGACGGCGAACGCTCACGAGTTCATAATTAAGCTGCCCGACGGCTACAATACCGTTGTTGGCGAAAACGGTCACAACCTTTCGGGCGGCGAGCGCCAGCGAATAGCCATAGCCCGCGCTGTGCTTCGAAACCCCGAGATTCTGATTCTTGACGAGGCAACAAGCGCGCTTGACCCCGAAACCGAGGGCAAAATTCAGCAGGCTCTCTCGCGCCTTGTCAGCGGGCGAACAACAATCGCGATTGCCCACAGGCTTGCCACTCTCCGAAATGCCGACAGGCTTGTTGTTATCGAGAAGGGCAAAATTGTCGAGGTGGGCACTCACCGCGAGCTTATGATGCAGGACGGTATTTATTCGCGCCTCGTTTTGGCGCAAAAGCAAACGGCAAAAATCAAAAATGAATGATA
>CAYUXK010000015.1:0-38316 GCA_964448835.1 uncultured Clostridium sp. | reverse complement strand
GATAATGTGTATACCATGTCCTTTCCCTATGTGTATACCATGTTACTCTTGACAGCCCACATCGCCCCGTTGATTTCGATAATTATGTGGATACGATTTGAATACCATTTGTTATGATTTGAGGATTTTTATACGTGACGATGTGGGCATCGTCCCCTACAATTTATATCATGTCAGGTTATACTTTATTTGAAAGCGTACGCCAAGGAAGTCTGCCATTTTGGCGGGCTTCCTTTAACTATATACTCTAAACCATCAAAGAACTTTATTCTTTTGTTGAAATTGATTCTATTATATGTTATAATAATAAAAATATTAATTTGAGTGTGCACGATTTTTTTCTTTTCAATACCCGCTTATCGCCTTTTTAAAAGCGGTATATCGCATTATTATCTACAAAGGAGCGTAATCATGTTTGGTGACGATTGGGATTTCTCCGGTATTTCAGGCGACTGGGCGGATTCAAACAGCGACGGAGCTGTTGACATTGAAGAATTTCTAAATGACGATTTTGACTTCAGGCATGTTATGGGCATTGATGACAGTGACAGCGATGACGAGGATGGCGATGAATTCTATAATTATGATGAAGATGATGACGACGAAGATGATGACGAAGATGACGATAATGCCCCTAGATGTCAAATAACACAAAAAACAATCAAGGCTCACGCCGTCAGCTCGAGCAGCACAGAAGACAGATACTATGACAGAGATAACCGTATATATTTGATTGGCGAAGCAATGTATGACAGCTTTCCCGAAATCAGCGAGAGCTTTGAAAGGTACGAATGTGAAGGCTACGCCGATATCCTCCACAAAATATATTCCGTCAACCATGAGCTTGCCATCAAAATCTGGCTTTGGATTCTTAAGGAGTTCCCGAAGGCCCTGGTCAACGACGGTGTAGACTATTACGATTCACAGGCGTGGGAAATTACGGATGGTATGCTTCATTGGCTTAATGAGATTGACTCCGACGACGATTATATCTTTGAATTTATATCAAAACGTCCTGAGCTTGAGGACATTATTTTTGCAAAATCATTTATTGATGATAATATAACTTCGCATACCGACTATCTTCCGTATTGCATTGATAAAAATATGCAAACAAATTTTGAGCATGTTTACCGCGGAATTATTAATAATCCGTTTCGTGAAGAAACAAAGCTGAGTACCTACAAAATATTGGAGGACATTCTCATGTTTGCCAATATCCATGGCATCCAAGAGGCCGACCCCTGGTTTTATAGCTTTCTTGAGAAGGAAATCGTCGCGCTTAAAAAGCCGCTTAAGGAAAAGTACCTGATGCAGCTTCTAAACAAAGAAGAATACGGTGAACGGATATTTTCACAAAACAAATAAATTATTTAACTTCAAAAGCCGAGAACCCTTGTTATCAAGGTTCTCGGCTCTTTATTAAAATAACTTGTTTGAAACGCTTGTTAAATGCGGGCAACTCCGCTGTCGCGCGCCGCCTTGGCGACCGCCGCCGCTACGGCAGGGCCTACACGCTCATCAAACGCCCTCGGGATAATATAATCGGGTGACAGCTCCTCGGGCGAAACAAGCCCCGCGAGAGCGTGCGCCGCCGCAATCTTCATTTCCTCATTAATATCGCTCGCGCGGACATCCAGCGCGCCCCTGAAAATACCCGGGAACGCGAGAACATTATTGATTTGGTTCGGGAAATCGCTTCTTCCCGTTCCCACAACCTTAGCGCCTGCCGCCTTGGCAAGGTCGGGCATAATCTCAGGCACCGGGTTTGCCATGGCAAGAACTATCGCGTCCCTTGCCATCGAGGAAATCATCTCTTCATTCACAACTCCCGCCGCGGAAACGCCGATAAAGATGTCAGCGCCCTTCATAGCGTCCGCGAGAGAGCCTTTGCGGTGCTCCTTATTTGTAAAATCGGCAACCAGCTGCTTGCCGGGGGCAAGGTCGTCACCGTCACAGATAATTCCTTTTCTGTCGCAGATAAAAATATCCTTAACGCCGAGCTTGGTAAGAAGACGGGCAATTGCAACGCCCGCCGCGCCCGCGCCGCTGAAGGCGATAATGCACTCGTTAAGGCTCTTTTTCACAATTTTAAGCGCATTAATAATCGCCGCCGCGCAAATAACGGCAGTACCGTGCTGGTCATCGTGAAAAATCGGAACATCCGAGATTTTTTTGAGCTTCTCTTCAATTTCAAAGCACCTGGGTGCTGAAATATCCTCAAGGTTTACACCGCCGAAGGAGCCGAGGAGCAGAGAAACCGTTTTAACGATTTCGTCAACATCCTTTGACCTGATGCAGAGCGGTATCGCATCAACGCCGCCGAATTCCTTAAACAGCACGCATTTGCCCTCCATAACGGGCATACCTGCCTCGGGACCGATATCGCCAAGGCCAAGAACGGCTGTGCCGTCTGTGATAACCGCAACTGTGTTCCAGCGGCGAGTGAGCAGGTAGCTTTTATCTATATCCTTCTGTATTTCAAGGCACGGCTGCGCGACGCCGGGCGTATAAGCGAGCGAAAGATTTTCCTTTGTGTCAACCTTTGCTCTTGCTGTAACCTCCAGCTTGCCTTTCCATTCATAATGCAGCCTCAAAGACTCCTTTTGATAATCCATATTGTTCTCCTTTCATATTAGAGCAAGTCATATAAAATTTTACTTAAAAGCCAGGACTGAGCTGAATTAAGCGCGCTCCGCCAAAGCCAAATGTCTGATTATAACCTTGAGTGATAGCAATGCAATAATTATTTTTATTATAGCATCGTTGTCAATTTAGTCAATATACCGATGAAAATATTTGTGTGGTCAAATCCCTATGAGTCCGCTGCTTTTCATTACTCTCACAACGCGCGCTATCGGCAGACCCATGACATTAAAATAGTCGCCGTCAATGCGCTCCACGAGCACGCAGCCAAGCCCCTGAACGCCGTAAGCGCCCGCCTTATCCATCGGCTCACCTGTTTTAACATAGTCCTCAATTTCCGCCTTAGTCAGGGCATAGAATTTCACCCTTGTTGTTTCGGCGAATGTGATTTTTTCATTTCCCCGGGCAATGCAAACGCCTGTTATGACCGTATGCTCCTTGCCCGAAAGGCGCGTGAGCATAGCGATGGCGTCATCTTCGGTCCCGGGTTTTCCTAGAATGTCGCCGTCAATGACTACAATTGTATCAGCGCCCACAACGGCATCGTCAGGGCGAAGGGCGCTGACCTTGAGCGCCTTTTTTTGGGCGATGAGCATTGCCGAGTCAATCGGCGAGACACCCTCGGGCACTGTTTCATCAACATCGGCCACCATGGTTTCAAATTTCAGACCTACTTTTTTCATAAGCTCTTTTCTTCGCGGTGAGGCGGAGGCGAGCACGATTTTCATAACATTTTCCCTTCTGCATATATTTAATTAACCGCTGATTAACTCATCGACACCCCCGAATTAATCAGCGCCAACTTAAATGAGGTGATTAAAATGGACTGCATAACAAGGTTAAAAACACCGGACTGTGAAACACAGCGCGCGATGATTTTTAAGCTGAAAAAGCGCTACCCTTTTCTGAACTGCTCCTGCTGCGGTCACAGCACTTGCTCTCGCGGGATTTTTGCGCTGAGCCTTGGCAGAAGCGATAACCCGGTGCTGCTCGCGGGCGGATTCCACGGCCAGGAATGGCTTACAAGCCTTCTTTTGCTGCGATTTGCAGAGGAGCTTTGCCGCTGCGCGGTAACACGAAGCGAGCTGTGCGGCATTGACGTTATGGGCGCTCTGAGAGGCCGCGAGGTCATAATAATCCCCTGCGTTAACCCTGACGGAGTCCAGATAGCCCTTCACGGCGCGCCCGCCGCAGGCAGATACTCACAGGATTTTGAACGTATAAGCGCCGCAAGCGAGGATAAATGGAACGCCAACGCCCGCGGAGTGGATATAAATCATAACTTTAACGCAGGCTGGAACATCCTGCGCTCAATGGAAATAGAGCAGGGTATTCTCGGCCCTTCCCCGCGGCGCTACGGCGGGTATATGCCCGAGAGTGAGCCCGAAACCCAAGCGATAGTGGACCTTTGCCTTCGCCGCAGGCCGAGAAAGGCCGTTGCTTTCCACAGCCAGGGTGAAGAAATTTACTACTGCTACGGTGAGAAAACTCCGCTAAAAAGCTTAACAGAGGGCAGAATTCTTGCCGCCGCAAGCGGCTACACTCTTATTGAAAATTCAGGGCTCGCGTCGCACGGAGGCTTTAAGGACTGGTTCATTGAATACTTTGCAAAGCCTGCCTACACAATCGAAATCGGCCTGGGTGAAAACCCGCTGCCGCTTGAGGATTTTGAGGATATCTACTGCAAGGCCCTACTTATGATGGTGCTTACTTTAATACTATAATAAAAAACGCCGTTCCAAAGCCATGAGCCAAGGAACGGCGTAATTCATTTGCTGTTAGTCGTTTTCGTCGCCGCTGCACTCGTCGCAGTCGCATTCAACCTCGAATTCGAGCAGCTCGTTGCAATTGGGGCAGTTGATGCTGCCGTCCGCGAGAATATCCTCATCAACGCATATTACTTCGCCGCAGGTGGGACATTCAACATCGTAATACTCGCATTCCTCGTCAAAATCATCATCGTCGCAGCAGTCGCACTCGTCGCAAAGCTCTTCATAAACATAGGTTTCGAGCTCGTCAAGATCCTCATCAACCGCGTCAACCTGCTCGTTGATAATATCAACGGTATCCTCAAGGTCGGAAACCGTGAGCGCAAGGTCATCAAGAACATCAATCATCGCAGAGATGACTTTATTCTCGGGCTTTGAGGTGTCAAGCGCAAGGCCCTCTGCAAGACCCTTGAGGTAGGCAACTTTCTCGGTAAGTGTCATTTTCTTTTTCCTCCTGTTAAATTATGCACGGCTTAAATATTCACCAAGGCGTGTGTCAACAACAATCATTTCACCCTCATCGATAAATAAGGGCACCCTGACCTCCGCGCCTGTTTCAAGCGTGGCGGGTTTTGTTGCGTTGGTTGCGGTATTACCGGCGAAACCGGGGTCGGTTTTTGTTACCTGGAGAGTGATAGTATTGGGCGGCTCAACGCCGAACACTTTACCTTTATAGGACAGAATTCTGCAAACGGTGTTTTCTTTAACAAATCTAAAATTGTCATCAAGCTCGGAGGCGTTGATGGGAACAAGCTCGTAGCTCTCGGGATCCATAAAATAGTAAAGATCGCCGTCTTGATAAGAATACTCCATCTCTTTGCGCTCGATATATGCCGTGGGGAACTTGTCGCTGGGGTTAAATGTACGCTCAACGACGGAGCCCGCGATAACGTTCCTGATTTTTGTTCTTACAAAAGCGGCGCCCTTGCCGGGCTTAACATGCTGGAACTCTATTATCTGATAAACCTGGCCTTCCATTTCGAAAGTAACGCCATTTCTAAAATCCCCTGCTGATACCATAAAAAATGTCTCCTTCAATGATTATGTTTTCACAGATATTCTATACTATTCCTATTGATATTTCAAGTGTTTTTTAAAGATAATATATTAAAAGGCAAATTGCATTTGGCTTATACAGGCAAAACGATGAGGGTTTTCGGGCTTTTTGTCAGATTCTCGTTTCCGTTGTCGGTTACGAGCACCATATCCTCTATTCTTACGCCGAATTTGCCCGGAATATATATTCCCGGCTCAACCGTAACAATGTTGCCCGCGCAAAGCTCCTCTTGCGAGCGCTGCGAAACCGACGGCGCCTCGTGAATCTCCACGCCTACCCCGTGCCCTGTGCCGTGCCCGAAATTTTCACCGAAGCCCTCCGAGGTTATTATATCCCTTGCGGCGGCATCCGCCGAGGAACAGCTGACCCCCGCCTTGATGATATCAATCGACGCCTGCTGCGCGAGTAAAACGGTGTTATATATCCTCCCCTGCTCGCAGCTTATGCCTCCAAGAGCCACGGTGCGCGTCATATCACTGTGATATCCATTTATCACCGCGCCAAAATCCAGGGTGATAAAATCACCGCTTTGAATTTGCCTGTCGCCCGGAACTCCGTGAGGCATTGAGCTGTTTTCGCCACTTACCGCGATTGTATCAAACGAAACGCCCTCGGAGCGCGCAATGAGCATATGCCTGTCAAGCTCCAAGGCTATTTCGCGCTCTGTTACGCCCGTGCGGATATAACCGAGAATATGTGTAAACGCATTTTCGGCAATCCCCTGAGCGGCAAGAATGCTATTAACTTCCTCACGGCTTTTTATAAGCCGCAGCGCTTCAATATCGCTGTCCGCGCGCGATGAACAGTCAACGCAAATGCCTTGAAAAGCTTCCTTGATCCTTAAAAAGCGCTTGACAGATATTCGTGAGCTTTCGATGAACAGAGTTTTAACGCCAAGCTTGTCGGCGAGGGCGGGCAGCTCAAGGTCGGCTCGCACAAACTGCAAAACCTCGTTGCAGACGCTTATGCGCTTTTTTGCCGCTTCGATATATCGGCTGTCCGCTAAAAAAACGCTTGTGTCTCGAGTAATAAGCAAGTAGCCGTCTGATGAGGAAAATCCTGTTAAATACAGCCTGTTTTCGGGTGACACGATGAAATACGCCTCGCCCTCGGCGAGAAGCGCCTGAAGCTTTTTAACGCTCATACTTGCATCCCCTCCCAATTTTAAAAAGAAACGGCAAGCTGATAGCCTGCCGTTAATTTTAAAAATTATTTAAACTTGCGCTTACGGGCGGCCTCGGACTTCTTTTTCTTCTTTACCGAAGGCTTCTCATAATGCTCTCTCTTGCGAACCTCCTGGATAACACCATCTCTTGAGGTTTGTCTTTTGAACCTTCTCAGTGCATTATCAAGGGACTCGCCTTCCTTAACTTTTACCTGACTCACTTTATTCCCTCCCTCCGCTTTGTTTGCAGGGGCTAATTTCATAGCTTATGTGGTATTATACAATAAGTCAAGATGAATTGTCAACAACAAAATTGTTAATTTATTGTTTTGGGCGAATGACGAGGTTAACAAGGCGGCCGTTTACATAGAGCTCCTTGACAATTTCGCTTGTTGAAAGCACTTCTTGAATCTTTTCGAGCTCCTTGGCGGCGGCTACAGCCTGCTCAGCCGAGGCATCGGCGTCAATAACGAGGCGCTCGCGAACCTTGCCGTTAATCTGAACGGCAATCTCGATTTTTTCATCGATACATTTCGCCTCATCGTAGGCGCACCATTCGCCTTTAGCGAGCATTCCGCCAAGACCTGCCGCCTCATTTATCTCCTCGGTAACGTGCGGGGCGAAGGGATTGAGCAGAGTGATAAAGGTTTTAAGCTCGGCGCGGTTGATGCTGCCCGCCTCATAGATGCTGTTGAGCAGCGTCATTAGCGCGGCAATAGCGGTGTTATATTTAAGTGTTTCGATATCCTCGGAAACCTTCTTAATTGTTTTGTGGAAAGCGCTTTCAAGTCTCGGCGTGTAGCTGTCGCCATCTGTGAGAATATCCGTAAGGCCCCAAACTCTGTCAATGAACCTTTTGCAGCCCTTGACGCTGTTTTCGGACCAGGGGGCAGCTTTTTCGTAATCGCCCATAAAGAGCACGTAGGTGCGAAGGACATCCGCGCCGAATTCATTGACAACATCAGCCGGGTCAACAACGTTGCCCTTGGATTTGCTCATTTTATCGCCGTCCGGACCTAAAATCAGACCTTGAGCTGTGCGCTTCGCGTATGGCTCCTCGTAGGGTACCTCGCCGATATCGTAGAGGAATTTATACCAGAATCTCGAGTAAATCATGTGGCGCGTGACATGCTCCATGCCGCCGTTGTACCAATCAACGGGCATCCAGTACTTGAGCTTATCCTTATCGGCAAAAACCTTGTCGTTTTGCGGGTCGATATAGCGCAGGAAGTACCATGAGGAGCCTGCCCACTGGGGCATAGTGTCTGTCTCTCGCTTTGCCGCACCGCCGCATTTCGGGCAGGTGCAGTTGACATATTCATCAATTCTGGCAAGCGGACTTTCGCCGTCCTTGCCGGGCTCAAAGTTTTCAACCTTAGGCAGCTTGAGCGGAAGCTCGCTGTAAGGCACGGGAACAATGCCGCAACTTGGGCAATGAACAATCGGAATCGGCTCGCCCCAATACCTCTGCCTGTTGAACGCCCAATCCTTCATTTTGTATTGAACGCCCTTTTCGCCAAGACCCTTTTCTTCAAGGTAGCTCGAAACCTTTTCTATGGAATCTTTTTTATTGGTTAAGCCGTTGAGGAAGTCGGAATTCACCATTTCGCCGTCGCCTGTGTAAGCGGCCTCGGCTATGTTGCCGCCCTTTATTACCTCAATTATGTCAATACCGAACTTTTTAGCAAACGCATAGTCGCGCTCATCGTGGGCGGGAACCGCCATAATGGCCCCTGTGCCGTAGCCCATCATAACATAATCCGAGATATAAATCGGGATTTCTTCGCCGTTAAGGGGATTAACCGCGGTCAATCCCTCAATGCGAACGCCTGTTTTATCCTTGACAAGCTGAGTTCTTTCGAACTCGGTTTTTTTGCTGCACTGCGTTTTATATTCGTCGAGCGCGCCGAGATTCTTAATTTGCGAAGCATATTTTTCGATTATCGGATGCTCGGGCGCGATAACCATAAATGTAACGCCGAAAAGAGTATCGGGGCGTGTGGTATAAACCCGAAGCTTATCCTCGGCGCCCTTGAGAACAAAATCAACAAACGCGCCTGTGGATTTGCCAATCCAGTTGCTCTGCTGCAGCTTGATGTTCGGCAGATAATCAACCTTTTCGAGCCCCTCGAGCAGCTTATCGGCATACTCGGTTATGCGAAGGTACCAGACATCCTTGGATTTTTGCACAACCTCGCTGTGGCAAACATCGCACTTGCCGCCCTGCGAATCCTCGTTTGAAAGCACAACCTTGCATGACGGGCAGAAGTTGACAAGGGTTTTATCCCTGAAAACAAGCCCGTTATCGAACATTTTAAGGAATATCCACTGCGTCCACTTATAATAGTCCTCCTGCGTTGTGTCAATAACCCTTGACCAATCGAAGGAAAACCCGACCTGCTGAAGTTGTTTAGTGAATTTCTCTATATTTGTATCGGTCGCCTTACGCGGATGAACGCCTGTTTTGATGGCATAATTCTCCGTGTTAAGCCCGTATGCGTCAAATCCTATCGGAAACAAAACATTGTAGCCCTGCATCCTTCTTTTGCGCGTGACAACCTCAAGCCCCGAGTAAGCCTTGATATGACCAACATGCATACCCGCGCCGCTCGGATAGGGGAACTCCACAAGGGCATAAAACTTGGGTTTATTGCTTACATCCTGCGCTTTGAACGCTTCTGCCTGCTCCCATTTTTCCTGCCACTTTTTTTCAACTTCCTTAAAATTATACTGTGCCATTTAATTCACTCCCAAAATGTCAGTCCGCGGTTAAAATATCGGATAAATCCAGCTGCTTGGCATCGATCCATAGGCGCTCAAGATTGTAATATTCGCGGCTCTCAGCCAGAAAAACGTGGATAATAACGCTGCCGTAATCAATCAGAATCCACCCTGTCGCCCTGCCCTCAACATGAATGGGCGAAATATCGTAGTTCTTTTTTATCTCATACTCCACATCATCGGCAAGGGCCTTTGTGTGAGTATTAGAGGTAGCGGACACAATAACAAAGTAATCCGATACAATCGTAAGCTCTGCTGTTTCTATAGCAATAATGTCTTTGCCTTTTTTATCGTTGAGCACTTTTGCGGCTGCTCTTGCAAGTTCCTTTGATTCCATATTATTTTCCTTTCCGATTTATTGCTGTCAGAGTATCGTTATAGCATTCCACCGTTGCCGGGTGGATAAACTTGCTTTTTGAAACAAGTCTGTCTATTGTAAAGCTTGTGGTGTAAAGAATCGCCTCTTCAAGGCTCACATATGCGAGCCTGATAACCTCGCCCACATCAGGGTAATCCCTGTCGGATGAGATGAAATCAGCAACATAAATAACCTTGTCAAGAAGTGACATACCCGCGCTTCCCGTTGTATGGCGGCGAACGGCGGAAAAAATTTCCTCGTCGTTGATATCGGTCTGCGTTCTCAGGAAGGCCTCACCGGCAATTGAATGAAGAACCTTTACATTCTCGTCCTCTGCCTTGCTTAAAACGATGCCCGCCTTTGCGATTACAGCCTTTTGCTCTTTTTCCTCGGCATTTTTCATGATGTCGTGCAGAAGCCCCGCGATTACCGCCTTGTTTTCATCCGCGCCGTATTTTTTTGCAAGCTCCCTCGCGCTTCGGGCGACACATTCGCTGTGGTATAGACGCCTTTCGCTGAGCTTTTGCTTGAGCAGCTCCCTGTAAGGTGCAAGGAGGGCGTCATAAAGATGGTTTTTATCAATATAACCCCTCACACTATCCTCAAGCAGCCCCTCGGTACTCTCGCCATTTACGATTTTACTGCGAATTTCGCTTGAACTTACCTCAAAAGGCTCAACGGGGAGCACAGTGATTCTTTCGGCCTGTTCGGGCGTAAACGCGCCTAGGTTGCAGTCATGCCCTTTTTGCCTTGATGCGGCGCAAACTCTCGCCATGCCCAAAATATCCTGCCAGTTTTTCCACTGAGTAAAGGTTTCAAGCATATCTGAGCCTATTATAAGATAAAACTCCGCACCGTGATACATTTTTAAAAGCTGTTCAAACGTTTTATATGTGTAGCTCTTATCTGCGCGCTCAATCTCGAGCGTGCTAACCTCAAATCGGCTGTCGGGGCAAAGCCCGAGGCGGCACATATTTACCCTGTCATAAGCAGCGGCAAGCCCGGCGGTTTGCTTATGGGGCGCAGCGAAGGCAGGCATAACAATAACCTTGTTTAAAGCAAGCCTGTCGGCAGCCTGCAAGGCAAGCCTCTGGTGCCCTATATGCGGCGGGTTAAACGAGCCGCCGAAAATGCCGATTTTAAGCATAATTATTTTATATTAATCTTTGTATCCATCAGCTTTGCGGATCCCGCGAAAAGAAGAATCGAGCAGACAATATTAAACACAGTACCCACAACGCCGAAGGTGAAGCCGTTGGGGTCGGCCATTGAGGACTCGGTGCTGAACCTGATGCCCGCGCTGTCCGCGACAATTGAAAGCGGGATATAGTTGGCGAGCACGGTGCTTGCAATTATCATAATAAGGAAAACTGCGAAGAAAATGATGATTGCCGCGAATGTGCCGAACTTCGCCATTACGCGGGTATTTGAAAGAGTAATCGCGAAGAAAAGCTGAGCGATAAGCACAACGATTCTGATGAATAATACAAGCAGACCGAGCGCGGCAACAATTTTAACCGTCGCGCCCGAGGGCAGCCCCTCAAAGAATATCGTCAACAGCTGGAACGCAACCTTGACATCGTCGCCTATCATCGCCGAGGCGTAGCCGTAAACGCCGATCAGAATAGCAACGCCGACTGCGTAGCTTAAAATCATCCATGCGAACGAAACGATGGTTTTTGAAATAACGAGCTGGCCGCTGGTTACGGGCAGAGTGTGACTGAGATAACCCTGGTTTCCAAACAGCGTTCTTTGAAAATCCACAACTATTAAGACAAAGGTAACCACAACAGCGATAACGCTGATTGCAAGCAGGGCCATGGTCGCGACGCCGCTTATCCATGTCACTTCAAAAATATAGGCAAACGCCATAAACGCAACGGCGATTGCCGCCGAAAGGTAAATCATACCCATTGTGTGCGCGCTGGTTTTGAAATCGTTCTTAATCAGCTTACCAAGCATAGTAGAACACCTCCTTGAATATATCCTCAACGGTTTTGCCGTTTTTAGTAATTTCCTCAACCCTGCCTTTAATCAAAACCTTACCCTGACCTATCATAATGACGGAATTAAGAGTTCCCTCAACATCATGGATAAGGTGGGTGGAAAGCATAACCGTGGAGTCGGCAGGAATGTTTGTCATTATTGTCCTGAGGATAAATTCCCTTGCCGCGGGGTCAACGCCGCTCATGGGCTCATCAAGAACATACAGCTTCGCGTTTCTGCACATAACAAGCAAAAGCTGCAGCTTCTCCTGCATACCCTTGGACATAGTTTTGATGTTTTGCTTTTCGGGCAGCTGAAAATTATGCAGCATCTGCATAGCCTTCGCCTTATCGAAATCGGCGTAAAAATCCGCCATATAGTTTATGGCGTCAATTGATTTCATCCAATTGGCAAGATAGTTTTTTTCGGGCAGGTAGGCAACCTTTGCCTTCGAGCTGACGCCCGGCTTCTCGCCGTCAATAAGCACCTCGCCGGAATAATCGTGAATCAGCCCGGTGAGAATCTTGATAAGCGATGTTTTGCCGCTGCCGTTGGGGCCAAGCAGACCGATTATCTGCCCCGGCTCAAAATCGAAAGATACGTTGCTCAAAACCTGATTGCTGCCGTAGGATTTACTCAGGTTATTAACTGAAATAATCTGTGCCATTTTCTCCTCCTGTTATATACCGTTATATCGATATAAATTTTATCTGACAAAACTATGAGGCGGTTCCCCACAATACGGTGTATTATATCACCAAACTCATTAAAATAAAAGGGGTTTATATTATTTTTAACATAAAACCATAAAAAATTTCAAATATTTACCGCGTTGATTAAATAAAAATTAGGGCAGGAGTTCAATGTGAACCCCTGCCCTGCAAAAGTCATTATAATTAGTCGGCTTCTTTGGCCGCCTTGATGACATCCTCGGGAATTGCCTCGCCGTGCTTAACCACGAGAATGCAAAGAATTGAGATAACAAAGGCAATCGGGCTGTAAACAAACAGCGACATATATGTGCCCGAAAGCATACGCACAAAGCCGTAAATGATGGGTGATGCAATTTGCGCTGAGAAGGTTGCGGTGTAATAGTAACCTGTGAAGGTGCCCACTTTATCAAGACCGCCGATTTCAAGCACAAGCGGTAGGGTGTTGACCGTGATGAACATATTCGCGGCGCCGCCCAGAATAAGTGCAACCCAAATCAGAGCCATGCTCTTTGTGATGACATAAAGCAGGAAAACGCACATGAAAACGCCGAGACCGATAAGGATGGTTTTTTTGCGGCCGATTTTGCGGCCTGCAGCGCCCGCGGGGATAGCCGCCAAAGCGGAGCAAACGGCGAAAATCGCCATCATAACTGTTGCCTCTGCAGTGGTCTTCCCGAGAATCTCGGAAGCGAAAAGCGCGAAAAATGTGGTAATCGCGTTTGTGCCGCAGAAGAGGAAAAACAAACCGAAAAGCATAAAAATCAAGCTCTTGCGCTCAGGTCCTGAAAGCTTCTCGGCTTTGCGGGCAGCTTTCTCAGCCTTTTTGACCTCTTTTTCGGCTTGCCGCCTTGCTTTATCATCGGCAGCCTTGTTATTCTCGGCGGCGGTGATGATGCTCGGCTCCTCTTTAACAGTAAAGCGAACAACAAGCATACCGATAATCATAACAACCGAGCCTATAATGAAAACATAGGGGTAGGTGTCAATCTCCTCATAGTTGCCCTTGCCGAGAATCGCGGACATGATTACCGTAACGATAGTGCCCGCGACCATGCCGATAAGACCGCCGAGACCGCCCATGAGGTTAATAACCGCGTTGCCCTGGCTGCGGAACTGGGGCGGTGTAAGGTCGGGCATGAGAGCCACAACGGGCGCGCGCCACAGTGACATAATAAAAACGAAAAGAATTATGCAAACCATTGTCGCGGGCAGGGAGCCCCTAATCGCGACAAACGGAATAATCGCAAAAAGAACCGCCGAAATCGGCGCGCCGAACATTATAAACGGGCGGCGCTTGCCGAGCTTTGAATGGCAGCGGTCGCTGAGCTTGCCGAATGTTGGCTGAAAGATAACGCCGAATATGTTGTCGAATGTCATTATGATACCAATGAATAGCGGAACGAGCGTAATTCCGCCGCCCGCCAGAGAAACCTCCTCACCCTGCGCCTCGGCAAGCCGGGCAAGCATGGGAAACGCTTCGTTAAGCTTTGCGCTCCACTCGGTTACAGTCGTGGAGGCGTTAAGCAGGCCGTTAAGAATCTTGGTAATGTAGGGGTCATAAATTGCCCAGGCAATTGAGGTTGCCATAAAACCGAAGCCCGTGAGAATGGTTCTTTTGTAATTAAGCTTTCCGTTTGGCGCGCAGAAAAATTTACTCATAAGGCGCTCTCCTTATTATTATTTAATATTAATTATAGCATTTGTGGTTCAGATGTCAATTAAATTTATTTTAAGAAGCCCTGAATTATTACTTCCTCCGCCTCGTCCTCGCTCATGCCGAAGGTCATAAGCTTGATGAGCTGGTCGTTGTTGATTCTGCCGATTGCCGCCTCGTGAACGATTTGGGCATAGGCGCTGTTGGCCTCAATGGCGGGGATTGAGCTCACGCGGGCATTATCCATGATTATCGAATCGCACTGAACGTGCGCCCTGCAGCTGTTATTGCCAACCGCCTTCGGGTAAAAAATCTGCTCTGAGGAATCCTTCGCGACCGAGCGCGAAACAATCTGAGCAGAGGAGCCCTCGCCGTTAAGGTCAACCTCAATATCCGAGCGAGCCGTCTGGCTGCCGTGGGTAAGGAGGCGCTCCGTGACAATCAGCCGCGCTCCCGCGGCAAGGCTTGCCGTGGTTTCGCGCACGGTGGAGTCAACGCCCTTGATCTGCACCATTTCCATCTCGCAGACTGAGCCTTCCTCTTGCTCGACAACGGTAACGGGGTTTAAGGTTCTTTCTCCCTTGCCTTCACCCTCTCCGTAATGCTTTTCAACATATTTAATTTTCGAATTCTTGCCGAGATGGAAGGTGTGAATGCCGTCATGCTGCGTTTTTTCGTCGCCCTCGTTGTGAATTCCGCAGCCGGCGACAATCAGAACCTCGGCACCCTCGCCCACATAAAAATCGTTATAAACCAAATCGTTGACGCCCGTTTCGGTGATGATAACGGGAATGTGAACGCTCTCGTTTTTAGTAAAAGGCGCGATAATTATATCTATACCGGGCTTGTCCGTTTTAGTAACAATCTCAATATTGGCGCTTGAGCGGCGTGAAAGACCTTCGCCGTTTTTGCGGATATTATAAGCGCCTGCAGGGATATCGTGGAGATCTGCAACCGCAAAAAGCAAATCACTGTCAACTTTATTCATACGCTTTCACCCTCCCCGCGGAAAGAACATCCTTCTTCGAATTCACCGAGAATTTTCGGCAAAATTTCGTCCTTGCTGCCGCCGGAGCGAACTGCGCCGTTGGCAATAACAACAATTTCGTCGGCAAGCTGCATTATTCTCTCTTGGTGCGAGATAACCAGCACGCTGCCGTGGCTGTCTTTGCTCATTTGACGAAAGCTCTCAACAAGCATTGAAAAGCTCCATAAATCTATGCCCGCCTCAGGCTCGTCAAAAATCGAAAGACCGAGCTTTCGCGCCATAAGCGTTGCAATTTCAACTCGCTTTGCCTCGCCGCCCGAGAGGGAATTGTCAACCTCGCGGTTAAGGTACTCCCGAGAGCACAAGCCAACATTCGTTAAGTAGGCGCAGCACTCATCTTCGGGCAGCTCACTGCCATGGGCAAGGCTCAAAAGCCGCCTGACCGTAAGCCCCTTGAAGCGGGGCGGCTGCTGGAAGGCATATCCGATGCCGAGCTTTGCCCTTTCGGTAATGCTCAAATCGGTTATATCTGTACCATTATAATAAATTTTGCCGTCTGTTGGTCGCTCAATACCCATTATCAGGCGCGCAAGGGTTGATTTCCCTCCGCCATTTGGGCCGGTGATGACCGTGAAGCTGCCGTCGGCAATTTCAAGGCTGACATTATCGATGATTTCAAGCTGTGTGCCGTCGTCATCAACCCCGAAGGATACATTTTCAAGCTTTAGCATTTTTTTGCTCCTGTTTTTTATTTTACGCGTAATTATGGATATTATATCCTTTTTTGGCGTTAATATCAATATCAAACAAGAATTGTTTTATCTTCTCGACTGTCTTATATTCTTTTTCCTATACGATGTTTAAACAAAAAAACAGGCGCACATAGGTGCGCCTGCAGGCATGAGCCAAATTATTCTAAATCTAATTCACCGTGACCTGCCCGCTGCCCTGCGGCAGCTGCTCAATCTCGATTGCTTTTGACTGCCCTATATTTTCAAGGCAGGTGAAACTGCCGTCAACGACGCTGCCCGCTTTATTTGACACTACGGTTATTTCTTGTGATTCAACTGTGAGATACCTGAACTGAGCGGCATATTCCTCAAAAAAATCACTCAGCGCCATGAGCCGCTTTTCGCCCTGAGTGAGCATGCTCGCATAATCGCTCTGGGTATAATACGAGTACTCCGTGAGACTGACCGGCAAAATCGTCTTTTTAATTTTTATTCCCGATGTGTCGGCGTATCGCAGCGTTCCCTTTGGCGGCGAAAGTCTGCCGAGCGGGATATCAAACATCAAAAACCCGAGCGACCAGCGGCGGCGCACTCTGGCGCAGAGCTTGAGCTCATCCCCCGCGCCCGCCTTTTCGCTCAGCTTTCGCCGTGTTCTGGCAACGGCGTAACCCTTCGCGCGGCAGAATTCCACGCTGCCGTCTTTATATTCCTCCGTACCGCTTATAAGTAAATCACCCCTGAGAACCGCTCCGCCCGTTTTGCACTGAGCCGTACCGCTGAACACGCGCAGAATTACAAGCTGACCGTCGCGCAGGGCAACGATGTCGCTTGGCGTGTTATCTGTATCCCTTTCGGGGGTTTTGACTATTTCGCGCACCTCGATAAGCGCGCTCGAGCCGCTGATGTTTATGTTAAGCCATGAAAGACCGCTAAGCTGCCTTAGCGCGAGCTTTTCGACCTCGTCAATGTCAACATTGTTGATACTTACTCCGCTTTTTACTCCGAGGCCCTCAAAGACCGAAATAATTTCCTGCGAGGATACCTCAACATTTCCCTGCACATTTACGCTCCATATGCGCGTTGAAAGGCTCAAAATTACAAGCCCGAAAACGACCACGCCAAGCAGGAAACCCATGCGGCGCTTGTGCTTGGCGAAAAAAAACGGCAGTCCGTTCCTGCTTTCTATCCTCACGCGCATACCCGATTTTCTCGCCGCGGGGCGAATTTTTTTATAGCTGTTTATATCCGTACTGGCATAAATAACGCCGTCGCGGCTGATTAAATCCCACAAATTCACCGAGCCGTTGGCGCACAAATTCACAAAGCGCTCGGGGAATCCTCCGCGGGCGCTCAAACGGACATAGCCGAATAAATATCTGAAAAGCTTAAGTAGCAGCATACTGCTCCCCCTATGACGAAAATTCTATGCAGTCAATAATCCCTTTTACTATCGCCTGCCCGTTTTGCAGCGCCGTAATTGTAAGGTCGCACCCGCGAATTCGAACCCTGAGCTTGCCCGTGTTGAGGCAAATCGCTCTGTCGCCGTATTCGAGCACTCCCTTGCAGCCGTCAATAATTATTTCTCTGTTGCCCTCCGCCTCAATATGCGCGAGACCGGTTACCGCGCCCGCGGGCAGATCCATAGTCACAGAAAGGCGTTCAAGTATTTTGTCACTCTGCGAAACACGTTGCTTTTTTTGCAATTCGGGCACCTCCCCTGCAAATTAATATTATGCCGCCAAGGCAATAATAAGTACATTACAAGCATATATTCAAATAAGAGCCGATAAATTCGTCTATTATTATCGGCGTTTAGATTTTTTTGAATTCACCCGAAAACAGGCATGCCTGTAAGGTAGTCGGCGTTTATAAAAGGAGATTGTTGCTTATGCAAAAATTTGCAAGGTCTATCGCGGCAGGCGCGGCGGTTTTGCTCGCGCTCTTGCTGATTATTGACTCGCACGCCGCTATCGAGGGCGCGAGAAAGTCGCTTTCGCTTTGCTCGGGGGTGCTCATACCCTCACTTTTTCCGTTTATGGTCACCGCCTGTTTCATCTCGGATTTGCCGCTCTCGAAGCGCCTGCAAACCCTGCTCGCGCCTGTGATGCGTTTTCTTTTTCGCCAACCCTGCGCTGCGGCGCCCGTTATTGCGCTCGGGCTTATCGGAGGCTACCCGGTCGGAGCAAGAATCGCTCAGCGGCTTTTTGACCGCGGTGAAATAACTGACGAGCAGGCGCACCGCCTTGTGCTTTTTTGCGTGAATGCCGGCCCCGCTTTTGTGATAGGAAGCGTAGGCGGCTCTCTGCTCGCTTCGCCCGCCGCGGGGGTTCTGCTTTTTGTTTCTCTTTGCCTTTCCTCTCTGATTCTCGGCGTTCTTACGCGTTTCATGCCTCACGCCTCGGCCGAAGAGACACCGGTTAAAAGCAAATTGCCGCCGCCGAGTTTTTCACATTCACTTGTAAACGCGGTTTCGGACGGTTGCTCGGGGATAGTTACAATTTGCGCCTGGGTGATTTTTTTCGGCAGTGTATGCGCTTTGATTCCTCAAACAGAGGGCCGCAAGGTTCTTGTCAGCATCCTTGAGGTCACGGGCGGCTGCACCGGGGCAGCGGGAAGCCCGCTCCCCATCATGGCAAGCATTCTCGGCTTTGGCGGGCTTTGCGTTCACTGCCAGATTTTTTCGCTTGCAGCGAAAATCAACATAAAACCTCTGTTTTTTTTCTGCGGGAGAGTGCTGAGCGCCGTTTTTGCCGCCTTCATCTGTGAAGGACTCATGCGCCTTTTCCCTCAAAGCGTAAGCACACTCGCAAACACGGGCGAAACGCTAACTGCCGCCGGAGCCGTTTCTGCGCCCGCCGCCTGCGCGCTTCTGTTTTTGTGCGCGCTTGTTATTTTAGACCTTGATACCTGTGAAAAAGTGTGCTAAAATATATAAGTTAAAGTAAACCTTCGGTGAAAGGTGTGATTGAAATAAAGCGCAAGCTGATAAACAAAAAAAAATACCCGCCGGCGTGCAAATATTGCCGCCACGGCAGGCTTTCACCGAATGAGCAATCCGTGCTTTGTCTTAAGAAGGGCATCACCGAGCCAAACCATAAATGCGTTAAATTTGCCTATGACCCGTTAAAGCGCCGTCCTCAGGCTCCGCTTCAACCGGTGACCGCGGATGAAAAGGACTTTGAATTATAAGGAGAAAAAATATGCCATATATCCCGATGATTGATTACGATACCGCCTCAAACGAGGTCAAGGCGGCGCACGACGCTCACCTTAAAATCGGCAGAATGACCAATATGAAGCGCACCCTGCTTAACAGCGTACCCGCCTTTAACGCCCTCATGGAGTGGTACACCCTGCGCGACGAGGCGGCGAAATTCCTTGAGCCGCTTGATATTAACATTTACTGCTACGCTATTTCGGACCGCAACGAGTGCATGATATGCACCCTGTTTTTCAGAAAAATCCTTGTTGACGCGGGGCTTGACTTTAATACCTTCGAGTTCACAAAGCGTCAACAGCTGCTTGTGGATTACGGCAAGGCTCTTGTTGAGAATCCAAAGCGCATAGGTGAAACAGTTTTTAACCGCCTGAAGGAAGAATTCACAAACGAGCAGATTGTGCTACTCACCGCCTTCGGCGCGATAATGATTGCCACCAACCTTATTAACAGTTCCCTCAAAGTGCCGCTTGACAGCTACCTTGCGGGTTATTGAGGAGGATTAAAATGAACGAATTTAAGAACAAAACCATATTCATCACGGGCGCAGCAAAGGGTCAGGGCCGCGGCGTGGCTCTTGCCTTCGCCAAGGGGGGCGCGAACATTGCCGCGTTTGACCTTGGCAAAAGAATAGAGTACCCGTCATACAACACGACCTGCTCCGATGACCTCGTTAAGCTCAAGGCCGATGTTGAATCCCTCGGCGCGAGGATTGAAATCTTCGCGGGCGATGTCCGCTCTGCGGCGGATGTTAAAGCCGCCACGGATAAGGCGGCCCAGAGCTTCGGCGGTATTGATATCCTTTTTAACAACGCGGGAATTTGCGCCTATGCAAAAAGCTGGGAGATGACCGAGGAAGAATGGGACGCGATGATTGACATCAACCTCAAGGGCGCCTGGCTTGTTTCAAAATATGTTGTGCCGTATATGATTAAACAAAAAAGCGGCGTTATTATCAATAATTCCTCAATCGGCGGCCTTCGCGGAATGAACAGGCTCTCGCACTACGCCGCGTCAAAATTCGGCATGGTCGGTCTAACAAAGTCGCAGGCAATTGAGCTTGCGCCTTACGGCATAAGGGCAGTGAGCATTCACCCCACCGGCGTCAACACGCCCATGAATGACGGCCTGGCGGCAATGGAGGGCAAAACACCCGAGGAAATCGCCGAGGCTTCGGCAGGCAACCTTTTGCCGGTGCCGTGGATTGAGGTTGAGGATGTCGCGGATTCCGTAATGTTCCTTGCGAGTGACAAAGCGCGGTATATCACTGGTAGCCAGTTCGTAATTGACGCGGGTCTGCTGACGAGATAAAAAATAATCGAGGCGCGGAATTCGTTTGAATTCCGCGCCTTTTTTTGACTATATTACAATTTTGCTCCACTTGCCTTTAGAAAACCTTGTTACGGCAAAGGTAAGGCGTACACACTGGTCGATAAGAAGGCTTATCCATGCACCTATAAGCCCCAGCCCCATCGGGAAGCAAAGCACATAGGAAAAAACGGGGCGAATGCAAGCGATTGATATCATTGAGGTTACTGCAACATACTTGGTATCCCCCGCGCCCCTCAGGCAGCCCAGATAAACAAGCGAGGAAATCTGCGCAATCGCGGCAAAGGCGGTTATCAAAAGCAGGTTTTTGCCTGTTTCGATTATTATCGCTTCCTTGGTGAACATGCTCATTAAGAATCCGCCGCCTTCTGCAAAAGCGAAAAACATAATCAGCGAAATGCAAAGCCCCAGTCGCTGGGCGCATTTGCCGTAAATCAACGCCATATCCGTGCGTTTGCGCCCGAGACTTTGCCCGACAAGCCCCGAAGTGCCTGTGCTCAGGCCGTCGCCGATAGAGAACGAAAAATTGATTATACTCATACAAATCTGGTGCGTGGCAAGCGCCGTAGTACCGAGGGTTGCAACCACTCTTGTACTGGCAAAAAAGCCCAGCCGCACAAAAAACTGCTCGACTGCCGCAGAACTTGAAATCTTGATAATTAAACGCAGCGTTTCTTTATCCCAAACGAAGCAGTCGCGTATCTTAACGCAAAGGTAACCGTCGCGCTTTGGGCGGATAGAATAAATTGATATAAGGCAGCTGACTATATTGCCCATAAGGGTTGCTATTGCCGCGCCCTTTACTCCAAGGCGTGGGAAAAAGCCGATGCCGTTTATCAGCAGATAGTTGAATATAACGTTCACAACATTCGCCGCGACGTTAGTATACATTGAGATTTTGGTGTTGCCCGAGCCCCTCTGCGCGGCGTTGATGACCATACCGAATGATGAAAAGCCCAAGCCGACCAACACTATTCTGAAGTAAGTTGTTGCCGGCTCTATTGTATCCTCAAGCGCGCCTGAAAGCACCATAAGAGGGCGGGCGGCGGAAACGCCGATTGAGCAAAGCACAATAGACATAAGAACGCATATAAGCATACTTTGGCTAAGGCAGCGGTTCGCGCCCGCGCGGTCCTCCTGCCCCCTCCGGCGGCTGACAATGGCGGTAACCCCCACATTCATTGCAAAAAACGGCGCGAAGAAAATCAGCCGCGGCTGATTGGTAAGCGCCGTTGCCGCAACGGCATAGGCGCCAAGGGATGAGACCATAAGAGTATCAGCGAAATTCATCAGGCTCATCAACATAGATTCGAGCATTGACGGCCATACTGTTTTTATTAAGCTACTGTATACGGTTTTGGTCGGAGGGCATTCGCCCACCCATTTCTCTTCTTTGAGCATTTTTTCGGGTTTATAAAGCCGGTCCAGCAAATTCCCACCTCCTTTATACTGTGAATAAAATTATACCAAAATCATAACACATTGTAAACTTATTTATTTATCTTGATATTTTTGGCTGAACTTGTTATTATATTTAACAATAAAGGATTTACGCATGAAAGGATTATATGATATGAAAAAGATTTCTATCCGCCTTGTTGCCCTGTGCTGCGCCGCAGTAATGCTGTTTACCTTTGCCTCCTGCAACCGAAATAGCGCAAAAGAAACCCCGACTGATGCAGTTGTTGACACAAAACGCGTGGGAATCGAGGAGCTCGCAATTACCAAAGACCTTAAGGACGATAAGGGCAAGGTCGTATACAAGCTTAACATCGTTTTGCCCCAGCTTGATATGGCGTCCTTTGCCAGCGCCCAAGTAATAAATTCCGTTTATACCATGCGCGCGCAGGATATGCAGGATTTCGCTCAGAACAATGTTAAAAACGCCTCAACATTTATCAACAAGAACGAAACCTCTGAGCCCTGGGTGTGCGACGCGCGCTACAGCATCACCTACAGAGATGCCAAATACCTCTGCATTCTGTGCGAATACAGCTACGGTATGGGCACTACATCCCGCTCAAAGCGCTTGCAGGGCGACTGCTTCCTTCTTGAAACGGGCAATCAGTGCAGACTCAACGACTTCCTTCTTGACGGCGTGAAGGCTGATACCGTGTTTGGAATGGTTGCCGATGCAACAATTGAAAAAATGGTAGACAGCTACGGCAGAAACCGCCTAAACAGCGATATGACTCGCGACAAGCTCATTGAGATTAAGAAAGAATCCCCAAACGATTTTTATATAACTGATACAGGCATAACCTTCTTCTATCAACTTGCCTCCATCGCGCCCTTCAGCGAGGGAGTTCTTGAATTCTCCTTCACCGCCGATGAAATGAAAGATTTGATGAAGCTGCCTATGACGCAAAAGTAACCGAAAAAGCAAGTAATAACCCCGCCGTTCATGAACGGCGGGGTTTACTGTTTTATATCAGCTCAATGATGCACATTTCAGCTGCATCGCCCCTGCGGGGACCTGTTTTAACTATGCGGCAATATCCACCGTTAACATCCTTGTACTTGGGAGCAATCTCATCATAAAGCTTCTTGACAACATCTTCTTTTGTGATGTATGCAAAAGCCTTACGCTTGGATTGCAGAGAATCGTCCTTCGCAATGGTAATATACTTTTCTGCCATAGCGCGGACTTCCTGTGCCCTTGTGACGGTGGTTTCGATTCTGCCGTTTTCTAATAGATAGGTAACAAGGCCTCTGAGCATCGATTTACGATGGTCAGATTCGCGGCCGAGCTTTCTGCTACCGGGCATTAAGTTCACACTCCTTTACCGAATATGCGGTCTTGCTGTGTGTGACCGCCGTGGGACTTTTATTCCTCGTCCCTTCTGAGTTCAAAACCAAGCGATGAAAGCTTGGCAACAACTTCGTCAAGGGATTTTCTGCCGAGGTTACGGACTTTCATCATGTCTTCCTCGGTCCTGTTGATTAAATCCTCTACCGTATTAATTTGCGCTCTCTTTAAGCAATTGAAAGAGCGTACAGACAGGTCAAGTTCCTCAATGGTCATCTCTAAAACTTTTTCCTTGCCGCTGTCACTTTTAACAACCATAACCTCCGTATCGTACGCCTCACCGGAGAGGTCGCCGAAGAGGTTGAGGTGCTCGTTGAGGATCTTGGCGCCAAGAGAAACGGCCTCCATAGCGTTTATGGTTCCGTTGGTCCACACCTCAAGCGTAAGCTTGTCGTAGTCAGTAATCTGGCCTACGCGTGTGTTCTCGACTGTGTAATTAACCTTTAATACGGGAGTATAGATTGAGTCAATGGCGATAACGCCGATGATTGGCTGCATAAGCTGCTTATTTCTCTCCGCGGAAACATAGCCCCTGCCTTTATCGCAGGTAAGCTCCATGTTAACATGGGCGTCCGCATCAAGGGTAGCAATATGCAGCTCGGGGTTGAGAATCTCAACCTCTGAATCGGTTTTTATGCTGCCGGCCGTGATTTCATCTTCTCCGTTTGCGCTGATATAGATGGTTTTGGGACCGTCGCCGTGAATCTTGAGTATCACGCTCTTTAAATTCAAAACGATTTCCGTAACATCCTCTTTAACGCCGGGAATAGTTGAAAATTCGTGCAAAATACCTTCAATCTTAACGGAAGTAATAGCATAACCGGGGAGCGAGGAAAGAAGAACCCTGCGAAGGGAGTTACCCAAGGTGGTTCCGTAGCCTCTCTCAAGCGGCTCAACAACAAATCTTCCGTATTTACCATCGGGGGAAATTTCGGCAGTATCAATTCTGGGCTTTTCGATACCAATCATTTAAAAACCCTCCTTTTAAAAGCAGGAATTTAATCCTGCGTATGCATTCAAAAACGCCTCTAATCAGTCTTACTTTGAATAGTACTCAACGATGAGATGCTCCTCAACGGGAACCATAATCTGCTCACGAGTGGGCATCGCGATAACCTTGCACTCGTCAGCCTCTCTGTCAAGTTCAAGCCATTGGGGAACAGGGCGGGAAGCGTTAAGTTCAATAACGGACTTCATTTTGTCGCTATCCTTGCTCTTATCCTTGATTGCTATTGTATCGCCAACCTTAATCAGGTACGACGGAATGTCAACCTTATTGCCGTTGACTTTGAAGTGGCCGTGGTTCACAAGCTGCCTTGCTTCCGCTCTGGAATTAGCCCAGCCAAGAAGATAAACAACATTATCAATTCTTGTCTCGCAGATACGCAGAAGGTTTTCACCTGTGATGCCCTGCTTGCGCTCGGCCAAAAGGAAATACTTGTGGAACTGACCTTCCTGAATACCATAGTAACGCCTTGCCTGCTGCTTCGCGCGAAGCTGCAAGCCGTATTCAGAGGTCTTTTTGCGGCTCTGGCCATGCTGACCGGGAGCATATGCTCTGCGATCAACTGCGCACTTGCCTGTATAGCAACGCTCACCCTTCAGGTAAAGCTTTTTGCCTTCGCGGCGGCACAATTTACATACAGGGCCGGTATATCTTGCCATATTGTGTTACACCTCCAATAATTTATGGTTACACGCGCCTTCTCTTGGGCGGGCGACAGCCGTTATGAGGGATGGGGGTAACATCTTTAATCATGTTAACCTCCAGACCTGCAGTCTGCAATGCTCTGATTGCAGCCTCACGGCCCTGACCTGGGCCTTTTACGAAGACTTCAACAGTTTTCATGCCATACTCCATAGCAGCCTTGGCGGCCGTTTCGGCAGCGGTCTGCGCGGCATATGGGGTTGATTTACGAGAGCCTCTGAAACCCATCTCACCTGCGCTTGCCCACGAAACTGCGTTGCCCTGAGTGTCAGTAATGGTAACAATTGTGTTGTTAAAGGTGGATTGGATATGGGCCGCACCGCGCTCAACAATCTTGCGTTCACGCCTTTTGCGGGTGCCTGTGGTTTTTTTGCCTGTTGCTTTAGCCATAATATCCCTCCTGACTTACTTCTTCTTGTTTGCAATGGTCTTCTTGGGACCTTTGCGTGTGCGTGCGTTCGTTTTGGAGCGCTGACCTCTTACGGGCAGACCCTTGCGGTGACGAACGCCGCGATAGCAGCCGATTTCAACGAGTCTCTTGATATCGAATGCTGTCTCTCTGCGAAGGTCACCTTCGACCTTCAGATTATGGTCGATATATTCACGGATTTTTGATATATCGTCCTCGCTTAAATCCTTAACTCTCGTGTCAGGATTAATTGCGGTTGCTGCGATAATGTCGCTTGCGGTTTTGCGACCGATGCCGAAGATATAAGTCAAAGCAATTTCGACTCTCTTATCTCTGGGCAGGTCAACACCTGATATACGCGCCATTTGCCAGTTGCACCTCCATTAAGTGGTTTACGTCAGATTAACCCTGACGCTGCTTGTGCTTGGGATTTTCACAAATAACCATAACTTTTCCCTTGCGCTTGATTATTTTGCATTTCTCGCAAATTCTTTTGACAGAAGGTCTGACTTTCATTTGAATACCCTCCTTTATCTACTTGGAACGCCATGTGATGCGGCCCTTTGTGAGGTCGTATGGCGACACTTCAACCGTCACTTTATCACCGGGCAAAATCTTGATGTAATTCATTCTCAGCTTGCCGGAGATGTGAGCCAATATTTTGTGCCCGTTCTCTAACTCAACCTGAAAGGTCGCGTTAGGCAGGGACTCTACTACCGTACCTTCAATTTCGATCATATCCTGCTTAGACATAACTAACCTCCTAATTGTTGCCACTAATTTCAGCATTTAATCGCCTGAGCGCCTTTCGCAAGGCTCTGTTTGTCTCAAGCTCGGCGGGTTCAAGAACCGCGCCTGTCGGCTTGAGGTGGCGAGTGTTTTTTTGTTTGGGCCTTTCAAGGGGCCTTTCCTTGCCGTCGCATACGAGAATGTGATTGCCGCTTTCACCGACTACCGATAAAAGCTTATCCTTATCCCGCCCCGCGAGCGACTTAACAACCGTTCCGACTTTGAGCATGCCCTGACCTCCTTATATTTTGGTGAGGATGACAGGTCCGTCTGCCGTGATGGCAACCGTGTGCTCAAAATGCGCCGAAAGCTTGCCGTCTTTAGTTTTAACTGTCCAGCCGTCCGCAAGCTGCCTGATGGCAGACGAACCCTGGTTAATCATGGGCTCAATAGCAATAGTCATGCCCGGTAACAGGCGCACGCCTCTTCCGGGTGTGCCGAAGTTAGGTACGCTCGGGTCCTCATGCATCGTGGCTCCCACACCGTGACCGGTGTATTCGCGCACAACGCTGTAACCCCTTTCTTCGCAATAGCTCTGTATCGCGTAACCGATATCGCCGATTCTGCCGCCTGCAACCGCCGCCGCGATGCCGACATAAAGGCTCTCGCGGGTTGTGTCGCTCAGCCGCTGTGCTTCGGGAGAAATCTCACCCGCCGCAAAAGTGGCGGCGTTGTCACCGACATAGCCGTTGAACGTAGCTCCCACATCTATGCTCACAAGGTCGCCCTCATGAACGATGCGGTGCTTGCTCGGAATTCCGTGGATGACCTCGTCATTTATGGAAACGCATGATGCGGCGGGGTAGCCGTTATAGCCCAAAAAGGTTGGGGTTGCCCCGTGCTTTGTGATATAGCTGTGGGCCGCGCGGTCAATCTCGGCTGTCGAAACACCCGGGCGGACCGCCTCACCTGCCGCTCTTAATGCCCCGGCTGCGATAACGCAAGCTTCTTTCATTTGCGCCAACTCACCGGTGGTTTTCAGCACTATCATGCTAATCCTCCATTAATCAAGGAAGCCCTTGTAGTGGCGCATCATCATCTGGCTCTCGAGCTGTTTTACTGTCTCAAGCGCAACGCCGACAAGAATGATGATTGATGTGCCGCCGAGCGATACATTCATAGATGCATCTTTAATATAGAATCTATCGAGGCAATAGGAAGTAATCTGTGAGAAAAGGATGGGGAAGAGAGCCAAAACGCTCAGCAGAAGCGCGCCAAGCAGAGTAATTCTGGACAGAATCTTTCCAATGTACCTTGCGGTCGGCTCACCGGGGCGAATGCCGGGGATTGAACCGCCGTTCTCACGAATGTTTTTGGACATTTCAATAGGATTGTACTGAATTGTCGAGTAGAAAAACGCGAAACCGATAATTAAGAAGAAATAGATAATTCCGTAAGCCCAATGGTCCGAAGTGAAAACATTAAAGAACTTCTCCCAGAAGCTGCCTTCGGCTATCTTTGAGCTGATGAACATCTCAACCGTAGGCGGAAGGGAAAGAATTGAGCTTGCGAAAATGACAGGCATAACGCCCGACATATTAACCTTGATGGGGATATGCGAGCTTTGGCCGCCATACATCTTGCGCCCGACAACACGCTTGGCGTACTGAACGGGGATTCTTCTCTCGGCGTTATCCATCCAAACGATAAAGGCTACCATAAGGATAAGTATAATTGCCGCGAAGGGTGCCAGGAAGTAGTAGGGGCCGCCTTTGAAGAAGTAGCCGCCAGACTCCTTGCCAAACAGTGTTGTAATGAGAGTGGGGATTCTTGAAACGATACCGGCAAAAAGGATAATGGAAATACCATTGCCTATGCCCTTATCGTTAATTTGCTCGCCGAGCCACATGATAAGCGCTGTGCCCGCGGTAAAGCAAGTGATAATCGCAATCGCCTGGAAAACCGCGAAAAAGCCTGTGTATGCGCTGCCTGTTGTGGCGCTGGTTGTGAGGAAATCCCCGCTGCGAAGGTAGAAATAGTAGGCTGTACTCTGCATAAGACCCAGACCGACCGTAACAAAGCGGGTGATTGAGGCAATCTTTTTGCGCCCCTCCTCGCCTTCCTTCTGCATTCTTTCGAGTGCGGGAATAGCAACTGCGAGCAGCTGCATGATAATGGATGCGTTGATGTACGGGGTAATTGACATTGCAAAAATCGTACCGTAGTTAAACGCATCGCCGGTCATCAAACTCAGATAATTCATGAAATTTCCGGCGTTCGGGTCGGCAATAATGCCGGACTCACCGATATTGGTGAAAGGAACGGGGATAGCGGAACCTATTCTGAAGATGAGCACGATAAGCGCCGTGAAAAGTATCTTCTTACGAAGGTCAGCAATTTTCCATGCGTTAACGATAGTCTTGAGCAAGTTAAATCACCTCTGCCTTTCCACCGGCAGCTTCGATTTTTGCCTTGGCGGAATCCGAAAAAGCGTTAACCTGAACGGTGAGCTTTTTCGCGAGGTCGCCTTGTCCCAAAATCTTAACGCCGTCCAATTTCTTTTTAATTATACCTCTCTCGAGCAGAGCTTCAACAGTAACTGTGTCACCGTTTTCGAAAGCCTTATCAAGAGCCGCAACATTTACGATGGTCATCTCTGTTGCAAAGATGTTGTTAAAGCCTCTCTTGGGTACGCGTCTTTGAAGAGGCATCTGACCGCCTTCAAAGCCGGCGCGCATTCCGCGACCCGCGCGCGCCTTTTGACCCTTGTGACCTTTACCGGCTGTTTTGCCCTGACCGGAGGCGGGGCCTCTGCCTATGCGCTTGCGCTCCTTAATGGAGCCCTCTGCTGGTGCGAGATCATGAAGCTTCATTAGTTTGCACCTCCTTGCTTGGCTTCGCAGGTCTCGATTAAATGACAAATCTTTTTAATCTTACCCTGCGTTGCGGGGATGTTCGGTTGAACCGAAGCATCGCCGATTTTGTATAGACCAAGTGCGTGGGCGGTGGCAATCTGTGGCTTGGTGCTTCCGATAAGGCTTTTGACAAGCTTTACCTTGATATCTGCCATTTTATCCACCCTCCTTAACCTAAAATTTCTTTTGTGGTCTTACCGCGAATAACGGCAACTTCCTCTGCGTTGCGCAGTTGAGCAAGTCCATTTAAGGTTGCTCTGACAACGTTGCAGGGGTTATTTGACCTGAGCGCCTTGGAACGGATATCTTTAATACCGACTGTTTCAACAACCGCACGCACGGGGCCGCCGGCGATAACGCCTGTACCGGGAGCGGCGGGCTTGAGGAGAACCTCACCTGCGCCGAATTTGCCGATAACCTCGTGGGGTATTGTGGTCCCCTTGAGGGCAACCTTCATAAGGTTTTTCTTTGCGTCCTCGATACCCTTGCGGATAGCGTCGGGAACTTCGCCGGATTTGCCGAGGCCGAAGCCGATTGTTCCGTTTCCGTCGCCAACAACAACGAGAGCCGCAAACTTGAAGATACGACCGCCCTTTACGGTTTTGGAAACACGGTTTATGGCTACTACGCGCTCAGTGAGCTCATATGCCGATGCATCAATTTTAGCCAAAAGTAATTCCTCCCCTTCTTTAGAACTTGAGACCGCCCTTGCGAGCGCCCTCGGCCAGCTCTTGAACACGGCCGTGATAGATATAGCCGCCGCGATCGAAAACAACATCAGTGATGTTCTTATCAGCGGCACGCTTTGCCAACAATTCGCCCACCTTGTGAGCCGCGGTTTTATTTCCGCCGTAATCCTCGAAATCCTTCTCTACACTTGACGCTGTGACAAGAGTAATGCCCTTGTCATCGTCAATTAACTGAGCATAGATATTCTGGAGGGAGCGGAATACATTAAGGCGGGGGCGCTGCGCCGTGCCGGAGACCTTGGCGCGGACTCTCTTTTGGCGGTTACGCCTTGCCTTATTGCTGTCCGGTCTATTAACCATAAAAATTTCACTCCTTTAACTGCATCCCAAAACGGATGCTCAGTCTTATTTACCGCCCTTGCCTGCCTTGCCTTCCTTACGGCGAATTATTTCATCGGCATACTTAATGCCTTTTCCATTATAAGGCTCGGTGGGACGCTTATCGCGAATCTCGGCGGCAAAATGACCGACCTTCTGTTTATCAGGACCCGAGACTGTAATTTTGTTGGGCGCGGGGACCTCAACCGTGATGCCCTCGGGCGGTGTTAAAATAACATCGTGCGAATAGCCCACTTTAAGAACAAGATCCTTGCCCTTCATCTCTGCACGGTAACCGACGCCGTTAACCTCAAGGTCTTTCTTGAAGGTTTCGTTAACGCCAACCACCATATTGTTAATAAGAGTTCTGGTCAGGCCGTGAAGCGACCTTGACTCCTTTTCGTCATTGGGGCGCTCAACAGTTATAATGTTGCCGTCCTTTTTGACAATCATTTTGCTGTGTACATCTCTTGTTAAAGTGCCCTTGGGGCCTTTAACGGTAACGGTAGTGCCGTTGAGCTGCACATCAACACCTGCGGGGATTTCAATAGGTTTTCTTCCTATTCGTGACATGTGAACAGCACCTCCTTACCAAATAAATGCAAGAACTTCGCCGCCAACGTTGGCCTTGCGAGCGTCCTTATCAGTCATAACGCCTTTGGATGTTGAGAGTATAGCGACGCCAATGCCCTTCATAACCCTCGGCATTTCCTCGCAATTTGTATAAATTCTCAGGCCGGGCTTGGACACTCTGCGAAGTCCGGTAATAACCTGAGACTTGTTGGGGCCGTACTTGAGGGCGATTTCAATCATACCCTGCTTGCCGTCATCCTCAACCTTGTAGCCTTTGATATATCCCTCGTCAACAAGAATCTGAGCAATCGCCTTCTTCATGTTGGATGCGGGAACTTTCACCGTTTCATGCTTCGCGGAGTTCGCGTTGCGAATTCTTGTAAGCATATCAGCGATGGAATCAGTAATTTGCATACTGTGTTACCTCCTTTAACGTGAATCGCTCAATTACCAGCTTGCCTTTTTAACACCGGGAATCTGACCTGCGTGAGCCAACTCTCTGAAGCAAATGCGGCAAACGCCGTACTTGCGCAGATAAGCGTGAGGTCTTCCGCAGATTTTACATCTGTTATATGCCCTCGTGGAATACTTTGCAGGGCGAGCCTGTCTGACTTTCATTGATGTTTTTGCCACGGTTTTCCCTCCTTATCTTGCAAACGGAGCACCCATAAGCGTAAGCAGCTCGCGGGCCTCTTCATCAGTTTGCGCGGTGGTGACAAAGCAGATGTCCATGCCTCTGACCTTGTCGATCTTATCGTAGTCAATCTCGGGGAAAATAAGCTGTTCCTTAATTCCCAGAGAGTAGTTTCCTCTGCCGTCAAAGGAATTGGGGTTGATGCCTCTGAAGTCACGAACTCTGGGCAGAGCAAGGTTGAAGAGCCTGTCAAGGAACTCATACATCCTGTCGCCTCTGAGCGTAACCTTAGCGCCGATGGTCATGCCCTCGCGCAGCTTAAAGTTAGCAACTGATTTCTTCGCCTTGCAGAGAACGGGCTTCTGGCCTGCTATCTGCTTAAGGTCGGAAACGATTGCTTCGAGCATTTTAGCGTTGTCTCTTGCTTCGCCGCAACCAACGTTGATAACAATTTTATCGAGCTTCGGGAGCTGCATGACGCTCTTATATTCGAATTTCTTCATAAGCGCGGGCGCAACATCTTTATTATACATTTCTTTAAGTCTTGCTGCCATTGTCATGTTCCTCCCTTATTCAAATTCTGCAAGGCAATCGCTCTTTTTGCAGGTGCGAAGCTTCTTGCCCTTTGAGTCAATTTTGTGACCTGTTCTTGTGGGTCTGCCGCACTTGGGGCAAATCAACTGAACCTTGTCGGCATAGAGCGCGCTCTCAGCCTTGATAAGACCACCGGGCTCGCCCATTTTACGGGGCTTAACGTGCTTGGTTACGATGTTGACGCCTTCAACAATGACCTTTCCTTCTGAAGGGCTGACCTGCATAACCTTGCCTCTTTTGCCTCTGTATTTGCCGTTGATGACGACTACCTGGTCGCCTGTTTTAACGTGAACTTTATTACTCATCTCATCGCACCTCCGGCTTAAAGTACTTCGGGAGCAAGGGAGAGGATTTTAATATAATCCTTCTCGCGAAGCTCTCTAGCTACTGGTCCAAAGATACGAGTTCCTCTGGGATTCTTATCTTCTTTTATAAGAACGGCTGCATTTTCGTCGAAACGAATGTAAGTTCCGTCCTCACGGCGAAGACCGCTCGCGGTGCGAACCACTACCGCTTTAACAACTTCGCCTTTTTTAACAACGCCGCCGGGTGCTGCCTTTTTAACGGAAGCAACGATGACATCGCCAATATTGGCATACCTCCTGCCGGAACCGCCAAGCACGCGGATACACATGATCTCCTTCGCGCCTGTATTGTCGGCTACCTTGAGGTAACTCTGTTGCTGTACCACAGTGTTTTCCTCCTTACGCTTTTCGCCAATTACTTGGCTTTCTCAATAATCTCGACAATGCGCCATCTCTTATCCTTGGATATGGGACGCGTTTCCATAACGAGCACACGGTCGCCTATTCTGCACTCATTGTTTTCATCGTGCGCCTTAAGCTTATATGTGCGGTTGATAATCTTCTTATAAAGCGGATGCCTGACTCTGTCCTTAACGGAAACGACAGCGGTCTTATCCATCTTATCGCTGGTTACGATACCAACGCGGGTTTTTCTGAGGTTTCTTTCACTCATTTGTAATTAACCTCCCTTTCCTTACGAATTTGAGCCGTGAAGCTCGATATCTCTTTGAACTGTTTTTAAGCGTGCGATATCTTTCTTAACGGCGCTGATTCGCATCGGATTGTCAAGCTGGTTGACGGCTTGCTGAAAACGAAGCTTAAACAGCTCATCCTTCAGCTCAATAAGCTTAGCATCCAGCTCGCCGGCGGAAAGTTTTCTGATTTCATTCGCTTTCATTATGCTCACCACCCAACTCTTCTTTTGAAACGAATTTGCATTTAATAGGCAGCTTGTTTGCGGCAAGGCGCATGGCCTCTGATGCAAGCTCTTTCTCGACGCCTGCTATCTCAAACAAAACTCTGCCCGGCTTAACAACGGCTACCCAGTACTCGGGCGAGCCTTTACCGGAACCCATGCGGGTCTCAGCGGGCTTCTCCGTAATGGGCTTGTCAGGGAAAATCTTAATCCAAACCTGGCCGCCGCGCTTGATGTATCTTGTCATGGCAACACGGGCCGCCTCAATCTGGTTGGAGGTTATCCACGCGGGTTCAAGCGCTACAAGACCGAACTCACCGTAGGTAACGGCGTTGCCTCTCAGGGCCTTACCCTTCATTCTGCCTCTGTGAACTCTGCGGTATTTCACTCTCTTGGGTAACAGCATCAGCGAGCGCCTCCTTCCCTGCGTCTGTTGTTGCCGCGGTTTGTGCTGCGGCTGTCATGAAGGACTTCGCCTCTGTATATCCAAACCTTAACGCCGACACGGCCATAGGTTGTCTTTGCCTCGGCAAAGCCGTAGTCAATGTCTGCCCTGATGGTTTGCAGGGGGATAGTACCCTCATGGTAGGTTTCTGTTCTGGCGATTTCAGCGCCGCCGAGACGACCTGAAACCTGGGTTTTGATACCCTTCGCGCCAAGCTTCATTGTTCTGCCGATGGACTGCTTAAGAGCGCGGCGGAAGGAAATTCTTCTTTCGAGCTGGGAAGCAATGCTTTCGGCAACGAGCTGAGCGTTGAGGTCCGGCTGCTTGATTTCAATTATATTAAGTGAAACTTCTTTGCCGCCGAGCTTGCTTTCGCAAATCTTCTTGAGCTTATCAATCTCTGTGCCGCCGCGGCCGATTACCATGCCGGGCTTCGCGCAGTGAATGTTAACATAAACGCGTTTCGCGTCGCGCTCAATTTCAATTTTGGGAACGCCTGCAGGGTTAAGCAGCTTGAGAAGGTATTCGCGAAGATTATAATCCTCAACAAGCGTGTCGCCAAATTTGTTGGCACCTGCGTACCAACGGGATTCCCAGTTTTTAATAACGCCGATTCTCAAACCGGTCGGGTTAATTTTTTGTCCCATTGTTGTTTACCTCCTCCTCGCTTATTCTTTTTCCTTGAGTACAAGGGTGATGTGAGATGATCTCTTGTTTATGCGGTAAGCTCTGCCCTGCGCTCTGGGTCTGATGCGCTTCTGAGTGGGGCCGGGGCTCACTGAGCACTCGGCAACATACAAACGCGAAACATCCATATTGTTGTTGTTTTCAGCGTTTGCCATTGCTGACTTTAAAAGCTTAATCAAGGGTTCACACGCGGCCTTGGGCGTGTACTTAAGGATTGCCATTGCCTTATCAGCGGGTTGATTGCGGATTAAGTCAAGAACAATCTGAACCTTGCGAGGCGCTATGCGAATAAAGGTGGCCTTGGCTGTTGCCTGAGCCATATCCTGCATTGCCTTATCTGACATAGTTTAATACACTCCTTTCGCCGATTACTTGGAATTCGATGTTTTTGAGCCTGCATGACCTCTGAAGGTCCTTGTAGGCGCAAATTCGCCGAGCTTATGACCGACCATATCCTCTGTAACATAGACGGGAACATGCTTGCGTCCGTCGTGAACAGCAAATGTGTGACTGACAAAGTCGGGGAATATAGTGGAGGAACGACTCCAGGTCTTAATAACCTGCTTGGTACCGGAGTTGTTCATTGCCACGACTCTCTCGAGCAGTTTAGGCTGCACGAAAGGTCCTTTTTTAACGCTTCTGCCCATAATCTTCTGCTCCTTTCACTTACTTCTCGTTACGACGCTTGACGATAAGCCTGTCGGACGGTTTCTTTGTGTTTCTGGTCTTGTAACCGAGAGCGGGCTTGCCCCACGGGGTAACTGGGCCCGGTCTGCCGATGGGGCTCTTGCCCTCACCGCCGCCGTGCGGGTGATCGCAGGGGTTCATAACCGAACCGCGAACCGTCGGACGCCAGCCCATATTGCGTGTACGCCCTGCCTTGCCGATTTTAACGTTCTCATGGTCGAGGTTACCGACCTGACCGATGGTTGCCATGCAGCCCGCGGGAACGTTGCGAAGCTCGCTTGAAGGTAAGCGCAGAAGGGCGAAATTGCCTTCCTTAGCCATCAGCTGAGCGCTGTTGCCGGCGGCTCTTGCAAGCTGGCCGCCTCTGCCGGGGTAAAGCTCAACGTTGTGAACAACAGTACCGACAGGGATGCTTGAGAGGGGAAGCGCGTTGCCGGGTTTAATATCCGCTGAAGTACCCGCGACTATTGTATCGCCTACATTAAGGCCGTCGGGATAAATGATGTATCTTTTTTCGCCGTCTTCATACTGCACAAGTGCGATGAATGCCGAGCGGTTGGGATCATACTCTTTGGTGAGCACGGTTGCGGGAACATCAAACTTATCACGCTTAAAATCAATTACGCGGTATTTTCTGCGCATTCCGCCGCCGCGATGGCGAACGGTGATTCTGCCGTAGCTGTTTCTGCCTGAATTCTTATTGAGGGGAAGCAGCAGGCTTCTCTCGGGGTCAACCTTTGAAAGGCTGGAATAATCGGTCACCGACATGTTTCTTCTCGCGTTGGTGGTCGGATTATATATCTTAATTGACATTTTATTCACTCTCCTTTAAGCGGCTTTGCGGAGCATGTCACTCTCCATACCTTACCGCCGGATTATATTCCGCGATACGCGGAAATTACATCATTCCGTCAAAGAACTCGATTGATTTGGAGTCCTCAGTAAGGGTAACGACTGCCTTTTTCCACGAAGCCGTAAGACCTTCGAAGCGACCGTATCTGCGCAGCTTGCCGTTAACATTCATTGTGTTAACCTTTGCAACCTTCACACCAAAAATCTCCTCAACCGCTTTGGCTATTTCGATTTTGTTCGCGTCCTTGGCGACCTTGAAGGTGTACTTTTTATCGGCTACGCCGTCCATACTGTTCTCTGTGATAACGGGTTTAAGGATAATATCCTGAGCTGTCTTACTCATGCATAAACCTCCTCGATCTTGCTGACGGCATCCTTGAGCACCACAACCGTGTCGCAATTAAGGATATCGTAGACATTGAGTGTTGTAACAAGAGTGGTCTTAACTCCGGCAATGTTGCGGGCGCTGCGATAGATTACGTCGTTCTTCTCGGGAAGCACGAACAAAACCTTGCGGCCTGCCTCAAGGGCGTTGACAATCTTCGCCATTTCCTTGGTTTTAATGGCTTCAAGCTCAAGGCCTTCAAGAACGATAAGCTCCTCATCAGCAACCTTCGCTGAGAGCGCTGACTTCATGGCGAGCCTTCTGACCTTCCTGTTAACGGACTTCTGATAGTCGCGGGGCTTGGGGCCGTGAGAGATACCGCCGTGATACCACTGCGGAGCTCTGGTTGAGCCCTGTCTTGCGCGGCCGGTGCCCTTTTGTTTCCAGGGCTTCTTGCCGCCGCCGCTGACCTGAGCGCGCGTAAGGGTAGACTGTGTGCCCTGGCGCTGATTTGCCAAATAGCTGACTACGCAAAGATGCATCGCTGAAATATTGGGCTCAATGCCGAAAATGCTTTCCGCAAGCTCAATATCGGATACCTTTTTGCCGCTGGTGTTAAAAACTGATACTGTAGGCATTCTGTTCTACTCCTTTCTTACGCTTTTTTAATGCTGTCGCGGATAACAACCGTGCCGCCCTTGGGGCCGGGAATTGCGCCCTTGACTGCGATGAGATTGTTTTCTGCGTCAACCTTGATAACGTTGAGATTCTGGATGGTTACTTTTTCACTGCCAAGGTGACCGGCGAGCTTCTTGCCCTTGTAAACCCTTGAGGGGTCGGAGCAGGCGCCCAGTGAACCGGCGTGCCTTGCGACAGGACCTGTACCATGTGTCTCCTTGAGTCTTGAAAAGTTCCATCTCTTGATTGCGCCCGCAGTGCCCTTACCTTTGCTTGTGCCGATAACATCCACTATATCGCCTGCCGCAAAGAGGTCTGCCTTGAGAATGTCGCCCACATTGAGCTCCGCCATATCAGCGAGCTTGAACTCCTTGAGAGTCTTTTTGGGGGCCGTGTCTGCTTTTTTGAAGTGCCCTGCCATGGGCTTGTTTACGCGCTGAACCTTGATATCCCCAAAGCCGAGCTGAACTGCCTCATAGCCGTCGTTCTCGACCGTCTTTTTCATAACAACATTGCAGGGGCCCGCCTCAATAACGGTGACGGGAACAACATTGCCCTTCTGGTCGAAAATCTGAGTCATACCGATTTTTTTACCGATGAGTGCTTTTTGCATATTATGCTTTCCTCCTTTAGGTTATTGGTTGGTTTCTACCAACTTGACCTGCATTTGCCGAATTGCAATATCTCTTTAATAATTAAAGCTTTATTTCAATTTCAACGCCTGCGGGAAGCTCAAGACCTGTCAGAGCTTCAACAGTTTTGGTTGAGGGTCTGATAATGTCGATAAGCCTTTTGTGGGTGCGCTGCTCAAACTGCTCGCGGCTGTCCTTATACTTATGGACCGCACGAAGAACGGTTACGATTTCTTTCTCTGTGGGGAGCGGAACAGGTCCTGAAACCTGAGCGTTGGTTCTTTTAGCTGTTTCAACGATTTTCTCCGCTGCCTTGTCAACAAGGTTGTGGTCGTAGCCCTTGAGCCTGATTCTGATTTTTCCCTTAACTGCCATTTGATTGCCTCCTTAAAAATTTGGCGGGCACACGCAAAATTCCTTAAACTGAGCCGGGTGTTTCGACTTCTCCGATTTAAAAAACCGGAAAAACCATATTTCCGGATAAGCAAAAGCTTATTTGCGCATAGGTTCCCCTCAAGCGCCGCGCCGGGAAATGACGCACACGCACAGGGACACAATTTCGCCCGGTTTAAAATCGGACATACTCCGCGGAAATTCCCCGCCTCAAAGGACGGCCACCTCCCGCATCATCGCATATCTGCCGCGTTTAGTCTTGTTTTTGGGCATAAATAGCCCTTTGGCTTAAACGCATGCTTATGTATAATATCACAAGGTATTTTAAAATGCAAGCATTTTTTTCAGAAATTTTAATCTTTTTTTGCCCGCAAACTCAAGCGTATCAAGCCGTTTGGGGTTTTAGCGCCGTTCAGCGCGAAAACACATATATATAATGTATATAATATATACGCCAACCACCAAATGTAGTTTTTATCTTATAACAAGAAAGGATATAAATATAGTCACTTTTTTTGACGGGTTCAATAAAAAGTTGACAATGCAGTAATAGATGGTATAATA
>CAYUXK010000014.1:0-38964 GCA_964448835.1 uncultured Clostridium sp. | reverse complement strand
ACAAAAAAGCGCGCCCGTCATCTGACGGGCGCGAAATTTATCTTATCAGCCGAAAAGAGCTTCAAAAATCGGCAACCTGATGCCAAACTTATCATACATATCGTAAGCATCGCCGATATTGCCGAAAATCGCGACAACCTTGCCGATAAAGCGCAGAATGAAATTATAAAACGCGCCGAGCTCGTCGGGATGACCACCCTGCTGCGAGTTTTTGGTCAGGGTGAAGGTATTAAAAGCATCCTGAGTGCCAAGGGTGTATGAGTTAACGGTTATTGAGGTCTCAGAGAAGGTCAGTACATTGTAGATGGATTCACCGCTCAGATATGAATAACCGACATTTTGGCCGAGCGGCGGAACCTCGCCGTCATCAAGCTCACGCGGGCGGTTAATAGATCCTGTAACCATATAAACTGTACCGGGCGCATTCTCAATCACAGAGCCTGCCTCCATATCCATTACGGACTCGCCTTTGTAAATCACATTTGATACCGTATAATAATGGCTGTGGCCAAATAGCGCAAGGTCAACGGCAAACTCATCAAAAATCGGCAGCCATATCAGGCGCAGCAGCTCATTCTCGCTTTCGCGGCTTTCAATTCTGCCGCCGAAAAGGTCGTGGTGGAACATGGCGATGCGCCATTTAACATCGGGGTTCGCCCTGACAGCTCTTCTGATGAACGAGCGGTGATAATCGGCGTCGGCATTGTTACTATCCATAATCAGGAACAAAGCATCGCCCTTAACAAACCAATAATCAGAACCGATATAAGCGTTGACACCCGGGGCGTTGATTTCGGGGTTGTTGGTAAAGTACTTATAATCAATATATTTTTTATCGTGATTGCCTATTGTAATGGCAGTGGTGAGGTTCTTAAAAAGCGGTGAAGCCGCGTAGCCGACATATTCCTCGCGAAGTCCTGCTGACGCTTGGTCGCCGGCGGAAAGAATAAGCGCTAAATCCGCCCGCCTGCCTGTGGCCTCGTCAATAACGCTGTGAAATTTATAGGCGTTGTCCCTTACCGCCATAGCGTCCTCATCGCTTTTGCTGATGTGAACATCCGAAACATAGAGCGCGGAGAAATCATCGCCGACAAGCGTGGTAATTGTCGCAATAGGTGAGGTAAAATCGCCTGAATTGCAGGTGTAATAATAGGTTTTGCCGGGCAGCAGACCCGTCGCGACAACCTCGTTTGAGCGGTCACCCTGCGGCGTTTCTTCAAAAACGCCCGTGAAGGTCATTGCATTGCTCATATCCGCGTTGAGGCTTATTTTAACCTCGCAGTCACCCTCGTATTCTCCCGAATACCATGAGAAGCGTCTCTCGCTTTCGTATTGACCCGGCGCCACAATAACGCCCGCGTCAATGGTTGCCGATGAGGTCTGCCAGTAGCTGTTCCACTCCTCCTGAGTGAGGGCGAAGCCCTGAACACCCTGAAGGCTCATCAGGATTGAAAGGCACAGCAAAAGAGCGGCCGCGGTTCTTAAAGTCTTTTTCATATGATACCTCCTTAATTGTTACATTAAATCTATCATATTCCGCGGCATTTTGCAATTGTTTCATTAAGGATTTTTATATATTACACGGGCGCGGTAAGCATCAACAGGTCATCGGCGCTGATTTGAGGCTGCAGCGCCCGGTTGATGGCAAGTGCGAGCATCTTGGCGGCTCGCTCAATGACAAGGTCAATTTCACGCGGAGTCACCATCATCTGCTGAGCCTCCTCGCCCATTCTTTCTCGCACCTCTCCCTCCTCAAGAGAGCCCTGAGCGACATCCGCCGCCAGCGTAGCCGCGTCCACAACCGTGGGTACACCGATAGAGATAACAGGCACGCCAACCGTTTCGCTGTTGATTGCCTGGCGCGAATTGCCGACGCCTGAGCCGGGCACAATGCCGCTGTTACAAAGCTGAACAGTGCTGCCAAGGCGCGAAGCGCGCCTTGCCGCGAGAGCGTCAACGGCAATCACCGCCGCGGGCTGTAGCCGGGAGACAAGCCCCGTTATAATCTCACCTGTTTCGACACCCGTGTTTCCAAGCACGCCCGGAGCAATTGCCGATACGCTGCGAAGCCCGGTCAGCCCTATTGACTTTGCAAGCTCATCGTCTATATGGCGGGTAGCGAATATCATGGACAGGCACTTCGGGCCGAGAGCGTCGGGCGTTATACGAGTGTTGCCGAGCCCCATGACCAAAACACTACCCTCTTTCGGCAGCAAAGATGCAAGCTCCTTTGCCACGGTTTCGGTATTCTCGTTTGCAAGCGGAGCGTTTTGAGTGAATGGCGGCACCTCGGCGGTTATATACATCCCGCGCGGCTTGCCCAAGGTTTTTTCACCCTGTTCGTTTGTTATTTCGATGCGCGTTACATTCACATCTCCGATTTTTTCGCTGCGGCTGATTATTCCCTCTGAGTCTTTGCCTTCCAGTAATTCACTGCGTTCAAGCGCCAAGTCTGTTCTGAAATTCATGTTTATTTCTTCCTCCGATTGATTTAATATTTGGATACAATATAATATTCCTCAAATTAATTGAAATATTTTTATAAAAATCCTTGCAATTATTAAAGTTATGTGATAAACTAATCACCTGTGTAAAGAAGGAGGTGTCCCTATGGCTAATATTAAGTCAGCAGAAAAGCGCATTCTGGTTAACAGAGCTAAGGCAGCTAAAAACAAGTCACGCAATTCTGCTCTTAAAACTGCTATTAAAAAAGCTAATGTTGCCGCGGCAGAAAAATCGCCCGAAACAGAGGCTCTTGTTAAACTTGCAACCAAAAAGGTTGACCAGGCTGCTGCAAAAGGTCTTATTCATAAGAATAATGCAGCCCACAAAAAGTCTGCTCTCGCAAAGCTTATCAATGAGGGTTAAGGTCTTACTTTAATAATAGTGATAACCGTGGTTATTTTTTGTAACCGCGGTTGTTAAATTCATTGACAATGCTGCACTTTGGGGTTATACTATACCCATACACTAAATTTTATTACAGTTTAACGGAGGTACTAAAAATGGAATGCATTAAAAAAGCGCTCAAAATTATTGCAATCATCGTAGCTGTTGCAGCCGTCGTCGCAGGTGCATACCTTGCAATCAAAAAGTTTCTTGACAGCAAAAAAGAATCCGGCTGTGAAGAAGAGAATTATGTCTCCTGCTCCTGCTGTGAGGCGTAACGCATCCTTTTAGCAAACTACACCCGTCACCTTTTCTTTATAAGGGTGACGGGTGCTTTCTTAGTTATTTTTCTTTGGGCTTTGATAAAATTGACGCTAAGAGGCCGAATACTATCGCCGCCGTTACCCCCGCTGCGCTCGCGGTAAATGCGCCAGATAAAATTCCCGATGCCCCCTCTTCCGCTATCGCCTGCTTTGTTCCGTCCGCCATGGCATAGCCGAAGCCCATGAGCGGAACAGTGGCGCCGCAGCCTGCCCACTTGACAAGCGGCTCATAAACACCTATGCCGGTAAGAATAACTCCCGCGACCACAAACCCGACCAGAATCCTGCCGGGAGTCAATTTTGTCGTATCAAGCAGCAGCTGCCCAACCATGCATATCGCGCCGCCGACGCAAAAGGCCTTAATCAAATCAAGGAATATATCCATTAACTAAACTCCACCTCCGAAAAATGTAAGGTCTAATCTTATTATTATCAATCGCGTTATGATTATGCGGATTTGGCAACTTAGTTGTAAATTTATTTTAATAACCACACTTTACTATTGACAAAAGCAAAAAATATATCTAATATTTATTATAGCTGTTTTGGGGAAATACAGCATGGGCGATTTTGCCCGAGAAGAGAAAAATTTTAAGGAGCTTTGATATGGTATTTGAAAAAATTAAAAAAATCATTTGCGAGCAGCTTGAGGTTGATGAAAGCATCATAACCCCCGATGCGTCTATTACCTCCGACCTCGGCGCGGACAGCCTTGACCTTGTTGACCTTGCAATGTCAATCGAGGATGAATTCGACATTGAGCTCTCCGATGAAACAATCGAAAAAATCAGAACCGTGGGCGATATGGTTCGCTACATTGAGGATAATTGACCCTCGAAAGGATGGTAACTGAATTTGGCAATCCAAGCAAAAATGGTTGATGATATCACCTCCATGGAGGTTGATTTCGCCAAATGGTATACCGATGTTGTTAAAAAAGCAGAGCTTGCCTCTTACTCAAGTGTAAGGGGCTGTATGGTTGTGCGTCCCTACGGAACAGCTCTGTGGGAAAACATAAGAAACGACCTTGACACGAGGTTCAAAGCAACCGGGCATGAGAATGTCATGATGCCGATGTTTATCCCCGAAAGCCTTCTTCAAAAAGAGAAGGACCATGTCGAGGGTTTTGCACCCGAGGTTGCCTGGGTTACCCACGGCGGCGAGGAGAAGCTGCAGGAGCGTCTTTGCGTCCGCCCCACCTCGGAAACTCTGTTTTGCGACCACTTCGCTGAGGTTGTTCATTCCTACAGGGATTTGCCGAAGCTCTATAATCAGTGGTGCTCCGTTGTTCGCTGGGAAAAGACTACCCGTCCCTTCCTTCGCACTATGGAATTCTTCTGGCAGGAGGGGCACACCCTTCACGAAACGGCTGAGCAGGCAGTCAGCGAAACCGAGCGTATGCTTAATGTTTACGCCGATTTTTGCGAGAAAAGTCTTGCCATCCCCGTTGTAAAGGGCAAAAAAACCGATAAAGAGAAGTTCGCGGGCGCGGAGTCTACCTACACCATCGAGGCGCTTATGCATGACGGCAAGGCGCTCCAGAGCGGTACCTCGCATTATTTCGGCGACGGATTCTGCAAGGCGTTTGATATTACCTTCACCGACCGCGATAATAAAATCTGCTACCCCCACCAAACCTCTTGGGGGCTCAGCAGCCGCATAATCGGCGCGATAATTATGACTCACGGTGACGATAACGGTCTTGTTTTGCCGCCGGCAGTCGCTCCCGTTCAAATTGTTGTTATTCCCATCGCCACCCACAAGGCGGGCGTTTCAGAGAAAGCGCAGGAGCTTAGTGAGCGTTTAAGCAAGGCGTTCAGGGTGAAGCTTGACACGACTGATAATTCCCCGGGTTGGAAGTTTGCCGAATACGAGATGAAGGGCGTGCCCCTTCGCCTTGAAATCGGACCGAAGGATATTGAGAATAACCAGTGTGTTCTTGTCAGAAGGGATAACAGAGAAAAGAGCTTTGTTAGCCTTGACGAGCTTGAAACAAAAATTCCTGAGCTGCTTGAGAGCGTTCGCAGAGGACTTTACGAAAAAGCGCTTGCCCGCCGCGAGGAAATGACATACAGCGTCACAAATATGGACGATATGATTTCAAGCGCGGCCGAGCGCCCCGGGTTTATCAAAGCGATGTGGTGTGGCTCTGCCGAATGCGAGCAGCGCCTTAAGGACGAAGCAGGCGTTACCTCTCGCTGCATACCCTTCGAGCAGGAGTCAATCAGCGATAAATGCGTTTGCTGCGGCAAGAGCGCCAAAAATATGCTCTACTGGGGTAAAGCTTATTAAAACACAATAGATTATTACGGGGCTGCTCAACAGCCCCGTATTTTTTGGGGTGATTATATGCTTATCAAAAACGCGAAGATTTTTGACCGTAATTTTGATTTGATTTGCGCTGATATCGCATTTGAAAACGGCGTTATCACTGCCGTGGGCGGCGGTATCGGCGGCGAGGATGAATTCGATTTCAGCGGCTGCACGGTTTTACCCGGCTTTATCGATATTCACATTCACGGGTGCAATATGCGCGACGCGACTGACGGCAATGCCGACAGCGCCACGGTTATGTCGCAATACCTTGTGACAAAAGGCGTAACCTCATTTTGCCCCACGACAATGACTGTGCCGCTGCCTCGCATTCGTGACAGCCTGCGCTTTATCAAAACCACCATGGGCAATGAAAAAGGTGCGTATATTCACGGCGTGAATATGGAAGGTCCGTTTATTTCGGAGAGTAAAAAGGGCGCTCAGGACGCGGAGAATATACTGCGGCCCGATATAGCCGTTTTTAAAGAGCTTTGCTCCGTTTGCCCCGTTAAGCTTGTCGATATAGCGCCCGAGGTTCCCGGCGCGTTGGAATTCATAAATGAAGCTAAAAATATCTGCGCGGTATCCGCCGCGCATACGGCCGCAAGCTATGCCGAGGGCGCATCAGGCATCAGGGCAGGCATTACCCAAGCGACGCATCTATATAACGCCATGAACCCGGTTACCTCGCGTGAGGCGGGTATGGTGGGCGCGGTGCTTGACAGTGACTGCATGGCGGAGATTATCTGCGACACGATTCATATCTGTCCGCCGACATTGCGCATCACATTTGCCTCTCTGGGCGAAAACAGAAGCATCGTTATCAGCGACTCGATTATGGCGAGCGGTCTTGCCGACGGCGAATATGAGCTCGGCGGACAGAGGGTTATTGTCAGGAGCGGCGCCGCGCGACTTGAGGACGGCACCCTCGCCGGCAGCACAACGAACCTTTTTGATGAATTCAAAAATCTGCTCGGTATCGGCATACCTCTTCGTCAGGCGGTAAAAAGCTGCACGATTAACCCCGCCAGGGCAATCGGAGTTGACGCGATAACCGGCAGTATCGATGTAGGCAAAAACGCGGATTTTTTGATTCTTAACGATGACCTTAGCAAGATAAAAGCGGTGTTCGTAAAAGGGCAAAAAGCGGCAGTTTAAATATGCTTATATGTAATTGCAACTTTGCCTTCAGAAGCGTTTTTATATGGAATGCATATGTAAACCAAATCGGCTGAATATGCAAAAGAAAGCGATTTACTTTACAGCATCAGCGTTGTAAAGTGAAAAACATTACATCTGTGGAAAACCGTGTGGAAATTGTGCACAACTGATTTTATATTTCTATATCATTATCAAAAGGTAAAGATTTTGGCTTTACAAAGCATTTTAATGACAATTTGTAATAATCTCGATACTGCATATGCAGTATTATTTGTATACAAGTTCTGCAGGATTACCATTTTTATCCGTCAAATCAATAAATGAATTCATAAAAGTAAGCCGTTTTTCACCTCTCATTTTGTCAATTATTTTGACTCTTTTACACTCGTTAATTATAAAAACCGCCGCGCAGATTTTTGTCTGCGCGGCGGTTCATTCATAGCATAATAATCGGTGTATTATTGCGTCAGATATTTCATACAGCCGAGTTTTTTATTTTGGGACTTGTAACTGTCGGCGGAGGCGCGAGCCTCGCTTTTTTTCTGTTGGGGTTTCTTTCGACGAGCGGCGGTATACCGCTGTTAACACAGCCCGCGGTAATGCAAACGCGCTCAATGGTCGGGTCTGAGGGAATATCATACATTACAGGAAGCAGCAAGCCCTCCATTATCGAGCGAAGACCGCGAGCGCCTGTCTTTTTTTCGAGAGTTTTTTCGGCTATAGCCTCAAGCGCCGAGCGGTCAAACTCAAGCTCAACCTCGTCAATGGCAAACAGAGCCTGGTACTGCTTGATAATCGCGTTTTTGGGGCGAGTGAGTATCTCAACGAGAGCTTCCCTGTCAAGCTCCGTCAGGGTGGTAATAACGGGAAGTCTGCCCACAAGCTCAGGGATAATGCCGTATTTAACCAAATCCTGGTGTATCGTCTGCTTAATCAGATTCGCCTTTTCGCTGTCCATCTTGCTCATGACCTGAGCCTCAAAGCCGAGCGCTGAGCCGCCCACACGCTTCTCGATTATTTTCTCTATACCGTCAAAGGCCCCGCCGCAGATAAACAGAATATTTGTGGTATCAACCTGAATGAACTCCTGCTGGGGGTGCTTGCGCCCGCCCTGCGGGGGTACATTTGATACTGTGCCCTCAAGGATTTTAAGCAGCGCCTGCTGAACGCCCTCGCCGCTTACATCCCTTGTAATAGAAGCGTTTTCGCTCTTGCGGGCTATTTTATCGATCTCATCCACATAGATGATACCGCGCTCCGCGCGCTCAACATCATAATCCGCAGCCTGAATTATGCGTAGCAAAATGTTCTCAACATCTTCGCCCACATAGCCCGCTTCGGTAAGCGTTGTCGCATCCGCGATTGCAAAGGGAACATCAAGGATCTTGGCGAGAGTTTGCGCAAGCATTGTTTTGCCCACGCCCGTGGGGCCTAAAAGCAAAATGTTACTTTTTTGAATCTCAACATCGCTTACCTTGGACATATTTATGCGCTTATAGTGATTGTAAACCGCCACGCTAAGCGACATTTTTGCATCGTCCTGCCCGATTACATATTCATCAAGCTTTTCTTTAATTTCGTGGGGCTTAAGCAAATTATCAAGGTTTACATCCGAGTTTCGCCTTTTGTGCTTGCCGGGGATGGATTCCTCCTCAATAATGGAGCTGCAAAGCTCAATGCACTCGTCGCAGATATAAACACCGGGGCCGGCAATAAGCTTATCAACCTGCTCCTGTGTTTTATGGCAGAAGGAACAGGTTACGGGCTTATCCCGTCTGTCATCATCTCTTTGCATCAATGTTTCACGCCTTTCTGAAAGTGCATTTACCTTTTGGTGATAACCTTATCCACAAGGCCGTATTCCAACGCCTCCTGCGCGGTAAGGTAATTATCTCTCTCGGTATCGCGCGCAATCTCTTCAATAGTTTTGCCCGTATTTTCGGCAAGAATTCTATTAAGCTTATCACGAGTTTTGAGAATGTGCTCGGCAACAATCTTGATCTCGGTTGCCTGACCTTTTGCGCCGCCCAAGGGCTGGTGAATCATAATTTCACTGTTGGGCAGAGCCATACGCTTGCCCTTCGCGCCCGACGAGAGCAAAAACGCGCCCATCGAAGCTGCCATACCCATGCAGATAGTGGAAACATCACATTTCAGGTACTGCATAGTATCGTAAATAGCAAGGCCGGCTGTAACCGAGCCGCCGGGGCTGTTAATGTAGAGGCTGATATCCTTGTCGGGATCCTGCCCCTCAAGGAAAAGGAGCTGAGCAACAACAAGGCTCGCGGTGGTGTCATTAACCTCATCGGATAAAACAATAATTCGGTCGCTCAACAGGCGCGAAAAAATATCATAGGAGCGTTCTCCTCTGTTTGTTTGCTCAATAACATAAGGAACAAGTGCCATAATAATGTCAATCCTTTCCGGTTGTGATTCAGGTTGCTGCCGATTAAATTACAGTTACCAAGTAATTATAGTTAGATTAAATCCGAATTATTCAGCGGGAGCTTCTTTTTTTGCCGATGCTTTTTTTGCGGCGGGCTTTTTGGCAGGAGCTGCTTCTTTATCTTGCTCTGTATTTGCTGCTGTCTTTTTTGCCGGGGAAGCTTGCTTCTCGGCGGCCGCTTTTTTTGCCGCGGGCTTCTTAACCTTTGCGTTGTCAACTACAAATTTATATGCCGCTTGCCTCGCGATTTCGCCTGCTACTGTTGAGGAGGGAACGATGCCCTTGATTTTTTCGATATCGAGCTTATACATTTCGCTCATCTTTGTGTATTCAGCCTCGATTTCTTCATCAGAAGCGGTAATATTCTCAAGCTCGGCAATCTTCTCAATTGCAAGGTCAATCTTAACCTGGCTGATTGCCTGCTCACGCATTTGAGCCTCGAAGATTTCCCTGTCCATACCCATATACGCAAGGTACATATCAAGCTCTATGCCCTGCTGAGCGATTCTGTTGCTGAAGGATTCTATATTCTCTTTTGCCTTATTCTCATACATGCAGTCGGGGATTTCACCCTCGACATTTGAGCAAAGCTCGCCGAGAATCGCATCCTCAAATGCTTTATCAGCGCTGTCCTGCTTGCGCTTTGTTATATCGTCCTCAATGCCCTTTTTAAGCTCGGCAACGGTTTCGTACTCGCCCAAGTCCTTTGCAAATTCATCGTCAAGCTCGGGAAGCTCCTTCACCTTAATCGCGTTAAGCTTAATCTTAAACACGGCGTCTTTACCGGCAAGCTGCTCGGCATATTCATCGGGGAACTTAACATTAACATCAAATTCCTCGTTAATCTCGTGACCGATAACCTGCTCCTCAAAGCCGGGGATAAACGAGCCCGAGCCGATTGTGAGCTCATAGGCCTCGCCCTTGCCGCCTTCAAAAGCAACACCGTCAACAAAGCCTTCAAAATCAATTACAGCGATGTCGCCGTCTTTAACCTTGCGGTCGTCAACATCAATAATTCTTGCGCTTCTTTCGAGCATACGGTCAATTTCTTCCTGGACCTCTTCCTTAGTGACCTTAACCTCGTCTTTATCAGCGGCAAGCCCCTTGTATTCCTTAACTGTGATTTCAGGCTTAACGGTAACCTTGAGTGAAAGCTCAACGCCCTTATCAACACTTATGGTTTTGATATCAACATCACGGGGGGAATCGACAGGGTCAATACCCGCCTCTTTGTATGCCGCCTCAACAGCCTCGGGGTACAGCAGCTCAAGAGCGTCCTCATAAAACACCTCTTTGCCGTAGACGCGCTCAATCATATTTAACGGAGCCTTGCCCTTGCGAAAGCCCGGAACGGTGATTGAATTTCTTTGTTTAAGGTAAACCTTTTGGATTGCGGCCTTAAAATCCTCAGCCGCGATGCTCAGCTCGATAGTGTAGGTGTTGGTTTCCGTTTTGTTTGCTGAAATTAATTTCATATAGTCTTTTCCTCCAAATTTATACAATACCTCATAGATTATAGCAAAAGCCGCTAACGATTTCCATATATAATTAAAAGTTTTCCATATGCTACAAATAATAAAAAGAAATAATCGGTTTTTGGTGGATTTTAACGATTTTCATAAATAGGTTTTAGGCAAAATTCAAGATAATCGGCTGAAATAAGCGAAAAATTAATCCCGTCACTTTCGCCCAAAAACGCCGCGGTGTGCGAATAGGAATGCAGATGACCATAATAGCAACGCTTAATCCCCTGCTCTTTAAGAACATCGTAAATCTCATCACATTTCTGCGTAATTGTAAGCGGAGGATAATGCAGGAACACTACAGGCTCAAGCCCCGTTTCTTTAGCGGCGGCAATTGAAGCTCTGAGCCTGCCCGCCTCACGAAGAATTATTTTTTTATCGGCGTCCTGCGTATCGTCAAAAAACCAGCCTCGCGTGCCGCAAACCGAGATGCCGCCCTCGGTGTAAGCGTTGTTATGCAAGATATTCAATGTAGTAAAGCCGTTTTTCTTAAAAAATTCATCGCTCTTTTTTTTGGTTAACCACCAATAATCGTGATTGCCCTTCATCAGAAGCTTTCGCCCCGGCAGTGAATCGAGAAAAGCAAAGTCCTCAACGCCCTGCTCAAGGTCCAGCGCCCACGAAACATCACCCGCGATAACAACGGTATCCTCGGGCTTCACCACCGCGCGCCAGTTACGGTCAAGGCGCTGCTCATAATCGCTCCAGCCGGAGAAAACGCTCATCGTTTTGCCCGTTGCAATTGAAATATGCGTATCCGCGATAGCAAAAAGCGCCATAGCCGCTCCTTTCAGGGGTAATAATTCGCCGATTGGCTCAAATAATAAAATTACGGAGCAATCCGAAACAAAATTGGAGGTAATTTCAGAATGGGTAAATCAAACAATGACAACGTTATCCGCTGCCACGCTAAGAACTGCGAATACCACAGCGGCGACTGCATTTGCACTGCTGACAAAATAGACGTCGGTAACAAACATGCAAGCCATAGTGCCGAAACAGAATGTTCAACCTTCAAATGCAAAGGCGGCTCTGATGGAGACTGCGACGGCTAAATTTATTTAATACCCAGAAAATCGAGTACAACGCGCTCCATTCCTTCCCCCGTGCAGCAGCCGCTGAACCTTACTGGCTTGCCTTTAAGACCGGAAAGCTGCGCGGGGCATTCTATGCCTGTTATGCTGCGAAGCTTGTCCACCATTTCGAACTCGTCAAGCCCCTCTGTGCTGCCGTTTACGGCTTCAAGCACCGCGGTGCCGAATTTGTACGGACTTGCCGTCGAGGCAATAACGGCGGGCGTTGTGTCGCCGGTTCTCTCGCGGTAATCGTAGAAAATTTTAACCGCTACGCCCGTGTGAGTATCGCAGAGATAGGATTTTTCGTTAAAAAGCTTTGCAATTGCATCTTTTGTTTCTTCATCGTTGCAGTAGCCGGCATCAAAATCGGATTTAATCGTGTTAAGCGTATCGGGGTCCACCTCATACCTGCCCTCGCAGGAAAGCTGCTTCATCCATTCGCTGACCTTATCGCTGCCGCTGATGGCATAAAGAAGGCGCTCAAGATTGCTTGAAATCAGGATATCCATTGACGGCGAAATTGTTGTGTAAAACTGCCTTTTGCGGTCATACACGCCGCTCGTGAGGAAATCGGTGAGAACCGAGTTTTTATTAGAGGCGCATATCAGTTTTTTGACAGGCAGGCCCATTCTTTTTGCGTAATAAGCGGCAAGGATGTTGCCGAAATTGCCTGTCGGCACAACGATGTTAATCGGCTCGCCGGGCTTTACCGCGCCCTCAAGAAGCATATCGCAATAGGCTGAGAAATAGTATACAATCTGCGGCACGAGTCTGCCCCAGTTGATTGAATTCGCTGATGAAAAAGCCATACCGTTGGCGGCGAGGATATCGCCCACGCGCCTGTCCGTGAATATCTTCTTTACTCCGTTTTGCGCGTCGTCAAAATTGCCCTCAATCGCGCAAACGCTGACATTTGAGCCCTCCTGGGTGCACATCTGAAGCTTCTGCATTGCGCTCACGCCATTGTTAGGATAAAACACGATTATCCTTGTATTCGGCACATCTTTAAAGCCTTCAAGCGCCGCCTTCCCCGTATCGCCCGAGGTAGCGACAAGGATAATAATCTCAGTCCCCTTGGCAGTTTTGTTACCGGCAACCGTGAGCATACGCGGCAAAATCTGCAGCGCCATATCTTTGAAAGCGCAGGTAGGACCCTTCCACAGCTCAAGAATATGCATGCCTTGCTCGATTTTTACGAGCGGAGCGACCTTGGGGGAGCTGAAATGCCCGCCGCCGTAGGCGCCTTCGACGCAGGAGGCAATCTCATCGTCGGAAAAATCCGTAAGGAAAAGCTTAAGAATAGCCTTTGCCCTGCCGATATAATCAAGCGATGCGATGCGTTCAATTTCACTAAGCGACACCTGCGGAAAATCCTGCGGCACAAATAGACCGCCATCGGCTGAAATGCCTTTGGTTATTGCTTCGGCGCTCAAAACCTTAACATTTTTATCACGAGTACTTAAATAAAACATAAAATCAACCTCAAATTTAGTATTTCATAATATTATACCATATTCTTACTGCGTTGTAAAATATTTTCAAAAAAGTTGTAGGCGTTTTTATAAAAAATTTTGTTGAGTAATTCCTCACCAAAGCCATTTTGTATAAGGTATTCGTGCAAATCAGGGACCTTATCGATGCTGTCAAGCTCCGGATTAATGTCGCAACCGTCAAAGTCGCTGCCGGCAGCGAGTACATTTTCACCGCCTAAATCAAGGATATGTCGCATATGGCGCTCGACAGCCGCAAAGCCGTCATCACCTTTATCACCCAAAAAGCTTTTACAATAATTTATCCCTATGAGCGAGCCGCGCTCAATGAGCAATTTTATTTGCTCATCATCAAGCGAGCGGCGGATTGCCTTTCCGCTGTCCAGCGAAGGCATGCGCGTTCGGCGCAAAACCTCGGCGCTGTTTGAATGTGAAGCAATAATCGGAAGACTGTCTCTGCTGATAGCCTCATAAAAACCTCTGCGGTTTAGGTGAGAGACATCGGCAATGATATTCAGCCTTTCCATTTCGGTCAAAAAGCTCTTCCCGAAATCTGTCAGCCCTTTTTCTTCGCCCGTGACCGCGCCGCAGCCTAACTCGTTCTCACCATTCCATGTCAAGGTAATCAGCTTGACACCTTTGCTTTTCAGCGATTCAAGCCGTCCCTCGCCCACAGCAGCGGAGGCACCCTCCATTGTGATAAAGGCGGCGCATTTGCCGTTTTCCACAGCCTCGCGCATATCTGATAAAGTGTTACAAAGTCTTATATCACAAGGGTTTTGATTGATTTCTTTCACAAGGTTATCATATGCTGAGTCAAAGTATTCTTCCGCCGCTCTACCGCGCAGATTGTCAGGTATCCAAATTGCATAAAGCTGGCACCATTTGTCAAGTATCTTTCCTTTACAAATATTCAGCTGCAAATCGTTATTAAAAAGCGGCACGGAGCGGTTTTTACATTCACCGGCCGTGTCGCAGTGTAAGTCAAAAAGCTTCATTATCACATCTCACTCTCGAAAGCATTACGTATATAGTTTATGTTAACCAATGCGAAAGAGTCATTAAGAAAAACCTCGACCACATCAAAGCGCGGCTGAAGGTCATATTTGCTCATGGCAATAAATGACTTTGCCGTTAGAGTTATTCGACTTATCTTGCTCTCGTCCACAGCCTCGAAGGGACGCAAAACGCTGTTTTCGTTTCGGGTTTTGACCTCTATAAAACACAGATAGCTTCCCTCGCGCGCAATTAAATCAATCTCACCCATACGCGTGTAATAGTTTGATGTTATGATGTTAAAGCCGTTGTCGCGCAAATACCTTGCCGCGAAAACTTCGCCCCATATTCCCGCTTTGTCCTTAATCATTATTTATATGCTCACTTAAATTTTTTAGAAAACTCATACGGTGATGCTCCGAAACGCCGTATAGCCCGAGCATTTCATAATGCAGCTTTGTACCGTAGCCCTTATGCTTTGAATAACAATACTGAGGATACTGCTTATCAAGCTCATACATATACCTGTCCCTGCTCACCTTGGCAAGTATTGACGCGGCGGCAATGCTGGGGCTTTTTGAATCGCCCTTAACTATGGTAATTGCCGGAATATCAAGCGGCGGCAGACGGTTGCCGTCAATTATCGCCGCTTCGGCGGGAACGGGCAGCGCCTCGATTGCTCGCCGCATAGCGAGAAATGTCGCGGCAAGAATGTTGAGCGAATCAATCTCTTGCACGCTTGCGCTTGCGACAGCGTAAGCGATAGCTCTTTCTTTAATAATATCAAAAAGAAGCTCTCGCTTTATCTCCGAGAGCTTTTTTGAATCGTTCAATCCTTCAATTTCACAGCCGAGTGGCAAAATTACCGCCGCGGCAAAAACAGGCCCCGCGAGCGGACCTCTGCCCGCCTCGTCAACGCCGCAGACATTGACATAGCCCTTGTTAATTGCCCTTTGCTCATATTGAAAATCCATAATCCGAGCCCCTATTTCAAAAATTGCTTGTCAATCACGGTGTTGATAATATTCTGTAAATAAGTCAGGCTGAAATCGGAGGTCTGGCTTTTAACACCGTGCTTTGAAGCAAGCTCCTCTGTATAATCCTCCATAGGATAAACGCGGATATTGGAAAAGCTGTAGCCGTAATGCGTCACAACGCCTGAAAAGGTTACATTCTCTATAGCCGTTTCGCCGGTTGTGTTATTTTTAGTAATATCGAAATTCAGCATACCGCCGAGCATTCGAGGCCCTCTGTTTTGCGCCGAAATGAAGTTGCCCAGCGAATAGGCGACCAGGGTGCGGCTGCCGTCGCCGGTATCGATATATTCAATTGGCTGAATCACATGGGGGTGAGTTCCGATTATAACATCCGCGCCCCACTTGGCAAGCTTCTGTGCGAGTTGACGCTGAGCGTCTGTGGGCTCATTGGTGTATTCCTCGCCCCAATGGACATTAACGATAACAACATCCGCCTGCTTCTTTGCGCGCTCAAGCCAAAGCTGAATCTCATTCTCATAGCTTGTGAGCATCAGTACAACCTCGGTATCGTCGGGAAGGCGCAGACCGTTTGTTTGCGACGTGAAGCCGACATAAGCGACCTTAATCCCGTTAATCTCCTGAACTCTGACACGCTCAAAATCCTCTTGGTTAAGGTAGGCGCCGGTTGTTATGACGCCCTTTTCGTTCCAGTAATTGATTGCTGAAATAAGGCCCTTTTCGCCCTTATCAAGCGAATGATTCGTCGCGATATTAAACACATCAAAGCCGATGTCAATCATAGCCTGACCAAGCTCCGGCGGTGAATTGAAGCAAGGGTAGCTTGATACATTATGCTCTGTGGATATAATGGTTTCCTGATTAAGAATGGCAACATCAGCCGCGGCAATTTTATCCGCGATATTTTCGTAGGCGTATGTGAAATCATAGCCGCTGCCGCTGCCGCTTCTCGCCGCGGCCTGATTGTAGATACTGCTATGAATCAGATTGTCGCCCACTGCGACAAAATTGGCAGTAGAAAACAGATTATGAGTGGTGTCAGTGCCTTCTTCAATAGCTTGCGCGTCAATGTCTATTTTGCCGCCGTCATTTCTACCGAGAAATATAACTCCCAGCGCCACAACATCCATAACAATAATCGCAGCTAAAAAAATCGCGAGCTTCTTTCTCATTTCAACCTCCTGCTAATCCAATGTTATTCTGCCCAGTCTGCCCTCACGGAATTCATCAAGCAGCATTACGCTCGCGCGCATTGTGTCGGCCTCGCCGCCGCGGATAAGCATGCCTCGTTTCGCGGCAATCAATTCGAGCAGCTGAAAATCGTCAAGGTCTTCAAAATCTGAAATTGAATACCTGTTTATCAGATTCTCAGCATAATCGCGGCGCAAAAAGTGAAGAAGGCGCACGGCGATTTCTTCGATGTCAAGAATCTCATCCTTGACAGAGCCGATAAACGCGAGCTTAAAGCCAACCTCGGGGTCCTCAAACTTAGGCCACAGCACGCCGGGAGTGTCGAGCAGCTCGATACCCGAGCCGATGGCAAACCACTGATTGCTGCGCGTCACGCCGGGCTTGTCGGCAACCTTTGCGCGGTTGCGCCCCGCCATGCGGTTAATAAAAGAGGATTTGCCTGTATTGGGTATGCCGACCACCATGAGCCGCAAAGCTTTGCCGCCCATACCTTTTTCATTATTTGATTCAATTTTTTCTTTTAAGGTCTCGCGCACAACGCTCTGAAATTTATCGAGTCCCCTGCCGCTTCTGCAATCCACGGCCATGGCGGCTACACCCGATAAGGCAAATTCCTTGAGCTTCTTGCGCGTTGCCTCTTCATCGGCAAGGTCACACTTGTTGAGTAGAATTATCCTCGGCTTTGCGCCCGTAATCGAATCAAGCTCTGGGTTTCGGCTGCTCAGAGGTACGCGAGCATCAACAAGCTCGCAAACCGCATCAACAAGCGGAAGGCATTCCTTGATTTGTCTGCGGGTTTTTGCCATGTGCCCCGGGAACCACTGAACCGTCATATTATCATTCATGATTGATAGTTATTAACTGCAAAAGAGCCAAAAGGAAGAAATCTAAAAATCATCTTCCCCATAATATAATCCCTGTCAATAAGGCCGATTTGGTTTGAGCGGCTGTCCGTTGAGCGGTTTCGGTTATCGCCCATGAGGAATACATATCCCCTGGGAATGGTAATAGGACCGTCAAAATCAAGACTCTCTCTTGTAGGTGCGGCGGTATATGGCTCATCAAGCGCAACACCGTCAACGTAAACAACGCCGGCGTTAAAATCAATATCAATGGTTTGCCCCTCAACCGCAATGACGCGCTTGATAAGAGTCTTTTCAAGATCATTCGGCTGCGAAGATACAACTATGTCTCCGTTTGTAATCTTGCCTATACCCGCGGTTATAATCAGCCTGTCGCCATTAGTGAGTGTCGGGTTCATCGATGAGCCGTCAACGCCCGCGGTTCGAAAGCAAAAGGTGAATACAATACATACCGCTACAATCGCAGGCACAATGATTGACACAATGTCAAAAAGTAACTTAGCAAAGAACATATACCCCTTATTGTCTGCAAGCTTCATCTGTTATTCTTCCTCCCAATTGTCATATAAATCCCACTGCTCAGCGGGGTAAAGTCTAATAAACGCCTTTCCCAAGACATAGCTTTCGTCAATGAAGCCAATCATGCTCGAGCGGCTGTCAAGCGAAACGCTTCTGTGATCACCCATCAAAAAAAGCTTTCCCTCCGGCACGGTAACGGGGAATTTAACATCATACCATACGGTAGTTTTTTCATTAATGTAATTTTCCTCAATTATTTCGCCGTTAACGTAAACTGCGCCGGTAATAAAGTTTATCATTATTTCATCGCCGGCAACACCAATCACGCGCTTGATTATCGGAACATCACGCTCCCACGGCTGGGTAACAACAACAATGTCGCCGCGCTCAACATTATGAAACATTATGCCGGTAACTGCCACCCAGTTCCCGCTCTCAAGAGTCGGCACCATTGAATCACCCTCAACGCCGACAGCGCGGAACACAAACGCAAACAGTAAAAAGACAACAATCACCGCGCTTTTAAATGAATCTAATAAATCATAAACAGCGGTGAGAAATCGCGAGGGTGTACTTGTTTCGGCTTCGGCGGTGCCGAATTCTATCCAGAACTCCTCAATCCTTCGCATATGCACCGCCTCCTTTCACGAAAATAAAGCTTCAATATGAAAGAAAAGGTGTAACAACCATAGATTGTTACACCGCATTCGTTATCTTACTTGATTAATTCCTTAACCTTGGCTGACTTGCCGACCTTATCGCGCAGATAATACAGCTTACTTCTGCGAACGCGACCATAGCGAACGGTTTCAACCTTGGCAACATTGGGCGAATGAATGGGGAAAACCCTCTCAACGCCAACGCCGTAAGAAACACGGCGAACCGTAAATGTTTCAGAGATGCCGCCGCCCTTGCGAGCAACTACAACACCTTCAAAAATCTGAATTCTTTCTCTTTCACCCTCACGGATTTTAACATACACCTTAACGGTGCTGCCTATCTCGATTTCGGGTAACTCTGTCTTGAGCGAATCCTGCTCAATTAACCTGAGAGCATCCATTGAATTTTCCTCCAATTTTTATCGGATGTTCGTAACAACGCTCGGCTGAAAGAGGAACATCTGCTTTAATGTTTTAGCATTAAACCCCGTCTTATGAGTTGACGGCACAAATGCGAAAGTTATAATAGCATAATATTTTATTAAATGCAAGCATTTTTTTGATAATTTTTATTAAATGAATTCTTCGCCGTTTTCTTTGAGGAGTTTTGTGCGAACACACCGCGTAATAATTGGTTTCAATCCCGTTTCGGTATAAAGCGTATTCATAAGAAGGTCACAGTTTAAGTTTGAGGTGTTGCCCGCGGCAAGCACGGCGGTAATATCAGCCGCATTTAAGCACGGTGCTGTCACAAATGAGCGCGTAAGCGGACAAAGGTTTACGCTCGTCATACCTTTTTTGCTCCTTTTTTGCGCGTTAAGCACACCGCCCTCAAGAATTCCACGGGCGGCTTCACAGAACTCTGCCGCCTGCTCAACAGTCTCAAAAACGGCCTTAATGTCGTATACGGCCGAGTCAATTTGAGCCCCCGAGCATACAGGCTCGCTTGCCTCGATAATCCTTATCCCGCCCGGTAAAACGGCGTTAAGACGGTCCATAATCTGAGAGTTATCCATATCACCGTCAATTTTTATATCAAGCGGTTCGCGCCTTCCCTCCTGCCCGAGCGGCAGGGGCATCAAAAATGTCAGATACGGATGGGGGTTAAAGCCCTCGGTGTACCAAAGAGGTATATTTGCCCGTCTGACCGCGCGCATCATACAGCGGTTCATGTCAAGGTGCGAAATATATATTGCGAGCCCCGATTTTTCAAACCAAAGTCTAACGGATTTCATTGCACACACCTCCGTTAAGCTTATTCGCGCCGCACCCCGCGCATTTTTCGCGGCAGCTTTGAGTTGTTTCGCCCAGATGAGCCTTCTTGTTTTCGATAATTAAGAATTGCTTTGACACTCCGTAATCTATATGATCCCATGGGAGCACCTCATCGTAGGAGCGAACTCTGCTTGTATAAAAATACGGGTCAATCCCGCACTCCTCAAAGCTTTCAAGCCACAAATCATAACGAAAGCAATCGTCCCACCCATCAAAGCGGCAGCCCTTGCTCCAAGCCGTTTCAATAACCTTTCCCAAGCGCCTGTCGCCCCGCGCGAAAACGCCCTCAAGAAAACTCACAAAAGGCTTATGGAAGGAGATGCTCACCTTGCGTGTCTTGACAGAACTGACAAGCATTTTCTGCTTCTCTAACAGCGTTTCGGGGATATCCTGCGGCTCCCACTGAAACGGCGTAAAGGGCTTTGGCACAAATGAGGCGACGCTCACGCTCACATTGACCGACTTGCCTTTTGGTTTATCGGGGTTATTGTAATATTCATTTACGACAGCCTGCGCAAGGTCGGCAATGGCGAGAATATCCTCATCGGTTTCGGTAGGCAGACCAAGCATGAAATACAGCTTCACAGCCGTCCATCCGCCGCAAAAGGCTTGGTTGACGGTTGAAAGAATCTCCTGCCGAGTAATGTTCTTGTTTATCACATCGCGCAGCCGCTGTGTGCCTGCCTCGGGGGCAAAGGTAAGACCGCTTCGGCGCACGGCGTTAATCTGCTCCATGAGCTCTTTGGGGAAATTATCCACACGCAGAGAGGGCAAGGATACATTGATTTTTTCTTCCACCGTCCACGGGAGCATATTCTCGAGCAAGTCCTCAAGGCCTCGGTAATCGCTTGTACTCAAGGAGCACAGGGAAATCTCATCATAGCCCGTTGAATTGCAGATTGCCCTGCATTGCTCCTGCACCACGTGAGCGGATTTTTCGCGCAGAGGTCTGTAAAGGAATCCGGCTTGACAGAAGCGGCATCCTCGAATACATCCCCTGAATATCTCAACGGTTGTTCTGTCATGAACCACCTCGAGAAACGGCACCACAAAGTTGTCAGGAGCAAACATGGTATCAAGGTTTGATACCACCCTTTTTTTCACCTTCTCGGGCGCATCGCCGAGCGGCGTAACCGACTTAACGGTATTGTCCTGATTATAACTCACATTATAAAGCGAGGGTACATAAACTCCGGGGATTTTCGCCGCCTCACGAAGAAATTCTTCCTTGGTCGAGCCCTTGATTTTATGCGCTTTGAGCAGGTCGAGCAGGTCATTTGTAACCTCCTCGCCTTCGCCCGGAAGAGTGAGGTCAAAATACTCTGCCATCGGCTCAGCATTACATACGCAGGTGCCGCCTGCGATGATAATCGGGGTTAACGAGAGCCTGTCTGCCGAATGCAGCGGTATGCCCGCGAGCGAAAGCATATTAAGAACATTAGTGTAGCTCAATTCATACTGCATTGTGAACCCGATTATATCAAAGTCCTTTATCGGGTCGCCGCTCTCCAGAGTGTAAAGCGGTATGCCTTTACACTTCATTATTTCTTCCATATCAATCCAGGGCGCAAAAACTCGCTCGCACCACGCGTCCTCACGCGCGTTGACAAGCGAATAAATGATTTTCATGCCGAGATGAGACATTCCGATTTCGTAGGTATCAGGAAAGCAGAAGGCGTAGCGAATCGAAACATCGTTTTTATCCTTAACAACGCTGTTAAGCTCGCCGCCGGTATATCTGCCGGGCTTTTGAACTAAGGGCAAGCAGTTTTCGATTTCTTTTGGAAACATAGTTTTCTCCGACTTCATTTTAGATAAATACATTTTATCACAAATGAGAGAAAAAATCTATACTATATATTTTTCTGCTGTTTTGATCGCAATTGCGAGATAAATCGTGACGGCGAGCAGCGTAAAATTCTTTGAAAAGATAAGCAGGGGCATCGAGCAGGCAGCCATAACACAAAGCGTGGCAACAGAGGTTATCCTGCATACCCTATGAGCTGTTTGCTCGTTTTTTATTATAGCCAAAGCATTAAATAGTATGCTGCCGCCGTCAAGTGGCAGACAGGGCAGAGAGTTAAATATTCCCACAAGCAGGTTTGCCTGCGCCATAATTTTGAAACGGTCAAACGCGGCAAATGCCGCGAAAATGATGAAATTCACCAGCGGACCGACAATTGCAATCAAAATTTCATTTTTCCGCGAAACGCCTGTCTTGCTTCGCCGCTCTATTCGCATACCGAAAAATGACAGTGTTATTCTGTATGGATAATCGCCTAAGACAATCAGACAAATGATGTGCCCGCACTCGTGCAGTACACACGCCGCAAGAGCAAGGGCGGCAATGCCTTTCGAATCGGCAAGAAGCATCAGCGTTACGACCGCCGCGAAAAGCACGCGGATATCCAGCAGGGTGTGTTTGGTCTTAATCCGCATCGGGATAAAGTAAAAGCTCAGGATTTACGCAGACATTATTAATTCTTACCTCAAAATGCAGATGCGGCCCTGTTGACCAGCCGGTTGAGCCCACCCTCGCGAGCGTTTCGCCCTGGCGAATTACCGCACCCGGCTTAACGAGAATTTTTGAGCAGTGATAATATCGAGTTTCGAGTCCCTCGGAATGCTCCATAATTACATATTTGCCGCTGACATCATTTTCGCCTGTTTCTTTAACAACACCGTAAAACGCCGAGGCTATGGGAGTGCCCTCGTCGCAGCCGATATCAAGCCCTGTGTGGAACCCATATTTGCCTGTTATGGGATTGGTGCGGTAGCCGAAACGCGAGGTTATTTTGCCCTCTACGGGTATCACGGGCGGCACTGTAACATAATAGGGTGCAAATGATGTTCCGTCCTTGGCGGTTTTTTCGCTCATATCTAAGCCGCCCGTGGCCTCAATCATGCCGATTGCAACCGTTTCGCCGGTGGCATCGCTGACCGCCTCAAATGTTTCGACGGAGTAAACTTCATCCTCATTGATTTGAATAACATCGGTTTGAGTAGCGGCATTGAAGGTTGAAAGCGCGCCCGAGCGCAGAGGCTCAAAGGCATAGCCCGCGGCGTTTTTGATACTGTTCCATACATCGCTGCCGGACATATCCACGCTCATTATTTTGGTGTATTCACTTTTAAGTTTTTCTTTTGCCGATGGGCTTATGCGGCACACAAGCGCCGTCATACCGATAAGCACGGTGCAAATAACGGTTTGAATTATCATAAGATTAAAAAGATAATCCGCCTTTGTCTTTTGTTTCTTTGGCGCTGAGCTGCCTAAGCGATAATCCTGCCTTTCACGTCTGCGCGGCTCGTAATAATTCATACTATCCATAAAGAAAGCACCGTCCGTTCTTTGTTTTTATAAATACATATGCGGACAAAGCTATTGAGATGCACAATAGATTTTACGGTTAGTATAATTATCAAAATAAAAGGCCGTCATAAATGACGGCCATAAGTAAATACTTCGCGTTCTCGGACAAGGAATCTTGTTTCTTAAATACAACTCGTTTAATTCAACTCTGTGGCGCATTTGAACGCTGCCGCGGTAGCGTCGGCAATGCGGCCTACTTTCTTCGCGTCGCCGATAAGATATACCTTGTCAAACTTACCATTGATGCTTTCATACAGCGCGTTATCGCTGCGTACGCCGAGCGAAAGCACCACCTCGTCACACTCAATGCTCTTACGCGCAGCTTTTTTGCCCCTGCCTTCAAGGATAACACTGTTCGGCGTTATTTCAACAAGCTTTCTTGAGGTGAGAATTTTTGCCCCTGCGGCACGAAGGCGCGGCAAAGCATCATCAACGTGCTGCATCCATGTACCGGGCGCGATGCTGTTCGCCATCTCGATTATTGTTACCTTATTGCCATTTTCGCACAGCAGCTCGGCAGTTTCAAGACCCGTCATTCCCGAGCCGATAACAGCAACCTGCTTGCCCTGCGGAATATGGGAGCCGTCAAGCACATCGGTTGATGTGTAAACATTCTTGCCGTCGGCGCCCTTGATTGAACGCGGGTGAACCGCATTGCCGCCCGTCGCGACAACAACCGCGTAGGGCTTTAGCTGAGCTATATTCTCTTGGGTTGCCTCGGTGCCGAACCTTATATCGGCGCCTGCCTTAACGGCAGAGGTGAGCATATCTTCAATGCACCAGTTGATTTTTGTCTTGAGCGGAGGGGCTGCAGCGAGCCTGAGCTGACCGCCTGCCGCCTGCTCTTTCTCTAACACAACGCATTTAAACCCGCGCTGTGACAAAAGACGAGCCGCCATAAGCCCTGCGGGGCCCGCGCCGATAATCACGACGGTTTTACCGCCGCCGTTTTTCTCAAGAACGGTTTTTTCTTTGCCAATGAACGGGTTGATTGAGCAGCCGCCGTGACCGCCGACATAGGCATTATTCTGCATACTCTCAATGCAATAAAGGCAGCAAATGCAGCGGTTTATTTCCTCTGCTTTTCCCTGCTGAGCTTTTTGAGCCCAATGCGGGTCCGCTATTGTCGGCCTGCCAAGTGATATAAAGTCCTGCGCGCCTTCCTCAAGCTGCTGCTCCGCCTGCTCGGGGGAGCGGATAAGGTTAGCCGCGAGCACGGGTATTTTCACCTTTGCCTTGACAGCGGCGGCCATATATTTGCGCCAGCCGCATTCAAACGAGGTTGGCTCAAGCCAGTAATTGAAGGTATCATAGCCCGCGGAGGAAACATCAATCGCGTCAGCGCCCGCTTCTTCGAGCCGCTGCGCCATCATGACGCCCTCATTGAGCGCATAGCCGACGCCCGGTCTTCCGATTTTATCGTAGCATTCATCAACCGTCAGGCGAACTATCACTGGGAAATCGCTGCCGCAGCTCTCCTTGATACCCGCGAGGATTTCAAGCAAAAACCGCATACGGTTCTCAAGCGAGCCGCCGTATTCATCGGTTCTTTTATTTGTATGCGGACTTAAAAACTGCTGAATCAAATAGCCGTGAGAGGCGTGAAGCTCAACGCCGTCAGCGCCTGATTTCTTCACTCTCTCAGCCGCCTGAATAAATTCGCTTATGAGCTTCTTAATCTCTTTTTTGCTCAGCGCGCGGTTGTTGCCGTCCGCAAAATAAACATTCTCACATTTTGACGGTGAAACGACGCGCGGCACAAGGTGCTTCTCCATGAGCACCTTGCCGGCAGGTACAATGCTGTAGAGTAGCTTTGAATAAAACGGCAAATACTTATCGAGCCCGATGCTCATTGGAACTGTGCCGATAAGCAGCCCCATATTCTGCCTTCCGGGATGATGCAGCTGAACAAATATTTTAGCGCCGTGACTGTGAATTCTGTCAACCATTCCTCGAAGCGGCTCAATCTGATAATCGTGGCTCATCGCCATCTGAGCAAACGCAGAGGCGCCCGTCTTATCATCAACGCGCGTGATTTCGGTTATGATGAGCCCCATGCCGCCCTTGGCGCGTTCCTCATAATAATCGGCCATCTTCTCTGTCACCGTGCCATCAAACCTACCGAAGCCCATAAGCATGGGCGCCATCACTAAACGGTTCTTAATTGTAACCTTGCCGATATTCATCGGCGAAAAAAGCATTTTGTATTCCAAAACTGCACCTCCCAAACGTAAATATATTGTAACAGTTTCTATTGACAAAAGCAATAGTCTTGACTTGACACAATGAGAAAAACCGTTTACAATTAAATTATTCTGATATTGGAGGCAGCGCCATGCTAAAAAACAAGCGCATCGTTCTGACAGGTGCAAACAGCGGAATCGGTCTTGAGGTTTTGAAATTAATTTCGGCGGGCGAGGGCAACAGGATTCTTGCCGTTGACATTAACCTCAACGAAATCAACAAATTCGGCAAAAATGTTACTGCCCTGCAATGCGACGTTTCAAATAAAGAAAATGTTGATTTGATTTTTGAAAAGGCCATTGAGGTTTTGGGCGGCATCGACATTTTTTACGCCAACGCGGGCTATCCCTATTATGAAAAAGTTGATTACCTTGATTGGGACAGAGCGGTAAAAATGTTTGAAACCAATGTGTTTTCACCGATTTATACATACCAGAAATATATTAATTATCTCGGCGGCAAACCCGGTCATTACGCTATGACGGTGTCGGCAATCGGTAAATTGGCTATGCCGGGCTTTACGATTTACTCCTCCTCAAAATTTGCCCTGCACGGCTTCCAGCAGGGTATTCGATATGAAATGCCTGAGAACCTGACGCTTACCTGCCTTTACCCGATAGCCACTGATACAAACTTCTTTAAGACGGCAAACGAGCGCGAGTTTGAGCGCCCGTTCCCTGTTCAAAGCCCCAAGGTTGTCGCGCGTAAAATGGTCAAGGGACTCGAAAAAGGCAAAAAGACTGTTAACCCCAGCCCGCTGTTTTCAATGTCAATGGTGCTTTTCGCAGTTCTGCCCTTTACTAAGTCAATCTACCTTGCTCTTGAAAAGGCAAAATTCCACAGATTCCTTAAAAACGGATAAAACAATTCGCCCCGTTTCATCACGAAACGGGGCGTTGCTTTAGATAAAATACATATTTTCAATATACTTCTCCATGAATACGCTGTCGGTTGAAAGCTCGCACGTTTTGGCATTCCTCGCGATTTCTTCGCTCTTTGTAAGGCAGGCTTTACTCTGCAATATCATTGACGCTCCGCTGCCTGCGGCGTTGCCGATAACCTGAACCTTTTTTGCTACCTCGCGCGGTATCATCCCTATCGCCGCGCAGCTGCCGATATCAACAAAGCTGCCGAAACCGCCGGCAATGTAAAAGCGTTCAATCTCATTAGGATTTGGGCAAAGCGTATCAATACCCGCGCGGATTGCAGCCTTCGCGAGCTGCACTGCCCTTATATCCCCGGGCGTGATGAACACGCCGCTGTCACCGATTTGAACGGCGCTTTCAAGCCGCCCTGTTTCATCAATTTCGCCAAGCTCAATCAGGCATTTCACCGCGTCAATCAGCCCGCTGCCGCAGATACCCTTTGCCCTGCCGCCGCCGATAACAGAGAATTCGATTTTGCCGTTTGCAATATACACATGGTCAATTGCTCCGTTTGCGGCAATCTTGCCCCGGCTGATTCCCGCGCCCTCAAACGCCGGTCCCGCCGCGGTCGAGCAGCATACAAGCTCGCCGCCCGAATAATATGCCATTTCGCCGTTTGTTCCGATATCAATCAAAAGTGAATTATCATGATTTAACATTCCGCTCGCAAGCACCGCGCAGGTGATATCCGCGCCGACATATGCGGATATGCAGCCAGCGAGGTATGTGTCGCCCCGCCACTCGCCAAAAAGGGTTGCAGGCTCAAACGGATAAACCGAAAGCTTATCCACATTCTCGCCCGTGTAGAGGTGCAGCATGGTGGTGTTCCCCGTTACAACAAGCCGGGATATTTTTTTGCCGAAGGACGCGAGAGCGGTGTCTATCTGCCCGCGAATTACAGCCATAATTTTGTCTGAGCCGCCGTTCATGGCGTATTGAGTTCTCGATATTACATCGGCACCAAACTGGACCTGAGCATTTGGCTCGCACATTGTTTTTACACACTCGCACTGCGGCATCTTATAAATATAAAACGCAACCGTAGTCGTTCCGATATCAACCGCTCCGGCATAGCAGTCCTCATCGCCTGTTACAGGGTCAAGCTCAAAATAGTCGGAATAACCCTTTGTTACGCCCGCGATTTCGCCGCCGCTTTTGGCAACGATAATCACATCTCCCACCGCATACGCGCGGCAGGCAAGCCTAACGCCGCTTGCCTTTTCGGAGGCGGTCAGCTTTTGCTCCTCCTCTGGTGAAAGCGGTGAAAGCTCGCCGTGAGCCTCAACCTTGCATTTGCCGCAGGTTCCTCTGCCGGCGCAGGGCTTCGGCAGCCCAATGCCGCCGAGTGACAAAATATCGCTCAGAGTTTGATTACCGCTGAATTCTATTAACTTTTTGTCTGAGTCGGTTATTATTGTAGCAGTCATCGTTTTCTCCAAAAAAGATATTACACATATTCCTAAATACATAATACTATCTTTGCCGGTGAAATTCAATCATTTTAATACAAAGATAAGATTCCGCCCCACGCCGAAGCGCGGGGCGGACTGATTTTTGCCGCAGTCTGATAGATTACAGAGTGGTGAAATTATCGAAATACCCTTGAATATAGATAATCGGCGTGCCCTTGTCGCCGCTGCCGCTTGTAAGGTCGCAAAGCGAGCCGATAAGGTCTGTAAGTCTTCTGGGGGTTGTGCCCTGCGACTCCATTGAGCCGACAAGGTCGCTGCCCTTATTCCTTATGTAATCGGATATTGCCGACTTAAGCGCGTCACCTCTGAGGTCCGCGAAGTTATTATCGGCAAGGTATTTTAGCTTAACCTCGTTAGGCTGACCGATGAGACCTGCTGTATGAGCGGGTGAAACAACGGGGTCTGCAAGCTCCCAAATCTTGCCCACGGGATCTTTGAACGCGCCGTCGCCATAAACCATAACCTCAACGCTTTTGCCGGTTGCTTCAAAAATCTTCTTTTGCACCGCATAAACAAAGTCTGTACAGTCTCTCGGGAAAAGCTTGATTTTATTCTCGGTCGCCTTGTTAGAGCCGAGCAAACCGAAATTTTCGTTGAAGCCGCTGCCGTTAACAGAGGCGTTTAATATATCGTCAAGGCCGAGGACGATTTCGGCGCCCGCTTGCCTGAGAATTCTCTTGGTGCGCTCGCGCGTATGAATATCGCAGGTTAGGATGTTCTTAGTGTAGTCAAGAACAGCGCGCGGGTTATTCGCAAAAATGATTTCGACCTCAGCGCCGCACTCCCTGATAAGCGAGCCGTAATATTCAACATAGTCAACACCGGTAAACGGGTGCTTGTTTTCGCCGAAAAGCTCACGGTACTTCTCTAAGGTTAAAACATCGGTATAGGGGTTAACGCCTTTTTCGTCAAGCATATCGAGCGAAACAAGGTGATTGCCCACCTCATCCGAGGGGTAGCTGAGCATGAGAACTATTTTTTTGGCGCCCATCGCTATTCCGCGAAGGCAAATGGCAAAACGGTTTCTGCTGAGAATCGGGAAAATAACGCCGATTGTGCCGCCGCCGAGCTTTGCTCTGACATCATCGGCGATATCGTCAACAGTGGCATAGTTTGACTGCGCGCGGGCAACAACGGCTTCCGTAACAGCGACGACATCGCGCTCACGGATTTCAAAGCCGTCTGTAGGGGCATTTGCCGCGGCAAGCACCGAGGATGTGACGATATTGACAAGGTCATCACCGGCTTTGATAATAGGGGCGCGGATTCCGCGTGAAACTGTACCGACTAATCTTTCCATTTCAGACATACTCCTTAAAATAATAAAATAATAAGAAAATCCTTGGTCTTCTATTGCATTATACGACAGAATATGCTATAAGTAAAGTTAGTAATTCTACTATTAGATATAAGGAGAGCTAATATGGATGCAAAGCTTGAGCAATACCGTATTTTTAATGTGGCAGCAGGCTCAAAAAGCGTTTCGCAGGCGGCACAAAAGCTATATATGACTCAATCGGCGGTAAGCCAGGCAATAAAGCAGCTTGAGGATACTCTTGACACCAAGCTTTTCATACGCTCCTCGCGCGGAATAAAGCTCACCCGCGAGGGTGAAACACTTTATGAATACACCCTGTCCGCCATCGAGCTTATCGAAACGGGCACGCGAAAGCTCACCGCTTTTCGCACGCTCGAGGAGGGCGAAATAAAAATCGGCGCGAGCGATACGGTTTCATTCTATTACCTGACTCCCCTGCTTGAGAGCTACCATAGGGCATACCCGAATATTAAAATTCGGGTGGTTAACCGCGTGACGAGAGAGGCGATTGACCTTCTTAAAAGCGGCACTATTGATCTCGCCTTCGGCAATTTGCCCATAACTGACGCAAGCCTTGAAATAGCCGAATGCTTGAAGGTTCACGATGTTTTTGTCGCAGGTAACGGCTTTGAGCATTTGCGCGGCAAGACGCTCTCAAGGCGTGAAATTGCCTGCCTTCCGCTGATTCTGCTCGAAAAAAAATCAAATTCCCGCAACTATGTTGACGAAGTTTTTGCCCGCTCAGGCTGCTCGCTCGGCGCAACCATTGAGCTGGGCGCTCACGAGCTGCTGCTACAATTCGCGAGCATCAATCTCGGCGTTTCGTGTGTTATCAGAGAATTTTCGCAAAAATACATTGAAAGCGGTGCGGTCTTTGAATTAAAGCAAAAAAGTCCCGTTCCCGCGCGTGCGATAGGCTGCTGCTACTCAAAGCATATCACTTTAAGCTCAGCGGCTCAAAAGTTTGTGCAAATGATGACACAAACGGATAATATTGATTGACACGGCTTTATTAGTTTGATAATATATTTTTATGAGTTTATAAGGAGACAGCACGATGAATATCCTTTCATATAAGTCACCCGCCCGCGCGTGGGAGGAGGCGCTGCCCCTTGGCAACGGCCGCCTTGGCGCGATGGTTTACGGCGGCGTTAACTCCGAGAGAATCCAGCTCAACGAAATATCACTTTGGTCGGGCGAGCCGTACCCCAACGCGGATAAAATGAGGGCATATGAGCATCTGCCGCGTCTGCGTAAACTTATTGACAACCGTGAATACTCAAAGGCGCAAAGCCTGCTTGATAAGGAATTCACCAATAACGGCGGCGGCTTTGACGGCGCTTACTCCGGCTCATACCAAACGCTCGGCGAGCTGTTTTTTGAGATTCACCCCGCGCGAAGCAAGCCCTACGGCGATTATTCGCGTGAGCTTGATATTGAGAACGCCGTTTGCGGCGTAAAATACTCAATGGACTCTGTTACCTATACCCGTGAGGCTTTTGTTTCGGCACCCTATGGTGTGCTGTCGCTGAAATTCACTGCGAGTAAAAAATCCTCTCTCAATATTACCGTTACCGCTAAACGAAAACACTGCGAAATTAACGAAGCGGCGGGCAATCAGCTTCACTTTTGCGGCAACGCTGACGGGGATATAAACCATATGCGCTTTGACGCAAGGCTTGTCGCGGTCAATTACGGCGGCTTCGTTACCTGTGATGGCGGCGCGCTCACGGTTTCGGGCGCGGACAGCGTGGTATTCTTTTTTGCGGCAGGCACCGATTACATTCTCGACCAAAGCAATAATTTCAAAGGCGCTGACCCCGCACAGGGCGTTTCAGACAGGCTTGCGTCCGCCGTTATTGCGGGTTATGAAGCGGTAAAATCAAGCCATATCAAGGATTACAGAAGCTTATACGAGCGAAACGAGCTGTTTTTTGACGGTGAGGATTTATCACACCTTGACATTCCATCACGCCTGCGCCGCCTTGAAAAGGGCAAAGCCGACCCCGGGCTGATTGAGCTGTTTTATCAATTCGGCAGGTATCTTCTCATTTGCTCGAGCAGACCCGACAACATCCTGCCCGCTAACCTGCAGGGCTTATGGTGTAAGGATTATGAGGCTCCGTGGCACTGCGATTACCATACAAATATTAATGTTCAAATGAATTACTGGCCGGCAGGACCTGCTAACCTTGCCGACTGCACCCGCCCGCTCGCTTCGCTGATTATGGCGCTCATTGAAAACGGCAAAAAAACGGCAAAAGCTTATTATAACAGCGAGGGCTGGACTTTATACACGATAACTAACCCGTGGCTGTGGACCTCGCCCGGCTGGGGTGGCGGATGGTCGCAGTACCCGCTTGGCGGCGCGTGGATGTGCCGTCACCTTTATGAATATTACGCGTATACGCAGGATATTGAACTGCTTCGCGAATTTTACCCGGCAATCAAAGAAAACTGCATTTTTAATTTAAATCTGCTTGTTGAGGATACTGACGGCACGCTCATCACAAACCCCTCAACCTCTCCCGAAAACAACTTTAAAGATGGCAGGCGAAAGGGCTGGGTATGCAAGGGCAACGCGATGGATATTGAAATGCTCTATGATAACTTCTCGTATGTTATTGATATCTGCAATATTCTCGGCTGCGATTATGATTTGCGCGACAGGCTCATCAACCTTCGCGGAAGGCTTCGCCCATTGAAAATAGGCTCCGCGGGGCAGCTTTGTGAATGGTACGGTGACTGGGACTTGAATGCACCTGAAATTCACCACAGGCATTGCTCACATATGTACGGAGTTCACCCCGGGTCAATGATTAGCCTTACCGAAACGCCACTCCTCGCTGAAGGAGCAAAAAAATCCCTTGAAATCCGCGGTGATGATGGCACTGGATGGTCGCTCGCGTGGAAGGTTAACTTTTGGGCGCGTCTTGGTGATGGCAACCGTGCCTATAAACTGCTTAAAAGGCAACTACGCGTGGTTAAAACTAAGGGCTATAACTACTCAAACGGCGGCGGAGTTTACCCGAATCTGTTTGATGCTCACCCGCCGTTTCAAATTGACGGCAATTTCGGCGCGGCGGCGGGTATTACCGAGATGCTGCTGCAAAGCCATTTAAAGACCAACGACGGCAATTTTATTATTGACATCCTGCCCGCGCTCCCCGATGAACTCGCCGGCGGCAGGGCTGCAGGTCTTGCCGCACGCGGCGGATTTGAGCTTGACATTGAGTGGGAAAACAAGAGCCTCGTGTGGGCAAGCATTGAATCGATTAAAGGCGGCAAAGCGGTTCTCGCGGGCGAATACACTGTTTCTCTCGGCGGCGAAAGCGTAAGAACCGAATATATTAACGGCAACACCGTTTTTGAATGTAAAGAGGGCGTCCGCTACAACATTACGGAGGCATTGCTGTGACAGATAATTTTGATATTCTTTCTCCCCTTTCTTCACTCAAGAGCGAACCTGTATACGCTTACGGCGGTGCAGCTCTGAAGCTTTACCGAGGCGCTGACGCCGCGCTTTTTGGCAAGGCGGCGCAGGTGCTTTTACAAAACGGCTATGAAAAGGTGAGCGAAAACAACATAGCGGGCAATCTGAGCTTAAACTTTGTAGGCAGCGAATACCTTGCGCATATTTATTTTACGCCCTGCGACGGCTGCATTCGGGCAGTTTTTGATAAGAACACTACCCTCCCTCCGCTCGTTCAATCGGCAGACGGCGATACAACCCTGTGGCAGTTTGAGGTTGACCACAGCCTTATTGACTGCGGAATGTGCTACATAATTAAATGCGCAGATGGTAGCTTCTTTTTGATAGACAGCGCTCATTTTTATTCAATAAATGATAATGAGCGCATATATCGCTTCCTGCGCGAAAGAACCCCTCAGAGTGAAAAAATACGCATTGCCGGATGGTTTTTCAGCCACGGTCATATTGACCACACCTCAAAATTCATGGATTTCGTGCGCGATGAACACAGTGATGTTGAGCTCGAGCGTATAATATTCAATTTCTGCCCCGCCGACCATCGTGACAGCGATAATTGGAGCGAGAGCGATAAATTAAAGCAAAGGCAATTTGAAGCGTTTGCCGCTTCACTTGATAACATGCAGATTATCACTCCTCATACAGGGCAAAGGTTCTGTATACGCAACCTCGTAGTTGATGTGCTCTGCACTCATGATGATGTTTACCCAAACAGCCTTGAGAATTATAACGACTCCTCCACTGTTATCAGAATTCAGGCGAACGGCTCGGTTTTACTTTTCCCGGGCGACGCGGGCGGCGAGGAGAGCGAGGTGCTTACCTCGCGCTATGGCAAAGAGCTTAAATGCGATATTTTACAAGCTGCGCACCACGGTCACTTCGGCACCTCGGTGCTCTTTTATGAGCTTTGTGACGCGGGGGTTATTCTGTTCCCGACTACTCAGATAAAATATGATGAGGAATTCCCGCGCTATGAGGCGAACCGCAGAGCTGTTGAGATAAGCGAGGAATGTTATATTGCATCGAACGGCACGGCCGAGTTCAACTTGCCCTTTAAAGTCGGCTTTGCAAAGGTTTTGCCCGATGAAACCTTTGAGGATTTTGAGGGAATAAAAAATCTTTGGGGTTATGAATACACCGACGACAGAAAAAAGCAGCTTTTTGATGAATACCTGTCAAGAAAGGGTGATTAAATGCTTTACCTTCTCGGCATAGATATCGGTACTTCAGCGACAAAAACCGTGCTGTTTGATATTAACGGCACCGCGCTCTCAAGTAAATCAGTCGGCTACCCTCTCTATCAGCCGCAAAACGGATACGCGGAGCAGGAGCCGCTCGACTGGTGGAACGCATGCGTTGAAGGGATTCAAGGCGTGCTGTCTGCCACGGGCGCAAAGGGCGATGAGATAGCCGGAATAGGCCTGTCCGGGCAGATGCACGGGCTTGTTATGCTCGATAAGAACGGCGACATTTTACGCAAATCCATCATCTGGTGCGACCAGCGCACCGCGAGTCAATGCGATCAAATTAACCGCCTGGTTGGCGAAAAGAGTATAATCGAAATCACCGCAAACCCGCCCATGACGGGCTTCACAGCTTCCAAAATACTGTGGGTTATGCAAAACGAACCCGAAATATATTCAAAATGCTCCCATATCCTTTTGCCAAAGGATTATATAAGGTATATGCTCACAGGCGAATTTGCCACCGAGGTCTCGGACGCCTCGGGTATGCAGCTTATGGATGTCAAGAACCGCTGCTGGTCGGGCGAGGTGCTTTCAAAGCTCAGTATTGATAAAAGCCTGCTTGCCCGAATGCACGAGTCGCCCGATATAACGGGTTATGTTACCGAAAGCGCGGCTGCGCTCACGGGGCTCAAGGCAGGCACGCCCGTCGCGGGCGGCGCGGGCGACAACGCCGCGGCGGCAATCGGCTGCGGAATAGTCCGCAGCGGCAGCGCATTCAACACCATCGGCTCCTCTGCCGTTATTTACGCGGTTACCGATGAATTACAGCTTGATATGGGCGGCAGGGTTCACTCGCTTTGCGCGAGCGTACCGGGTAAATGGACGCTTATGAGCTGCACTCAGGGCGCGGGCATTTCGCTAAAATGGCTTCGCGATAACTGCTGCCAGGGCGAGGTTGCGCGCGCGGCGGTAAACTCGGTTGACCCGTATATTCTCATGGACCAGCTTGCCGCCGAGGTTCCCGCTGGCTCAAACAAGCTGATATTCCTGCCCTACCTTATGGGCGAGCGTTCCCCTCACCCCGATGCCGACTGCCGCGGCGTTTTCTTCGGTCTCTCGGCAATGCACACACGCTCGGATATGATTCGCGCCGTGCTTGAGGGTGTCGCGTTTTCTCAAAGGGAATGTCTTGATGTTTTCAGAGAGCTTGGTACAGATGTTTCAACAATTACACTTTGCGGCGGTGGAGCAAAAAGTCCGCTGTGGCGGCAGATTTTTGCAAGCTGCTATAACTGCCGCGTAACCACGCTCAAGGCCGACGAGGGCGGAGCGCTGGGTGCCGCGCTGCTCGCGGGAACGGCAGCGGGAATTTACCGCGATATATACGAGGCGTGCGACGGCGTTGTAGCAAAGGACAAAGCCGTTGAGCCGCTCGCGGACGACGCGGCTGTTTATAACAAATACCTCGCCTTATATAAACATCTTTACCTGAGCCTTAAATCAGATTTTGCACAGCTTAAAGCGCTGTGAGTCATAAAAAATTTCAACTTTAGGAGGCTATCATGATAACACCAAAACCGAGGGTACTTGAATTCATGTATGAAAAGTATCTGCCTGATTATCTTCACGAAAAGACCCTTTCGCTTGACGAGTGGAGCTATACCAAGGGACTTTACGCTTCAGAGGGCGAATACCGTATGGAGGATTCCTCAACCGTTATCCGCCTTGGCGACCGCTGGCAATCAGGCTACGATGAAGCCAACATATTCCAAAAAACCACCGAAATCCCCGCCGATTTCACGGGCAGCGAGCTTCGCCTTGAGCTTAATGTGGGCGGCGAATCGCTTGTAACAATCAACGGCTTCGTCATGGGCTCCGCCACCTGCGGCAACCCCCGCAAGCACCGCGAAACCATAATGCTGGGCGGCTTCAAGGCCGGCGACAAGCTCGATATCCGAATTGAAGCAGGCGTGAACTCAGGCGACTTCTGCGGCGCCGCGATGGCGGGCGCGAAAAGCACCGAGTACACCTTTGCCAAGGCCGAAATCGTGCAGGTCGATACCGTTTGCGAGGGTTATTGCTTTGACCTCGCCCTTGCCTTTGACGCGTTGAAGCATATCAAGGATGAGCATATCTGCGCCGCCATCTACCGCGCAATTGATGATAGCCTTCATATGGTGGACTTTGATTTTGAGCCCGAGCGGGTTCGTAAAACTATCGGCGAGGCTGCAGAGTATTTTCATGGTGAGCTGTCAAAAATCAAATATCTGCCCCAAAGCAAGGTTATTTTTACAGGTCACAGCCACATCGATGTCGCGTGGCTCTGGCGGCTTCAGGAGAGCGTTCGCAAAAGCGCGCGCACCTTCTCCAACGTAACCTCGCTGATGGACAAATACCCCGAGATGACCTTTGCCCAAAGCCAGGCAGTGCTATACGATATGACAAAGAAATATTATCCCGATGTTTATGAGCGCGTAAAAGAAAAAGTCAAAAACGGGCAATGGGACATTGTCGGCAATGTCTGGGTTGAGGCAGATACCAATATTGCCTCGGGCGAAGCGCTTATACGCCAGCTGCTTTACGGCAGGGAGTTCTTTATGACAGAATTCGGTAAGGCGAGCGACACCTACTGGCTGCCCGATTGCTTCGGCTTCTCATGGGCGCTGCCTCAGATTATCAAGCGCAGCGGTATGAAGAATTTCCTTACCTCAAAGCTTAACAATAACGATACCAACCGCTTCCCGCATACGCTTTTCCGCTGGAAGGGCAATAACGGCGATGAAATCCTCGCCTATCTTCAGCGCGCGAGCTACAACGGCGAATATGACCTGGGCGATATTGAGAACGCCGAAACCAGCGATGAAAAGAATATCGTTAACACCACCATGGCAATGTACGGCCACGGCGACGGCGGCGGCGGCCCGACCTATCCGATGCTTGAGCGCGGCAAGAGGCTTAAAAACTATCCGGGTCTCCCCCAAACCGAGATAGGTCATGTTGACGAATTTTTCAGCACCGTTGCAAATCAGAGCGATGAGCTTCCCGTCTGGAACGGTGAAATGTATTATGAAAACCACCGCGGAACATACACAAGTCAGGCCTTCGTTAAAAAATACAACAGGCTCAACGAATACCTTCTCAGCCGCGGCGAAATGCTCAGCCTTTTCGCGCTCAATGATTCGGGCGCGGAGTATCCAAAGAATGAAATTGAGGACTGCTGGAAAACGCTGCTCGTCAATCAATTCCACGATATTCTGCCCGGCTCGTCAATTCACGAGGTTTATATTGACTGCCACAGGGATTATGAAGCGCTCACAAAGCGCACTCAAGCGGTTCGCGATTCGGCGATTGCGAAGCTGAATAAAAATGTTAAATGCCGGGGCGCGAGCGTCATAGTCTGGAATCTGACCTCCCTTGAGCAAAAGTCGCCCGTCACCGTTAAGGTGCCTTCTGCCAATCTTCGCCCGCTTGATTCAAAGGGTGAAGCCCTGCCCTGCCGCGTATGTGAAAATAACGGCGAATTCATTATGACCTTTACGCCTGACTCCCTGCCGCCCATGGGCTACAAGGCTTTCCGCCTTGCCGACGCGCCGAACGCCGCAAAATGCGTTACGGCGAACAAAGCTCTGCTCGAAAACAGCCGCCTGCGTGTTGAGCTTGACCAAAACGGCATTATCACAAGCGTCTATGATAAAACCAACGACCGCGAGGCGCTTGACGGCAGAGGCAACATTCTCACCATTTCACAGGATAAGTGCGTTCACGAAACAGCCTGGAACCTTGAAATCAACTACCAGAAGAAAATGTGGGAGCTTACCGAGGCTGACAGCATCGAGGTCATCGAGGCCTCGCCGCAGCGCGGAGTTATCCGCATCGTGCGCTCCTTTAATAAATCAAAAATCACGCAGGATGTTATTCTTAACGCCGACGATGATGCGGTTTATTTTGATACGACTGTTGACTGGCAAGAAACAGACAAGGTGTTAAAGAGCGGCTTTGATGTTGCCGTAATAAATACCGAGGCCAGCTACGAAATCGCTCATGGCGCAATCAGGCGCCCCACTCACCGCAATAACAGCTTTGACAGAGCGATGTTTGAGGTTTGCGGTCACAAATGGGCGGACCTTTCCGAAAGCGGCTACGGCGTGAGTCTGATGAACAACTGCAAATACGGCTACGATATTCTTGACAGCCATATGCGCATAACGCTCATGCGCGCTCCCACCTGCCCCGACCCCGTTGGCGACCACGGTGTCAACAGCTTTATTTATGCTTTTTATCCGCATAAGAACAGCTGGCAGGATGCCGAAACCGTTCGCAAGGCGCTCTCGCTCAACATTCCTCCTCTCGCTTATTACTGCGCTGAGCAAAACGGAGACGCCTGTGAAAAATCATTCGCATCGGTTGATTGCAACAATGTGATTATTGAGGCAATTAAGCCCGCGCAGGACGGCAGAGGGATTATTGTAAGAGTCGTCGAAACTCAGCAGCGCCGTGGTAAAGTCAATATCGCGCTTAATCTGAGTGCCGCTAAGGCAATTGAAACGAACCTCATGGAGGTTGACGAATCAAACGCTGATTTTGACGGCGGTGTTCTTTCCTTCAATATTAAGCCCTTCGAAGTTAAAACCTTCAGACTGATTTAGGGGATGTAGCATGAGTCAACTTAAGATGTATTGGAAATGCGAAAAAACCGAATTCCCCGAGCCATACGGTACAATCACCTACCGCACTTACAACGGCTCGCGCGAAGATAGACTCGCGTGGCTTAATATCTGCAAAAACGGTCTTGTTGCCGATGATGCTGATGAGGAAGAATTCAACAGCAGGTTTTATTCCAAAGAATATTTTACTGATGATGACCTTTACCTTGTTTTTGACGGTGACAACGCCGTTGCCACCGTTTGCGGAATCTTTGATTGCAAAACGGGGATTGGCAATGTACATATGGTTTCTGTCTCCACCGCTTCGCGCGGCAAAGGCTTAGGCGGCTATGTCAACCAAATTGTCAAGGCGCATCTCTGGCGTGACGGCTGCTGCCTTGCTTACCTTACCACCGACGAGTGGCGGGTGCCCGCGATTAAAAGCTACCTTTCGGCAGGCTTTTTGCCCGTCGATTATGACGAGGATATGCCCCGGCGGTGGGAGGTTTGGCTGAGCGAAAACGGCTATAAAAACATAACAATGCTATCAGAAAGCGGTGATTTTGCCGCTACACTCTGTGAGGAAAAAATC
>CAYUXK010000013.1:38949-40100 GCA_964448835.1 uncultured Clostridium sp. | reverse complement strand
TGGACTGCTATTGATTACACCGTTACCTATGATTTCACAGGGACTGTCCCTGCGGGCGTTACTGCCCCCACGGACGCTGCCACTTATAACATAGGCGACACGGTTACATACCTTGATCCCAACGTTCCAGTTGGCTTCGAGGGCTACACTTGGAGCTGGACCGCAACCGGCGCGGCCTCCTCAACGGCTATTGACTGCGAGGTCGGCACAAGCAACATTTTGATAACCATCGAATTGACTGCTAACCCCCACACCGTAACCTTTGACCCGAACGGCGGTTACTTCAACGGTGACGACCAGCAGACTGACCCCATTGTCGACAATGTTGACTATGGCGGCGACATAACCGCCCCCGATGACCCCGAGCTGGCAGGATATACCTTCGCAGGCTGGTCACCCGAGGTGAGCGCTACGCTTGAGGTTGACGAAGATGTCACCTATTATGCAACGTGGACAGAAAATCAGATTACGGTAAGTTTCAACTATATTGACGAGGACTACTTCGTAAATGAACTTGACGAGCAGGTTTACGGCTACTGGGATGAAATCCTTGAGTCGGGGATGCCCGATGTTGAGGCGCTCACCGAGGGCTATTCATTCAGCGGCACATGGTATTACGATGAGGCATGCACATTGCCCGTAACCTTCCCGATTGCGGTCGGCCCAGTGGACGGCGACGTGGGTTACCTGGGGCTCTATGCACCTTGCGACCTTGGCACATACGATGCGGTATTTAATGCTGTTGATGAATTAAATGAGCATCCCACAGCGGCGTTTGCCGACACCACCACAGTTAAGAATGTACCCACTCTGTTTGGTGACAGCATAGTTGCTCCCGCAGATCCCGTTGCTCCCGCAGGCTTCTACTTCACCGGTTGGGATCCCGAGCCGATGACAATGGAAACCGAAGGCCAGGAGTTCTATGCAACATATGCACCTTACTATGAAATAGCTTACAGCTATGTTGGCGATGTGCCCGCAGGCGCGACAGCTCCCGACACAATTACCAACGCAGTAAGCGATGACCCCGTTGACACCACCGCTCCCGCCGCTGTTCCCGGCTACACATTTGAGGGCTGGGCAGTAACAGGCGCGTTAGGCGCACCCGGCGCATACACGGTCGGCACAAGCGATGTAACAGTTGTCGGTAC
>CAYUXK010000013.1:30207-38849 GCA_964448835.1 uncultured Clostridium sp. | reverse complement strand
ACATGGACCGCAAACACCTATGACGCAGTATTCTACAGCGTAACAGGCGACGCGGTAGCATATGCAACCGTTCCCACCGTTTATGGTGAAACTCCTGTTGCACCTGCCGATCCCACCAGAGACGGCTACACCTTCACAGGATGGGCGCCGGCAATCAATGTTATGGATACAGTCGGCGGCGAAACCTATAACGGCACATGGACTGTAAACGATGTAACAGTCACTTACAGCTACACGGGCACCGTACCCGCAGACGCCACCGCGCTGCCCGCAGATATAACTGATGCTCATATCAATGATGTCATCAACCTCACCACACCCACAGCAACCGGCTACACCTTTGACGGCTGGGTTGTAACGGGAGCGGCTTCACAGACGGCTACCGACTTCACCGTCGGCACCGATGCCATCACGGTTGAAGGCTCATGGACTGCAAACACCCACACAATCAGCTTCAGCGCAGGTCTCGGCGTATTCGCTGACAGCTCGAACCTTATAACAACAAATGTTGATTTCGACAGCGAAATCGCCACTCCGCAGGAGCCTACAAGACTCGGCTATACATTCGCAGGCTGGGTTGACGGCGACGACAACGCTGTAACCTTCCCCATGACGCTTACAGAAGATGCTAACCTCACCTTCACTGCAACATGGACTGCCGCGACACTTGATTACACCGTCAGAACCCATACAATGAACACTGACGGCGCAACATATGCAATCGCAGATGTCTTGGTCTCCGCCGTAACGGATTCAGCCATTGATTTGGCAGGAACCGCTGCTGTGACCGCAGCTGAAGGCTTCACATTTGATGCAGGCAGCAGCAACATCACCGGCATCAACGACGGCACACTTGTACTTGATGTTTACTTCACCCGTAACCAGTACACATTGTCAGTTGACAACATGAACGGTGACGCAATAATAGATACCGATTACTACTACGGCGCTGCTGTAACAGCTCCCGCTGAGCCAACAAGATCCGGCTACACATTCGTCAGCTGGGATATAGCGGCTCCCGCCACTATGCCCGCAGAGGATGTATTGCTCAGAGCTATGTGGGAACTGAACAACTACTCAATCACCTACAGCTATGCTACAACGCCCGCAGGCGCTTCGGCACTGCCCGCAAATGTTACAGACGCTCACATGGATGATGTGGTTGCCATTCCCGCAGCTCCCACAGCTCCCGGCTACACCTTCGCAGGCTGGATCGTAACAGGCGCTGCTTCACAGACAGCAACCGACTTCACCATTGGCACACAAAACATCACGGTTGTTGGTTCATGGACTGTAAACAGCTACAATGTATCCTTCGTAGTTGACGGCGTAACAGTAAGCGGCCCGACAGCAACTGAGTTCGGTTCGATTATTGTCAAGCCCGCTGACCCGACACCCGCTCCCGGCTACTACTTCGGCGGCTGGTACACCGAGGTTAACGGCGGCGGCACGGTAGCTCCTGCGAATATGCCTGCAAACGACGCTACCTACTATGCATACTGGACCACAGTGGCCACAGCAAATTATTACATGGATATCTACCTTGCACAGCTTGACGGCACTTATGCCGCAACGCCTACGGTATCCATCCAGAGCGTTGGTGCAACGAACAGCACCGTTTCGATGACACCGTTTGCACAGACCGGATTCACCATTGACAACGCTAACAGCGTTCTTTCCGGTACAATCGCTCCCGACGGCCAGTTCAGACTTGTTGCAAGGTATACTCGCAACGAATACACAGTAAACTTCTTGAACGTTGACAATGATGGCGCAAACATTCAGAGCACCTTCTATTACGGCGAGACGATAGTCGTTCCCGATATAGATGATGTTACCGGCAGCGTGTTCACAGGCTGGGATGCAGCAATACCCGCAACAATGCCCGCCTCGGCTCTGAACTTCACAGCGCAGTGGGATGTAACCGATTACACCGTAACATATGTTGTTAACGGCGTGACCAACACGGCGACATACAACTACGGTGATACCATCAACATCGCTGATCCCGTAGTTCCCGGCTACACCTTCACGGGTTGGACTCCCGCGCTGCCCGCAACAATGCCCGCTCAGAACATTTTCGTGACGGCTACCTTCTCAGGTGCCAGCTACACGGTAACGTTCCTTGATGCAAGCGGCAACACATTCTTTGAGAGAGTTGTTCCCTTCGGAACACCCATTACGCTTCCCGCAACCACGCCTACCAAGCAGTATTACACATTCTTGAACTGGATTGATGTTCCCGCAACGATGCCCGGCAATAATATTCAGATTAGCCCCAACTTTGCACCGATAGCAATCACCCTTATCCCTGAATCGGGTTCAACCACAGTTATTGACCCGCAGGATGAGGCTGATCCCACGGATGCAAACATCATTTACGGCATTCCCGCGAACATCAACATTACAGAGAGCGACTTGCTCAACGAATACCTTGATTACACAGGCAACGGCAGAATCGAAATCATCCCCGCCGCTGTCAACCAGGGCGTGAGTCTGTACGGCACAGGAACAACAGTTAACCTCTATAACGCATCAACCAACGAGCTTATTGCAACCTACTACATCGTTATCTTCGGCGATGTCAACGGTGACGCAAGAATTGATAATTCAGATGTAACAGCAGTCAACAGAGAGGTCGCAGGCTTCACAAGCTGGTCAAGAACAAGCAGCGCTGAATACAGATACTGCACATACAGAGCTGCAAATATTGGCTTCGGCGGCGGCGCGGTTATCACCTCCTCGGATGCAAGCGTAATTAAGTACATCTTCAATTACATGGCAACTGTTGACCAAGCTACAGGCACTGTAACAGCTATCTAACGCTCGTTATCTCTTCTGCGGGGGATTAACCTCCCCCGCAGGGAGAATGATTTTGGCTACACAATTACCACGGATTTGTTTTTGCAATTATGGTTTATACATGGGCACAAACTCGGTTAGTGTAACCGATGATGCGCACATTACAAGGAGGAATAACTGGTATGACAAAAATCAAAAGGTTGGTTGCGGTCACAGTGGCGATCCTGATGATACTGGGCTCAATTTCGATTGCGGCCTCAGCTTGGGATGCGAACACTAATGACAGTATGAATGTTTCGTTCACAACGAAGGTATTCAGACAAGTCAACGGCGCATGGATTGAAACCACCAAAGTTGAACCGGGCGAGACAGTCAAAGCTAGGGTATATGTTAATACAGAATATTATACCCATTCCGGCAACCTGCTAATGTTCTACAACACTGAATTTTTTACCGATAGTTATGCTGCCACCGGTGCCTTAGCGGTCAGCAGCTTTTATCAGGCATCACCCTATGGTATAAGCGGCTATTACTTCTCTTCCGCAAGTAGCTCCAATATCGAGGCCCTGCAGGTAGCGGGCGGCAACATTACCCAGGGCTACGCAGATAACCACAATTACTTCCAAGCATTCTACGAGTTCGGCGAGCCAATCGTTCAAAAGCTAACCGGAAGCCAGTGGCTTTGCGAATTCGATTTGAATGTTATTGGCACAGTTGATTTAACCGACACCGGTGTATTAGAAATTGTTGAGGACACCATCCTCAGCCCCACAAATACCGACGGCGTTATCAACGTCCCCAAGGGTCAATACAACACCAGCGGTATGTTTGTAACGGATATGAGCGGATGGACCGCGGTACCTACAATTGCGGATGCTTCGGTCGTTCCCTTCACTTCACTTACAACACTTACCTTTAACGCAAACGGCGGTACCTTCAGCGGATATGCAGGCAGCACTTATATTACCGAGGGCGACCTTGGCGACGCTGTTACTGCGCCTCCTCCCGCCGTTTCAAGAGACGGCTATAACTTCATCGGCTGGATTGACGCGTCAGACGCGACACCCACCGCGGGAGAAACCGTTTCAACACCCGCAACCTTCTCAAATACAATTACATATGACGCATTTTGGGAAGAAATCAATGTTGCTGACAATGACCTCAACATTGAAACCGAATTCTTCAGGCTTGACTCGGTTTCGGGCACTTGGGTAGCAACGGATCGCGTTGCGCGCGGCGAGCAGGTTAAGGCAAGAATTTATCTTGACACAACCTATCCCACAGGCAACGGTCAATTTATGCTTTTCTATGACAAGGATTTCTTCAGCGCTGCTTTCGGCAGCGGCATGATTAATATCGGCTCGACCGGAACAGCATTCAACACCGCCGCAGGCACCGACGCTGCCGATGCAGGGTACACAGGTGAAATCATCACTAACGCCGCTTCCAATATCGCCGCGAACGACCTGATTAATAACGGTCTTGTCGCGCAGAGCGTTTTTGATGAAAACAACTATATGCTCGTAGCGTTCAGAGCAGGGAACAACGAAATTTGCAGACTGCTTGATTCCGCTACACAGACAGAGTACTTTATTGAGCTGACATTCAATGTTCTTAATACTGCTACTGCTACCGGTGATCTCTTCACTCTTGTTGATACCTTTACATCACCCGACACACCGGATACTGTAAGATACGGTTACAGCACGGTTGATAAGTACGCCGCAGGCACGGTTACCGGTTCAGGCCTTTCAATGAGCTATTGGGATGCCGATATTACATTGGCATCGAATCCCGTTTCGCTCGAAAGCTCGATTACTCTTAATGCGAACGGCGGCGAGTTTGCAACACCTCCCGTTGACGTTCAAGTTTTCACCGGCTATATCGGCGCTGCGTTTGACGAGACGGCAATTCCCGCGATTTCAATGGCGAACTCAACCTTTATGGGATGGGCTCCCGCTGCATTGCCGGCAATTGAGGCAAATATTGTTGATTTGCCCACAACCTTCCCGTATGTTGATGCAGAGTACAATGCCGTGTGGAACACTCAGGTTGACATTACCTTCGACTATAACTACGCCGATGTCGCAGACGCTGTACCCGATACAGTTATAGTTGCTACCGCAAACACTCCGTTCGCGGCTGTTGCTGATCCCACAAGGACAGGTTACTACTTCGTCGGTTGGTCAACTGACGGTTCAACACCCGACGGACTTCCCGCCGTATATCCCGGTGTGGATACAGTCTACTATCCTGTTTGGGCACCTGAAACCTATGTTCTCACTTACTACGCTCTTGACCCTGTAACTCAAAGCTTCATCACCGCTTCGGTTAATAACGTAGATTATGGAACAGTGATTCCGACAACAGTTCCGAACTTTGACCATTACGGATACACCATTTCGGCTCCATATACTAATGTTGGACTGACCACACTGCTCCCGCCCGGCGCAACAATGCCGGCAAGCAATTACAATGTTTATTACAGGCTCACAGCGGGCAGCTGGCCGGTAACCTATGAGGCAAACGGCGGATATTTCAACGGTGACCCGCTTGATACGCAGGAAGTTATTTCCGCTGTTTACGGTCAGCAGATACCCACCCCGGCAGACCCTGTCAGACCTTACTATGAGTTTGCAGGCTGGGTACCCTCAGTTGGCATCATGGATGCCGAGAGCAAAACATTCACAGCTTCGTGGACAGCGGTCGAATATACTGCGAACTACTATGTAGACGATGTTCTGATTCAAACCTATGCCATAGAGTTTGGCGACAGCGTTGACGTCCCAATGGATCCCGATGATCCCACGGGCTACACCTTCGTAGGTTGGGCGCCGAGGGGCACAACAACAGTTGTTGACTTTGTCACCGATTACGCCGCCGGTATGCCTGCGACAACACTCGAGTTTGACGCTATATTTGAAGCCAACAATCAAACTATAATCTTTGACGCGACACCGGGTTACTTTAATAGTGATCCTTTAGATACAACAGAGGTTGTAGTTGCTCCTTATGACAGCACACTTGTTCTTCCCACAGCGCCTGTTCTTCCCGGCTATGACTTCGTCGGCTGGTCAAATGATGGCGGCTTAACCGAGATATCAGACCCCTACATCGTTACCGGTGACGAGACCTTCACTGCTATGTGGGAAATTCACACTTGGACTGTGACATATGTAGTTGATGGCACGAATTATGAGGTGTTCACCGATGTAGCTTACGGTAGCACTCCTATTCCCGCAGTAACAGTAGCGCCCACAATGGTCGGCTACGATTTCATCGGCTGGACTCCGGGCTATGACCCGCTTGCAACCATGCCTGACAACGATGTAACCTATACCGCGGTGTTTGACGCTAAGGAGTATAGCTTCACACTCAACGCAGGAAGCGGTGTGTTTGCTGACAGCTCATCAGTTACCACAATTACTCAGGACTTTGGGACGGCTATAACCTATCCCGCGAACCCGACCTATGCTGGCTATGATTTCCTTGGCTGGGTTCCCGCTGGTACGGTTAACCCGACAACAGCGAATCTTGTTATTCCGCTGCCCGCAACCATGGGCGTTAATCCCATCAGCTACGACGCTCTCTGGGTAGCCAGAAGCGATACGCCATACACCGTTAACATCTATAACATGGATGTGGCAGGCGTATTCCCGGCGGCTCCCAGTACTGTTCTCAACTTGACAGGCATTACCGATAGCACAGCTACATATGATATTTCCGTATTGCCTGCCGGCTTCCATGAAAGCACCACAGCTCCTTACCAAAGCGTGCTTTCGGGCGTAATAACCGCTGACGGCTCGCTTGTTTTGAGCGTTTATGTTGCTCGCGATGAGTATACCATCACCTTCGACGGCAATGGCGGATTAATCGCTGGCAATCCCACCGTTGTAACCAATTACTTCAACGGCGCGACTGTTGTCGCTCCCGCGGATCCTGTTCTCACAGGCTGGGTATTCACCGGTTGGTCGCCCACAGTTAACAGCGTTGCCACTGCAAGTGTAACCTATACCGCTCAGTGGACCAGAGACAGTTACACAATCACTTATTATAATTTCGACAGCTCTCTTGTCACAACCGATACTTACCTCTTTGAGGATGCTGTTGCCTTAACAGCAGTCGTACCGACAAGAGCCGGCTATACCTTCGATAACTGGTATGAAAGCCTTGCTGTTGGTTCACTTGTATTCGCTCCTCCCGCGACAATGCCCGCGGCGGACCTTGAGGCATATGCGAAGTACACTGTGAATCAGTATGACGCAACCTTCTCCGCTCCCGATGCTGATCCCGCTTACGCCGATGTTGTTATTCCGGTTAACTACGGCGAAGCAATCACACCGCCCGCTACTGATCCCACCCGCACCGGCTACACATTTGCAGGTTGGTCAACTGACGGCGTAAATGCGGTTACCGACTTTGGCACAATGCCGATAGGCGGCACGAACTATGTTGCGCTTTGGACTGCAAACGAGCATCCCTACTACACCGTAAACATTTTCAGAATGGCCTCTGACGGCAATTACCCTGCAGTACCGACCACCACCACAAATTATACCTCACCCACGGTTTACACGGGTGATACGGTAACACTTGTATCGGGCGTTCACTACAGCGTTCCCGCCGGGCGTTTCCTTGATTACACAGCTCCCTATGTCACCACGCTTTCGGGCACCATTCCCACAACAGGCGAGCTTGTTCTCAACGTTTACATCGGCCTGAACCTTCGCAACCTCACGGTTGTTGTTGATTCAAATGTAAGGCAGGAAGCTCTTCGTGTAACAGCGCCTACGGGCATCACTGACCCCACACCGCCCACGGGCTATACATTCGCAGGTTGGGTTGACGCAGCCGGCAACGCGGCAGTAGCTCCCGCTTCAATGCCCAACAATGATGTATTCCTCAGAGCAACATGGGCTGTTATCAATTCTGATATCACCTATAACCTCGGTGGCGGCAATGTTGCAGGCGACACGAGTGACATTGTTCAAAGCTATGATTACGGCGCAATAATCACAAATGTTCCTGTACCCGTACGCGAGGGCTACACCTTTACAGGCTGGAGTCCCGCAGTTCCCGTTCTCATGCCTGAGACTGATGTGAATGTTGTTGCACAGTGGACTATTAACCAGTACAACGCAACATTCTCAGCGCCTTTGGCTGATAACCCCGTTTACCCCGATGTTGTTACCGCTTATAACTTCGGCGAAGCTATCACAGCGCCCGCAACCAATCCTGACCGCATAGGCTACACCTTCGGCGGCTGGTCGGCAGACGGCGTGAATGTAGTAACCGATTTCGGCAACATGTCAACAGCAGGCGCAACGTTTGTAGCTCTTTGGGAGCCGATGACCAACACAGTGTTCACTGTAAGAGTCAACTATTTCAACAATGTAACAGGCGTTGACACTACAGCTGACAACGGGTTTACCGGTACCACGGCCGATAATGCGGTAATTGTTAATGCTCTTCCCGACCCGCTGGTTGCAAATACCCGTTATGTTCTGTTCTCTGAGATTACGGCTATTACCGGCTACGAGCTTGACGCGGCGGATCCCCGCAACACAGCGCCGAGCGCAATAATTGCGGCTGACGGCTCAACAGTTATTAATCTGTATTATATCGCTCAAAGCCGCACCGTAACCTTTGATGCCGGCACAGGCGGTCAATACGCAGACACTACAACATCAAAAACCACAACTCAGCCCTACGGAACTCTTATCCCCGCGCCGGCTGAATATCCCACAAGAACCGGCTACACTTTGAGCAGCTGGAATCCCGCGTTCACACCGGGCACAATCAGATTGTTCAATAACAGAACCTTCACTGCTCAGTGGACT
>CAYUXK010000013.1:28297-30107 GCA_964448835.1 uncultured Clostridium sp. | reverse complement strand
GGCTACACCTTTGCCGGTTGGTCAATTGACGGCGTGAATGAAGTAACTGATTTCGGCACAATGACAGAAGCAGGCGCGACATTCACCGCTCTTTGGGATGCGAATCCGCACACAATTACATTCTACGCCGCGGATAATACTACCGTTTATGGTGTTGAAAATGTGCTCTACGGCGACTCGGTAACAGCAAATGTTCCCCCGATTCCTCCCACTTTGGTAGGTAATATATTCAATGGCTGGAACACCGCTGCTGACGGCACAGGCAACACACCCGCGTTCTATTCTTCAATGCCTGACACTGACCTTGTATTCTACCCGACGTATGTTGGCGAGAGCTCGGTTAACTACAGACTTGAAACATTTGATATGGATACCAACGGCAACTACCCGACCACACCCACATCAGTTGCAAACTTCACCGATGGTGTTGTAGGTCAAACCCGTACAATTAATCCCAACTATACAAGAATCGGCTTTACTCCCGACCTTGCTATGAGCACGCTTACGGGTACCATAGCTGCCGGTGATCCCCTTGCACTTCAGCTGTATTACGCGCGTAATCAGTATGACGTCACAACCTATACTGCTGATGGCGCAACGTTGCTCAACACATACACGGCTTACTACAATGGATTCTCACCCGCAATCGCAGACGCACCCGCAATTGACGGTTATGAGTTTACACAGTGGGATGATGCTGCAGGCGCAGGCGGTAATGTTGTGACACTTCCGTTCATCGTCGGCACCAGCGATGTTAACCTCTATGCAAACTACTCAGTCCTTTCGTTCGACGCAGTGTTTGAGGCTCCCGCGGCAGATGTTCCTTACCAGGAAATCATCCCCGTCGTGTTTGGTGACACAATCACTGCTCCCGCAACCGTTCCCGTAAGGGAAGGCTGGACATTCAACGGCTGGGCAGCTGACGGCAGCAGCGTTGTCATTACCGACTTCGGTACGATGACATCGGCAGGCGCGGTATTCCACGCAATTTGGACCCGCACCGGATACACCGTCACATTCCTGTTCAACGACAGGAACGCGGCAACAGGTGCTCTTGAGGCGGCAACCACAGAGATTAGCAGCACGGTCACTACATTCGGTGATCCTATTGCCTTCCCGACAGCCCCGACACTTAGCTACTATGTGTTCGATGGTTGGTTCGAGGGTGGTGTCACTCAGTGGGCTGCCGGTGCTACAATGCCCGCTCATGACCTCATCCTTGTTGCAAGGTATGAGAGAGTACAGGTCATGCTCATTCCGATAGCCAGCAGCACCACCAAGATTGACAGAAGCGACCTTGTAAGCGCAAATGACATTAATGCCACAGTTTACCGTCCGCAGCCTGTTGACACAGAGTGGTACATCTACGGCCTTGAGCGGCAGACCAACTTCGATGACGCAGACCTTCTTGCCAGCTACATCCAGGTTCAGGGCGACGGCGTAATCTCCTTCACCCCGATTCTCAACCAGGGCATAAGACAATATGGTACCGGAACATTAGTAACGGTAACCGATAGAGTCACAGGCGATGTCGTTGAGGAATTCATAATTGTAGTCTATGGTGATGTTACCGGCGATACCAGATCGGATGCCGCCGATATAGCAATCATCAGGCAGGAATCCATGATGGCTTCCTCTTGGTCCGTAGTCGGCAGCCCGACATACCGCAAGTGCCTTGTAATGGCAGCTGATTTCTCAAAGGATAACAAGATAACTGTTACTGACTTTGCTGCCATCAAGGATGTTGTTGCAAGGATCAAGGATATCAATCAGGAAACCGGCACAACCTATCTCATCTAGCATAATCGCA
>CAYUXK010000013.1:0-28197 GCA_964448835.1 uncultured Clostridium sp. | reverse complement strand
ATATTTTTAAAAATAATAACAAAAAGTACTTGAATAACCTATAAATGTGTGATAGAATAACCAGTAGCATGTATAAGTGTAGCTTTGGATGGGCTCAGAAAAATATTTAAGGGAGGACTTCTTTAATGAAAATCCTTAAAAAAGCAGTTGCTTTGTTGCTCACGGCACTGCTGGCATTCAGTTCTCTGACTGTTCTTGCCTCGGCAGGACCTGCGGGAACCAACCTGACTATTGATATCAAGTTGCTCCGATATGATGGTTCAAGCTGGGTTGAGGTAGGTCCGGATAACAAGGTTATACCGGGTGAAGCGGTAAGGGCGCGTGTATATGTCGGCACAGATTATCCGACAAGTTCAAGCAGATTCTTATTCTTTTATGATTCCAATTTCTTTGAGGATAATTATGCATTCGGTAGTACTACCAGCATTACTGTTAACAACTCAGTATACGGGGCTTCAACTGCGGATGCGATGCATCTGCCGGAATCCGGTATCAACGCTCTTATAACCAACGGGAATATTCTGGCCACGCAAAAAACCGACCCGCGCAGCGATATTCTGGTTGATTTCTTATTCCCCGGCACCAGAGGCGATGCTCCGATAAGCGCAAGTGATTGGATGTTTGAGCTTCAATTAACCGTTAAGAATTCCGCCACTATGGACAGCGAAGGCGCTATATATGTTGTGCCCGAAACCATTTGCAACACATCAACACTCGGCCAAACAGCTTTGGTTGATGTGCCCAAGGGTACTCCCGGCAACCTGCTCGACACCGGCAGAGTTTCAATGTATACTTGGGATGCTGATGCGCAGCTTCTTAACACCCCGTTCGGCGGCGCTAACGATTCAAACTGGGCCACAATCAACAGCTCAATAATTTTTGATGCTAACGGCGGCATCTTTCCCGATAGCTCAGTCACCAGTACATACACAGGCGTAACAGGCTCTTTGCTCGATTTTACAACGACCGTTACACAGCCTACCCGTGCAAACATGGATTTTGTAGGCTGGTATCCTTCGACCTTCGTCGGGACACCCACTGCGGCTGATTGCGTTACAAACTCATTCTTTACATATGGTGTTCAAACCTTCAACGCGCTTTGGACAAACTCTATGACGCAAGTAACCTTTGATGCAAACGGCGGTCCTGACGCTCTGTTCAGTAATTACCAGACGACAAACACGGTCAGCACCGATGTCGGCATTCCATATACTCCGCCCACAAACCCGAACTGGACAGGCCATGACTTCCAGGGCTGGTGGACTATGGACGGCTCGATTAACGATGATTACGGAACTCAGATTACTTCTTTTGTAGGACCGTCTACTCCGGTTACTTACTATGCGAAGTGGAACCCCCGCACCGGCACAAACTATCGGATAGTTTGCCATTATATCGATCCTCTATCAGGGATTGCCACATCGTATACCATCAATGAATACGGTATAACCGATGATTGGGTTTATATTGTTGATACCGCTCCCGTACCCGCGCCCAATACTGTATACCATGCCTATGCAGACATTAATGCTCAGCTTTCGGCAATCCATCAGGTGGTTGATCAGACCGACAACAGAAATGAGCTTAGCGGCAGAATCGCGGGCAACGGTTCACTTGAGCTTGATCTATACTGCATCCCCGTAAACCACACGGCAACCTTCGACCCGGCAGGCGGCACCTTCAGCGGTTACGCGGCAGGCGCTTCTTACACCACCACACAGCCTTTCGGTGAATTTATTGCGGGGCCGCCGGCGGTAACTCTGCAGCACTTCACTCTTAACGGATGGACACCCGCGTTCACAAACGGCGAAACAAGAATGCTTGCCGACAGAACATATGTAGCGCAGTGGACGGCTATCGAATATGACGCGGACTTCTACCTTGATGCCGCTGATGTCGGCAATATCGCAATGCGTTATGACAGCTATGACGAACCGTTTGGCGCGACAATCCAAAATCCCCCCGTACCGATGAGAAACGGCTTTACATTTGTAGGCTGGTCAACAGACGGTTCAACGGTGCTCAGTAACCTTGTTATGGATTCAGAAGGCAAGACCTTCATCGCTGTCTGGGCACCCGCGCTGATGCTTACCGCGACATTTGACGCGAACGGCGGCGCTTTTGCAGACAGCACAACAACAAAATCTGCCCAATATTCAGAAGGCATTTTGATAGCCAATCCCGGAGCTGTTACGCGCGCAGGCTACACATTCCTTCGCTGGCTTGATACAAGCAGCAATACCGAGTATGTTCCCGGTGTTACACAAATGGGAAACACCTCGGTCACGTACACTGCCCAATGGGCGGCGAATGTCAATGTAACCTATATCGTCAACGGCACGACTTATCAGCAGTTTAACACATACGAGGGCGCAACTCCTCTTCCCGTGCCTGCAATCAACCCGGTTGTTGTCGGCAATACATTCACCGGCTGGCAGACCTCAGGCGGCAATGTCCCCGGCGATTATACCTCGGTTCCTGTAGGCGGAGCTACCTTCACAGCGCAGCTCACACCTAACCCGACCCTATACAATGTCAGCTATGCGTATGTAGGCGTAGTGCCTTCCGGTGCGCCGGCTGTTCCGACAGATACGAGTACCTACCTTGAAGGCGCTAATGTTAATGTAGCTCCCGTTCCCACCTTGACAGACTACACCTTCAGCGGCTGGTATTATAACGGCACCCTGGCTACATCATTTAATATGCCCAGCGCCAATGTTACCCTCACGGGCACATGGACTGCCGTGAATCCTGTCGAATACACGATAACCTATTACTACGCGGCAGGTAACATTTACGTTACAGATACATTTGCCCCGGGCGAAGCAATTATAATTCCTGCGCCGCCCACAATGACGGGTATGACATTCAGCGGCTGGACCACAGACCCCACAGGGCAAACTGTGATACCATTGCCCACCACAATGCCCGCGAATCCGGTTAATGTGTACGCCATGTGGACCACGAACCTCTACGATGTTACTTATGTTGTCGAGGGCGTCACATATCAGTCTTATCCCGATGTTCCCTACGGTTCTCAGATTACCGTACCCACTGACCCGACTCGTGCAGGCTATGTGTTTGCCGGTTGGTCACCTGCGATTCCCGCATCAATGCCCGCGCAGGATATGATTTTTACCGCGTTGTGGACCACTGAACCCGGCCCCGGAGAATACACAGTTACCTACATGAGCGCATGCAACAACACCTACAGGGCCTATACCGTAGCTGAAGGCGCGGCTGTTCCGATTCCGGAAGAAAATCCGACTCTCTTCGGTCACACCTTCGTCGGCTGGGAGCCTGAGGTTCCCGCTGTAATGCCTGCCGAGAACCTTGTTTTCGAGGCGCAGTGGGAGGTTGATGATACCTTTGTCGCAATCGTTATCGGCGGCACCATTATCGCGGGCGGCGCTATCGCCACCGCGGCGGCAATCGGTACCGGCATCACTGTTAGCGTAATAGGCGGCGCGATTGTTATCGGCCTTATCGCTCACGCGATTGGCGATACATATACGGTAACCTACCTCGTCGACGGTAATGTATACAAGACCTACAAGGTGCTTGCAGGGACCAGGATTCCCGTTCCCGATGAGCCCACCAAGAGCGGATATGAATTTAAGAAGTGGAATCCCGATGTTCCCGAAAGAATGCCCGAAAACGATTTGACCTTTGAGGCAAAATGGTCTCAGGTGGGCGCCGGCAACAGCACGGATGACGAAATTCCGCAAACAGGTTCCGCAGCCGGTGGAATAACAGTTTTTGCTTTCATTTGCGCAGCAGCGGCGGCAGCCTATGTTACTCTTAACAAAAAGAACGCAAACGCATAAGAGCTAATTAAATTGATTTATCGGCACATCCGAAAGGGTGTGCCGATTTTTTGTGGCACAAAGAGTGGTTAGGGAATATATTGTAATTAGCAATGTTTTAATATATTTTTGGAGGGATTGTATATGAACAGTAGAAATATGGAGCAGCTTATTGAGAAATATAAGCGAGAAATGCTCAGCTACAGGGACCGCAGCTCAATTCCGTATGAGCCTGAGCCCGATACTTATGAAGCAGAAAATGCGAGCTTAGCACAGGAGCAGAGTCAAGTATCGACGATATCGGAGCCCTTGACCGATGTGATGGCTCAGGCAGAAGAAATCAACGAATATTCAGATGAAGGCTCGTTGGCGGCGATAAGCAGCTCGGATGACGGCGAGCGGTTTGTACCGGATGATCCGGCTTATGATGCAATGCGTGCGTTGCAAGAAAGCTATGAACCTTCGGTAAGGGCTGTTGCCCGCGTACCCAGTGGTCATACGCATGATGAAATGGCAGGTCAGAGTATAGAGCTTGAGAAGCTTCGCGAGGAATGCCGAAAAATATCTACGGGAGAGATGGAAGGAACCGCCGAGCGCAAAAAGAGCTGCAACGAATTAACCCAATTTCTTGAAAAAAATATGAAAACAGGAAGAATGGAAGTTGAAGCATATACTGCTGATGGAGCTTTTGGGGTTGAAGATGCGCGCGTAATGATTTTTATTCCGCTTGAAAGTGGCAATGTAACAGTTTATGACGGTGTTACAGATGTAAACGGTAACACGCCCAGTATTAGCTTGCCGGCACCGCCCAAGGAGTTTTCGATTGATCCCGAAAAATCAAAGGACGGGAACGCCTATGCGGGATACACCGTACTGGTTGAGCACCCTGGTTATCTGAATTCCGTATTTTTTAATGTTCCCGTATTTGAAGGTATTGAATCAATTCAGCAGGTTAGGATGATACCAAGCGGTCAGTCAAATTCACAAAGCCCTATAAGTGTTAACGAAACAGAACCTCTAACTCTTCAATGAAAGGAGTGATTTTATGGCGGTGACGCCTGTAATACCCGATTACATAACGGTTCACCTTGGAGCACCCACAGCAAATGCAAGAAATGTAAGAGTACCATATACAGATTATATTAAAAATGTTGCTTCCAGCGAAATATACCCTACATGGCCGGAAAACTCTTTGCGTGCAAACATATACGCCATAAACTCCTTTGCGCTCAACAGGGTTTTCAATGAGCATTACCGCAGCAGGGGCTACGATTTTGATGTAACAAACCTACCTGCCTATGACCAAGCTTATACTGAAGGCAGAGAAATTTTTGGCAACGTCAGCCAAATTGTGGATGAAATTTTTAATGACTATGTTACAAAGGGGAGTCAGATTCAGCCGTACTTCACCGCTTACTGCGATGGGAAGACCAATACCTGCAGCGGATTGTCGCAATGGGGGACTGTGTCGCTCGCAAATCAAGGTCAAACGCCGCTGCAAATTCTGAAAAAATATTATGGTAACGATATAAATATTGTTCAAAATGCGCCGGTTAAACGTATTTTGGAGTCCTATCCCGGTATTCCGCTGCGGATCGGCTCTGTGAGCGAGGAGGTACATATTCTTCAGAACCAGCTTAACCGTATAGGGGAGAATTACCCTTCAATACCAAGAATCAAAAACGCAAACGGGTATTATGACTCACAGACCGAAGCAGCCGTGCGGCAGTTTCAGTCAATATTCAACCTCACGGTCGACGGCATAGTGGGCAAGGCAACATGGTATAAAATTAAGAGGACTTACAATGCCGTCAAGAAGGTTTCGGATCTTTATTCAGAGGGGATTACACTAAGTGAGGTTGAGCCCATTTTCCCAACAATTCTGAAACGAGGCGACAGAGGCCTTCCTGTAAGGCTGGTTCAGTTCTATCTTTCTTTTATCGGGTTAGTTGATGAAGACCTCGAAGAAATTGATATTGATGGAATTTTCGGACCGGCAACCGAACAGGCGGTAAAGGAATTTCAGAAAAAATACGGTCTTGCGGTTGACGGAATAGTGGGTAGACAAACTTGGAATAAAATACAAAACGTATATATAAGTATTTTAAAAGCGCTGCCCGAGGAATTACAACCCCGTGCCGCGCAAATATATCCGGGTTATGTCCTTACAGTCGGGGCAAGAGGAACGCCCGTAACCCAGGTGCAAAAGTGGTTGAATATAATTGCCAAAAAAGACCCGGCTATACCGAGTGTAACCGTTGACGGAATATTCGGAGACAAAACAAGGCAAGCCATAATGGCTTTTCAAAAACATATAGGTATTCCCCAAACAGGCTATGTCGGTCCGGTAACATGGTGGGAGCTTTATCAGCACAGTATTGAATAAACTTATCAATAAGGTAAATAATAAATGACGGCGAAAGTCGTCATTTTTTTTGAGCAGTCGAAAGGGTATGGATGTATAATGGAGGAAATAAAGGGCTTATTTAATGAGGACGCCTCCCTGCTCGATTCAAAGCTTCGGATTAAGGACAGCTTTGACCTTGTTGGCAGGGGAATACTTATTGGCGAGCGAAAGGCAAGGCTATATTTCGTGGATGGTTTTTGCAAGGACGAAACCATGGAAGAGATGATTGACCACTTAATGCACATTTCAAGCGATCAGGTTCTGAAATGCGCCTCTGCTAAAGAATTTGCGGCGAAATTCGTATCCTATATTGAAACCGGTGTTACCTCTGATGTTCAGAATTTTGCATCGAGCATCCTTTCGGGCGCAATCGGGCTGCTGATTGAGGGCTACAAGGACCTTATTGTTATCGACGCGCGAACCTATCCCGTGCGCTCTGTCAGCGAGCCTCAAAATGACAAGGTTCTGCGCGGTCCGCATGACGGCTTTGTGGAAACGATAGTCTTTAATACCGCCCAAATACGCCGAAGAATTCGTGATGAGGCGCTCACCATGGAGATTCACACCGTCGGTGAAAAATCAAAAACAGATGTGGTTATTTGCTTTATTAAAGGTGTAACGGAAGAAAAAACGCTCGCCAGGGTAAGAAAGCTTATTGACGAGGTGCGGGTTAATTCGCTCACAATGAGCCAGCAGAGCCTGATTGAGTGCCTTGTGCCAAAGCAAGCTCTAAACCCCTTTCCAAAGGTTCGATTTACAGAAAGACCTGATGCGGCAGCTGCAAGCGTGCTTGAGGGGAGCGTTGTTATATTAACCGATAACTCTCCTGCGGCAATGATTGTGCCCACGGGGATATTTGATTTTTTGCAGGATACAAATGACTACTATCTTTCACCTGTCGTTGGTTCTTATATACGCCTGCTTCGCCTTGTGATTTTTGTTGTAACGCTTGTCTTAACACCAATTTGGCTGCTGCTTATCGATAACCCCCATTTAATACCGCCGTGGCTGGATTTTATAAAAATAGAAATGGTGAATGCATTGCCCATAGCGGCTCAGCTGATACTTGCGGAGCTTGTAATTGACGCTCTTAAAATAGCTTCGCTCAATACGCCCAGCTCCCTGAGTAACTCCTTTAGCGTGGTGGGCGCGCTGGTGCTTGGCGAATTCGCAGTTTCAGCGGGGTGGTATGTGCCCGAGGTGGTGCTGTATATGGCCTTTGTGGCGATAACTAATTTCGCGCAGTCAAGCTTCGAATTGGGGTATGCGTTTAAGCTGCTGCGAATGATGCTCACGGTTTTTGTGGCGGTATTGGGCATTTGGGGGCTGATAGCAGGCCTTGTGTTAATCGCGGTTTTACTCTTTACTACAAAAACAATCAGCGGCAAATGCTATCTGTATCCGCTCATACCCTTTAACGCAAAGGCACTCGTCAGCCTTCTGATAAGAAAGCCGATAAATATAAGTAAGAATTAGGCACAAGCATAACACCTGTCGGGAAAAAATCCCAACAGGTGTTAATAATTAATCCGATATAATCAGTCCTCAAGAATAGCGCGGCGATATTTTTCGAGCAGATTTTTCGCTTCTTCAACCGTGTCCGCGTCCGAGACGGGTGCGGGGTTGGCGGTGGAGAGCCAGTTGCGCTCAAATTTCTCATAGCTCTTGTAGAAGCTGTTGCCGATGTAGATGTTGCGTTCACAATTCTGGAGCTTGGTGGTGGTGGAAAAAAGCCGGCGTGAAGGGAACTCAACGGCAAGCTTCTCAAAAAATGATTGCCACCGCTTTGAGTAAAAGGTCTCTATCAGCCCGCCCCACTCCTTCCAAGCGTAGTCATAGATGGTCGTTTTGGCGAAGGGACCCCAAAGGGTGAGCTGAGCGAGAAGATTAAGCTCAAAATTCTGCTTCTCTTTATCGCTTTTGGCAAGATTGCCCGCCTTGATCAGATGCTCGCTGAGAGTCAGCTCCGGGCGCGTGAGCAGAAGCGAATCAAGGTCGCCGCAGAGCTTTAAAAAAGCATTTGACGCGCGCTCAAAAATGTTTACATCCTTATTCTTGTAGGCATAAATGATTTTATCATACAGGGAGCTTGCGTAGTTACTCAAAACCTGCCTTACCAAATCGCAAGCGTCAAAAGCGAAGCCGTCTGTCGAAGCGTTTTGAGCCTTGAGCAGCAAATCCGCCGCCTCAAAAAGCACCTTTGGGTCATAGCGAAGCTCGCGGTGGTCGTTTGGCGCGGTGTGGCGTAGCTCGGTAGCGGGGCGCGCGCAAATAATGGAGCCTGTTTCACGCCCGACGCACTTCTCACAATAGCAGCTTTCATAAAGCTTTTGCATAGCCCCGGCAAGGCAGGGCTCGGCGCTGCCGTAACGCCTGAGCGCGTAGTCGGGCAGCCATTCGTTAAGGTCGACTGCCTTATCCTGCGTGAGCATCTCAAAGGCAAGGTCATAATAGAGCGGATTTTGGAAAATGCCCTCGGGGAAAAGTCCTGTTCCTACCACGTTCGGCGCGGTTTGCTTAAGCGTAATAAAGGGATTGTCGGCGAGGGCTTTTATGCTGCCGTGCAGGGTGTTCCTGTCGCCGAAATTATGAAGGTTGCCAAGCACAAAATCATAGCCCCAGAAGTTCTCATTTTCCTTACATTTGCTGCCGTCAAGGTCAAGGATTAAAAGCCTTTCTTTAGGGACAGCCTTGACAATTTTTTCGCGCAGAGACCAGGACTGCATCACCCATACCGAGTCCTTGTCAAAATCCTCATACAGGCGGTCGATGGCCCTGCCGACCTTCCACAGGTAATCCTTAGCGGGGGAGTTGGGCTTATTCTCATGAAACGGGTCACAGGCGTAGTAGTGATGCGCTCCGAAAAGCTGACGCTGTTTCTCGAGCAGCGCCGTGCCGAATTTCTTAAAAAGCGGGTCAAGAGGGTCAACCTGATATGTCGGCGGGAAGTTGCACCACGGGGGAACAAGGCGAATCCTCGAGCCGGGGAAAAGCTTGGAGATGCTTTTGGGGATATTCCCCGAGAAGCCCTGCTGAATTGGCGTCATGCCGAGCTCAACCTCGCGCTCGATGATTTTTTTGCCCAGCTCAACGCGGCTCTCGATATAAGCGGGGTCTGTCAGCCCAAAGTAGCCGTTGATGTTACCCATCAGCTGCCACGGCCAGAAGTAGGGGCCTGAAAGAAAATTCAGCGCGCCCGTTTCGCTGTAGCCGAGCTCGCGCATCGTGTAATACCAAACCGCCTCGCTGCCCACAACGCTCAAGGGCATATTGATGCCGTTCATCGCCATGAAATCAATTTCGCGCTCCCAGCGTTCCCAATCCCAGGCGGCGCAGGAGTAGCCGAGGGTGCAGTAATTCATATAAACGCGCCTGTCCTGCTCAATTACGCGTGTGATTTTTTCACTCGGCAGGGGCGAATCGTTAACATTTATTGTTTCGTTGCCGCAGTGAGAAAGGTTGACACGGCAGTACTTTTTAAGATATTGATAATACGCCATCGCCAGGCTGATCGCGCAGTCACCGGCAAGAACGATTTTGCCGTTTTCGGCATAGAACTCATAGCAATTTTTCCCGTTCACCTTATCAATATTTTTCAGCACAAACCTATCCGCTATTGCGGGCGTGTTCCTTTTAATCAGATTAATCATAAAATAACCGTCCTTTACTAACAAGCGATATTATATCATACATTATAAGAATAGACAATAATATATATTAAGTTTAGCATTTTACAGTTTGTTTAATATTTTCACAGTCGAATCTGTTATAATATGGAAGAATGGAGGCGGGTTAAAATGGATGAGGTTATTCTGCAACTTATATTTGCCCGGCACGCTGAATCGCTGGGCAATGTTGAGTCAGATGTTATATATAACAGCTTTGATCCACCGCTCACGCCTCGGGGCATAATCCAGGCTCAGAAGCTTGGCGAGAGGCTCTCGCACGTAAGGCTTGACGCGATTTTCGCAAGCCCGCTCACGCGCGCGGTTCATACCGCTCACGAGGTTGCCATTCGTCAAGGCGGAGTTCGCGTTGAGCTGCTGCCTGACCTCATGGAGGTCGGCACCGCCCCCGACTTTGAGGGTTGCCCGATTGAGATACTAAGAGAAGAGTTTCCGCTTGCTCTGCCGTGCAGTTCTCTGCCGACTCCGACAGGCGGCGGGCTGAGCATTGGCGAGGAGGATTACGCTAAAAGCTCCGAGCGCGCCAAGCGATGCATTGATTACTTAAGGGGCCGATTCAATAGCGGCGAAAAAATCCTTGTGGTGTCTCATGGCGGATTTACGGGTCATTTCATGCGCCGGGCGTTTGATTACGGCGATGATGATATTTTCCGCTGGTGCAGCTTTAACACGGGGTTATTTAAAATCAAGTACTATAAAGATGAAAAGCCAAAGCTTGCATATTCTAACGACACATCGCATCTTTATTCAATTATGGACGATCTCGCGTTCAGAATATAAAAAAAGTACGCTAAAATTACATAAATTGTCTTTACAGTAACGCATAAATAAAGTAAAATATAAAGAAGGGGTCTGCGGACTTCAGATTGATTTGGGGGAATTCGCATCATGCAGCCTGTATATAAAAGAATTTTGCTTAAGCTCAGCGGCGAGGTGTTGGCGGGCAGCAAAGGAACGGGAATTGATTTCACAACGGCACTTAATATTTGCTCATCCGTGCGGGAGGTTGTTAATCTCGGTGTTGAGGTCGGCCTTGTGGTCGGCGGCGGCAACTTCTGGCGCGGTCGTTCAAGCGGCGATATGGACAGAACAAGGGCAGACCACATCGGAATGCTTGCAACGGTTATGAACGCGCTCGCCATCGGCGACGCTTTTGAGCAGCTCGGCGTTCCCGCGAGGGTGCAAACCGCCATTGAAATGCGCTCAATCGCTGAGCCGTACATCCGCAACAGAGCCGTGCGCCATCTCGAAAAGGGCAGGGTTGTCATCTTCGGCTGCGGCACAGGAAATCCGTTTTTCTCAACGGATACAGGCGCCGCTCTCAGGGCAGCTGAAATAAACGCCGATATTATCCTCAAGGCAACCAATGTTGACGGCGTTTATGATAAGGACCCGAATAAATATTCGGACGCGGTTAAATTCGATTATGTTACCTACAGTGAAGTTCTCGCGAAGGACCTGAAGGTAATGGATTCTACGGCGGCATCGCTCTGCCGTGACAATAAAATTCCGATTCTGGTATTCAACCTTACCGAACCTGCCAACATTGTTAAGGCGGTTCTCGGTGAAAACATAGGTACAATAGTCAAGGAGGGTTAAAAAATGGAAACAGTATTTAATGCAGCTCAGGAAAAGATGGTTAAAACAATCAGCGTTCTTAACGCGGAATATTCGGCGCTCAGGGCAGGCAGGGCAAGCACTGCGGTTCTCGACAAAATCAAAGTCGATTATTACGGCACCCCTACGCCCATCAATCAGATAGCCGCCGTTTCGGTTGCAGAGGCAAGAATCCTCAGCATTCAGCCGTGGGATGTTTCCTCTTTGCTCGCTATTGAGAAAGCAATCCAGGCCTCTGATTTGGGCATTAACCCCCAGAATGACGGCAGGGTTATCCGTCTTGTGTTCCCTCAGCTTACCGAGGAGCGCAGAATCAGCTTATGCAAGGATGTCAAAAAAATGGCTGAGAATTCGCGCGTTGCAATCAGGTCAATCAGGCGCGACAGCATTGAGAGACTCAAGAAAATGGAGAAAGCCTCTGAAATAACTGAGGATGACCTCAAGGACGCCGAAAAGAAGCTTCAAGATTTCACCGATAAATATATTAAAGAGATTGATCAAACCGCCGCTGACAAAGAGAAGGATATAATGGAGATTTAGTATGGACTCCCAAACGCTTTTAAGCTTGCAGTTGCCAAAGCATATCGGCATTATTATGGACGGCAACGGGCGTTGGGCAAAGAAACGCGGTCTGCCTCGCAGCGAGGGTCACAAGGCAGGTGCCCACACCTTCCGCAAAATATGCGATTATGCGAATGAAATCGGCATTGAGGTTATTACCTTTTATGCCTTTTCAACTGAGAACTGGAAGCGCCCTCAAGGCGAGGTCGAGGCGATTATGGATTTGTTCCGCGATTTTCTTTGTGAAGCGGAAACAAGAAGCGCCGAAAACAGCGCCAAAGGTCTGCGCCTTCGGTTTATCGGCGATCGTGAAGTGCTGCCCCGGGATATTGTTAAGCTAATTGAGCGCAGCGAGAGTATATCGCAGGATAAAGACAAAACGGTTGTTAACCTTGCCGTTAATTACGGGGGAAGAGCAGAAATCGTTTCCGCCGTGCGCAGAGCCGCGAAGCGTGTTGAAAGCGGCGAAATCAGCGCGGACGAGTTGGAAGAAGCGGATATTGAAAGAAACCTCTATACCGCCGGCTTACCGGACCCTGATCTTATTATCAGACCGAGCGGGGAGTACCGAATCTCAAACTTCCTCGTTTGGCAGTCGGCTTATTCCGAGCTCTGGTTTTCGGATATTCTGTGGCCGGATTTTACTGAAAATGACTTTGACAAAGCAATTATCGATTTTTGCTCACGCAACCGCCGCTTTGGCGGCATATAAAAATGAATGAGTGTGATGTTACATGAAAACACGAATTATTACCGGCCTTATGTATACTGCCTTAGCCATAGCTCTGCTTGTGTTTATGGAGTATCCGGGCGTAATGAGTCTGCCGATAGCTTTTTTCACTTCTATTGCCTGCCATGAGCTTCTTGGCGTAGCCAAATGTAAAAATAAAGTGCTTACCTACGTCTCAATGGCTTGCGCGGCGTGCGTACCTTTCTATATTGATTTTAATATAGCGGATTACATACCGTTCCCCACCACCGTCATAGTTATCGCTTATATTCTGCTTCTGTTTGTCATCATGCTCAAAATGTATGATGTCACAAAGTTTGAGCACTTCGGGCTCGCGTTAACCGGCTCGCTGCTTATTCCCTGGAGCGCAAGCATCATTCTTTATATTAAGGATTTACATATTGTTTATCCGCAATATTTTCAGCAGGCGCAAACGGTGTTTATGGTTTTGTGCGCGTTCTATAGCGCATGGATGAGCGACACATGGGCGTATTTCATCGGCAGTAAATTCGGCAAGCATAAGCTTTCGCCCAAAATAAGCCCCAAAAAATCCGTTGAGGGCTTTGTCGCGGGCTGCTTGGGCAACACCCTCGTTTGCGTGATAACATACTTTGTATGCGACCATTTTTTCTTCTACAAAGACACGATAAAGCTTTGGATGGTTATTTGCTGCGCGCTTGTGCTGTCAGTAATGAGCACCCTTGGCGACCTTACCGCCTCGGTAATTAAACGCAACTACGGCGAGAAGGATTTCGGAACCTTCTTCCCCGGTCACGGCGGAGTTATGGACAGGGTTGACAGCTTGCTTTTTGTTTTACCAATGTTTTACATAATCCTTACCCTTGCGCTTACTTTTGCGGGATAGCAGGAATTTCTATATGAGTAAAAAAGTTTCTATTCTCGGCTCAACGGGCTCAATCGGTGTTCAGGCGCTCGAGGTTGCCGCGCTTTGCGGTTTCGAAGTAGCCGCGCTGAGCTCAAACCAGAATATAAAGGTCTTGGAGGAGCAAATACGCGCCTTCAGGCCACCCATTGCTGCGGTTGCCGATGAAGCGGCAGCCGCAGATTTAAAACTGCGGGTAGCAGACACCTCCACCAAGGTGCTTTCGAGCGAGAAGGGCGTGTGCGAATGCGCCGCTTGCGGGGCGGATATCACGCTTAACGGCATCGTGGGCATCGCGGGGCTTCGCCCCTCGCTTGCCGCCATCGGAGCGAAAAGCGTACTTGCCCTGGCGAATAAAGAAAGCCTTGTCGCGGGCGGCGAAATTGTAATGAGCCGCGCGAAGGCAAACGGCGTTGATATTTTGCCTGTGGACAGTGAGCACTCCGCGATTTTCCAGTCGCTTGTCGGCTGTAAAGACAGAGGGCAGGTCAAGCGTTTGATTCTTACCGCTTCGGGCGGACCGTTCTTCGGCAAAACGAGAGACCGGCTTAAGGGCGTAACCGCCGCCATGGCGCTTAAGCATCCGAATTGGAGCATGGGTGCAAAAATCACCATTGACAGCGCTACAATGATGAATAAGGGGCTTGAGCTTATTGAGGCGGCGTGGCTGTTTGATATGAAGGCGAGCGATATTGATATTGTGGTTCACCGCCAAAGCGTCGTTCACTCGCTGGTCGAATATTGCGACAACTCTGTTATCGCCCAGCTCGGAGTGCCGGATATGCGAATACCGATTCAGTACGCCTTAACCTATCCTGACCGCTTTGAGAGCCACGTTCGTGAGCTTGATTTGACCGAATTCCATACGCTCACATTTGAAAAACCGGATTATAATACCTTTTCCTGCATAAACTTATGCAGAAGAGCGCTCGACATGGGCGGGCTGATGCCGGCGGTCGCGAACGCCGCCAACGAGAAGGCAAATGAGCTTTTTCGCGCCGGCAAAATCGGTTTTCTCGATATTGCCGACTCGGTTGAAGCGGCGCTTGATGATTTTGAAGACCGCAAGGGCTACAGCCTTGAGGAGATTTTTGATGTTGACACCTGTGTGCGCCGTTATGTAGGCGAAAGGAACATGATATGAGAATTATTCCGCTTATGGCCGTTGCCGCCGTGTGGGGCAAGGTTTGGCCTATTCTGATAGCAGTGCTGTTTTTCGGCTTGCTTATCTTCCTGCACGAATGCGGGCATTTTCTGTTTGCAAAGCTTTTTAAGGTCAGGGTTAATGAATTCGCCATGGGCATGGGTCCCGTGCTGTTTAAACGCAAGCGGGGTGAAACAAGCTATGCCGTTCGCATGTTCCCGATAGGCGGCTCTGTCACCATGGAGGGCGAGGATGAGGACAGCAAGGATGAGCGTGCCTTTTGCAACAAGCCCGTGTGGCAGCGCATGATTATCGTTGCCGCAGGTGGAACGGTTAACCTTATAATGGGCATTGTCATCGTCGCGATTATGCTCAGCCAGAGCGACCTTATCGGTACAACGCAGTTTCATTCGTTCCGCGAGGGCTCAACCGCCGCGGCGAGCGGCCTTCAGGATTTAGATAAGATCAAGAAAATTAACGGCAGGCGCGTTTTTTCGGAATTTGACCTCGGATTTCTGATTTCAAGAGATGATGACGGCAAGGTTGATTTCGTTGTCGAGCGCGATGGAAAGACACTGGAGTATAAAGCCGTTCAATTCAATTCAAATGAATTCTCAAATATTATTATTAAGGGCGTTGGGCCGAATGTTTTCAGCGTGGCGAAGGGCTCGGTACTCGAAACAGTGTCAATTTCACGCATCGTATGGGTAAGCCTTTTTGATTTGGTGACGGGGCAATACGGGCTCAAGGATGTGTCGGGGCCGATCGGAACTGTTGCCTATGTTTCGCAGGCGGCTCAGACCGCAAGCGAGGAGACGGATTATGAGAGCCTGTATGTCATGATGGCGCTTATCGCCGTTAACATCGGTTTATTCAACCTTTTGCCGATACCTGCGCTTGACGGCGGCAGACTTTTCTTCATGTTAATTGAGCTGATTTTCAGAAAACCTGTTCCGCAGAAGTTCGAGGTATGGGTGCACGCGGTCGGGTTTGCGATGCTGATTGGTTTGATGGTTATTATTTCGTTCAGTGATATAATAAAACTTGTTCGCGGTTAAAAGAGGAGCTGAATTATGGCAGGGCGAAGAATAAGCCGACAAGTTTCGGTGGGCGGCGTCGCGATAGGCGGCGTCGCTGATATCAGCGTTCAGTCAATGCTAAACCGCTCTGCTCACGATATTGAGGGCAGCGTTAAGCAGGCGCTCGAGCTTGAAAGGGCGGGGTGCGAAATCATCAGAGCCGCCGTGCCCGATATCGAGGCGGTCAGGCTCATTTCCGCGCTCAAGGAGAATCTCAAGGTTCCCGTGGTTGCGGATATCCACTTTGATTACCGCCTCGCGCTCGAAAGTGTGAGGGCGGGCGTGGATAAAATCCGCATTAATCCCGGCAATATCGGCTCGACCGACAGGGTAGCCGCGGTTGCGGACGCTTGCGCGTTAAAGGGCATACCCATCAGGGTAGGCGTCAACTCAGGCTCGGTCGAGAAGGATATACTCGAGAAATACGGCGCGCCGACTGCCCGGGCGCTTTGTGAAAGCGCTCTTCGCCATACTAAGCTGCTCGAAAACTGCGGGTTTGGTGATATTGTAATATCAATCAAATCCTCAAATGTGGCGGTGATGGTTGAGGCTTACGAGCTTGTGGCCGAAATGTGCGATTATCCGCTTCATCTGGGCGTAACCGAGGCCGGTACATTGCGTAGCGCGCTTATTAAATCAAGCATAGGCATCGGCTCGCTGCTGCTTAAAGGAATTGGAGACACAATCCGTGTTTCGATAACCGATGACCCCGTGCGCGAGGTTGAGGCAGGGATTGATATACTTAAATCGCTCGGAATCCGCAACAATTCACCCCAGATTGTTTCGTGCCCCACCTGCGGCAGGACACAAATTGACCTTATCTCGCTCGCAAATGAGGTTGAGGCAAGGCTTCGCGGCTGCGATAAGGCAATCAAGGTTGCCGTTATGGGCTGCGCCGTTAACGGCCCGGGTGAAGCGCGCGAGGCAGACATAGGTATCGCGGGCGGCGACGCGTGCGCCCTGCTGTTTAAAAAAGGCGAGGTTTTACGCAAGGTCAGCGAAGAATCAGCTGTGGATGAACTGATGAAGGAAATCGAAAAGCTGTGAGAGGGAACATAGATGCGCGAATGTGAGCTTTTGTTTTTTATTGGTGGATATATTGATAATGAAGAGCTTTGCCAAGAGCTTGAGGGCGGCGAGGTTCTTAATATTTCGATGGGTGATGACGATAAGCGCCTTAGTATAACCGTTCGTTTTGACCGCTATGTTTCGTGCGATATAATCAAAAGCGCAGAGAAAGCGGTTAAGGATTCGCTCGGAATTGATAAGGTCAATATTGACGCGTCGTTTCCGCCAAGCTGCTTCGGCGAGCAATGCACACCCCAGCTCAAAGTCGCGCTCAAGGATAATGTCGCCGCGACCAACGGCTTTGTGGATAACGCGGAATTTGTATACTGTGAGAATAGCCTTAATATCGAGCTTTTTGACGGTGCGGATATTATGCTTAACGCCTCTGTCGACAAATTCCTTGAAAGGTACATTGCCGAGCGCTTCGGCTGCTCCGTAAGCGTTACCTTCAGCAGCGCGTCAACAACAGATATTGAATCCCCCGAATATATTGAAATGCAGAAGTCGGCTGTAAAGGTGAATACCATTACAGAACCCGAAAAGCCCAAGAAAGAGCATAAGCGCGAATTCCCGGATTTGCCGATTTCTCTTCAAAACGCTTCGGTGATTTTCGGCAATAATATTAAGGGAAGACCGAAGCCTCTTGATGAAATAACGCAGGATGAGGGCAATGTTACCGCGTGGGGAACTATTTTTTCACTTTCCATTAAGGATACTAAAGACGGTTCCCATAAAATCATCACTTTTAATATTACGGATTATACAAACTCCTTCATCGTCAAGATATTTGAAAAAACTCCTCTCTGCGTTGAGCTTATCAAGAAGCTGCAGGATGGCAAAACCGTTATGGTGCGCGGGCTTGTGCGTGAAGACGAGTATATGAAAAGCCTGTGCATCAACGCGCGCTCAATAATGATTGTCGATACTATTGTCGAGAAGGACAAAGCCCCGGAGAAACGCGTGGAGCTTCATTTGCATACCAATATGTCCGCTATGGACGGCGTGAGCTGCGCTAAAGCGCTGGTCACCAGAGCCGCCAAATGGGGGCACAAGGCTGTGGCGATAACCGACCACGGCGTTGCTCAGGCATTCCCCGAAGCGGCGCTGGCAGCAGAAAATACGGGCATAAAAATTATCTACGGTATGGAGGCGTATTTCGTTGACGATACCGTGCCCATTGTTTCGGGCGCTAAGGACTCGTCGATAGACGGTGAATTTGTCGTTTTTGATGTTGAAACCACGGGACTTCGCCCGGGTTTTGACCGTCTGACCGAAATCGGAGCCGTCAGAATAAAGAACGGCGCGGCGGTTGACAGCTTCTCGACCTTTGTTAACCCCGGCGTTAAAATACCCGGTAATATTACCACCCTTACGGGAATCACCGACTCAATGGTAGCAAACGCGCCCGATGACGCGTCAGCGGTGCGCAGCTTCCTCGAGTTTTGCTCGGGAGCTCCCGTTGTGGCCCATAACGCCTCCTTTGACACTGATTTCATAAAAGCTGCCTGCAAGCGCAATAATATTGAATATAATCTCACTCATATTGACACGCTGATCCTGTCGCACAGTCTGTTGCCCGATTTAAAGAATCATAAGCTTGACACCTTGGGGGATTATTTTAAGATTCCGAAGTTTAACCATCACCGCGCTGACGATGACGCGCGAGCTCTTGCCGATATTTTTGAGAAGCTGGTCGCAATGGCCAAGGAAAAGGGTATTAATAACATAAGCGAGCTTAACACTCACTTAGGCGGCGCGAACGCTAAAGCTCTTCCCTCTTACCATATGATTATCCTTGCGAAGAACCAGGTCGGTCTCAAAAATCTGTACAAGCTTATCACAAAGTCAAATCTTGAGTATTTTAAGCGCCATCCGCGAGTTCCGCTCAGCGAGCTGAACCGACACCGCGAGGGGCTTATAATCGGCAGCGCCTGTGAAGCTGGTGAGCTTTACAGGGCTGTTATTGACGGCAAGCCCGAGGAGAAGCTTCTTGAAATCGCGGGGCGGTATGATTATATCGAAATTCAGCCAAACGGCAACAACGAATTTTTGATTCGAGAAAAAATCGTGGCGGATGAGAGCGGACTTTGCGATATAAATCGCCGTCTTATTCATCTTGCGGATAAATTAGGCTTACCCGTGTGCGCTACGGGCGATGTTCACTTTCTCGATGAGAAGGACAGCGTCTTTCGCGAAATCCTTATGGCAGGGCAGGGCTTTCCCGATGCTGACAAGCAGGCGCCGCTGTACCTGAGAACCACCGAGGATATGCTTGAGGAGTTCGCTTATCTTGGCGAGGAAACCGCCAAAGAGGTTGTTATTACCAATCCCAACAAGATTGCCGATATGTGTAAGGAGCTTTTGCCCATTCCAAAGGGCACATATCCGCCTAAAATCGAGGGCGCGGATGAGGAGCTTCGTAAAATATGTTATCAGCGCACCGAGGAATATTACGGCTCTCCGCTTCCCGAATATGTCGAGGAAAGGCTCAATAAGGAGCTTGAATCAATCATCAAAAACAACTTCGCCGTGCTTTATATCATCGCGCAGAAGCTTGTCAAGAATTCAATGGATAATGGCTACCTCGTCGGCTCAAGAGGTTCTGTAGGCTCGTCCTTTGTAGCCTTCGCGGCAGGCATTTCCGAGGTTAATCCGCTCGCTCCGCATTATATCTGCCCCAAATGCAAAAGCAATGAGTTCTTCTTTAAGGGCGAATACGGCTCAGGCTTTGATATGCCGCCCAAAAGCTGCCCAAATTGCGGCGAGCCCATGTACCGCGACGGGCACGATATACCGTTTGAAACATTCCTTGGCTTTGACGGTGACAAGCAGCCCGATATCGACCTTAATTTTTCGGGTGAATATCAGGCGCGCGCGCATAAATATACCGAGGAGCTTTTTGGCTCATCTCATGTTTTTAAGGCAGGGACAATCAGCACAATCGCCGAAAAAAAGGCGTTTGGCTTTGTTAAGAAATGGCTCGAATCAAAGGGCAAGGTGCTCTCACGCGCCGAAACGGACAGGCTCATTCAGGGCTGTGTCGGCGTTAAGGTTACCACCGGGCAGCACCCGGGCGGCATGGTCGTTGTGCCAAACGGAATGGACGCTGAGGATTTCACGCCCATTCAGTACCCCGCCGATGACGCCGACAAGGGCCAGCGCACAACTCACTTTGACTTTCATGCTCTGCATGATACAATATTGAAGCTCGATAATCTCGGGCACGATGTGCCCACATTTTACCGTCATCTTGAGGATATGACGGGCAAGTCCGTTATGGATGTCGATGTGTGCGACCCGAAGCTTTATGAGCTGCTGCTTTCTCCCGAGGGGCTGGGCGTTACAAGAGAAGACATTGACTGCGAGACGGGAACGCTTTCGCTCCCCGAGCTCGGCACTCCCTTTGTGCGGCAAATGCTACTTGAGGCGAAGCCCAAGAATTTTTCGGATATGCTTCAGATTTCAGGTCTTTCGCACGGCACCGATGTGTGGATAGGTAACGCCCAGGAGCTTATCAAAGCCGGAATCTGCAACATTTCAGAGGTTATCGGTACCCGTGATAACATTATGGTTTACCTTATTCACAAGGGCGTTGAGCCGGGAATCGCGTTTAAGATAATGGAAATCGTGCGTAAGGGCAAGGCTGAGGAGAAGCTGACGAGCGAACTGAAGAAAATAATGCGTGACAACAATGTGCCCGAATGGTACATTGACTCCTGCATGAAAATCCAGTATATGTTCCCCAAGGCTCATGCCGCGGCCTATGTTATCGCCGCGCTCAGATTAGGCTGGTATAAGCTTTATTGCCCGCGCGAATACTACGCGACCTATATGACGGTACGCGGTGAGGATTTGGATGTTAAAACCATCCTCGCGGGGCAGTCCGCCGTCAAGGCAAAAATGAAGGGGCTTGAAGAAAGAATTAACGCGAAGCTCGCCACACCGAAGGAGGAGAGTACATTTGCCTCTCTGCAGGTGGTCAGCGAAATGCTCGCGCGCGGCGTTGAGCTGCTCCCCGTTGATATTTATAAATCAACCGCGTCAAAATATATCATCGAAGACGGCAAGATTCGTCTGCCATTCTCCGCCCTGGGGGGCTGCGGCGCAAATGCGGCGCAAGCACTCGAAAACGCGAGAAACGACGGTGACGGCGAGTTTATGTCGGTTGAGGAGCTGCAGCTTCGCTCAGGCGTATCAAAGACGGTTATAACAGCTCTTGAGGAAATCGGCGCGTTCGAGACTTTGCCCAAAAATACACAGCTAAGCTTCTTTTAATTAGGCTCTTGAGAGGAAGGAACAATGCAAAAAAAGGCAATAAAACTTAAGGCTTGGTATAAGCTGGATAACGCGGCCAAGGTTTTCCCCGGCCAAAACAGCTCCTCGTGGTCAAATATTTTCAGAGTGTCTGTTACACTTACTGAAAAAATTGACCCCGAGCTGCTTGAGTCTGCCGTCAAGACGACACTTAAGCGTTTCCCTTGCTTTGATGTGCGTATGCGGCGCGGGTTTTTCTGGAACTATTTTGAGAAAAACCCGAATGAAGTGCCGCCCGTGCTGCCCGATATCGCTAACCCCTGCCACAGAATGCTGTGGTATGAGAATAAAAGATACCTTTTCAGGGTGTATTATTACGAGAAACGCATTGCCGTTGAGTTTCATCACTCATTAAGCGACGCCTTCGGTGCTTCGCGTTTCGTCATGACTCTTACGGCGGTTTATCTTAGAAGCACAGGCAAAACCATACCGAACGGCGAAAGCGTTCTTGATATTGACGCCCCGCCCGAGCCCGAGGAGATGGAGGATGCTTTTTTGCGTTTTGCCACATCAAAAGTAAAATCAAAGCGGACACGGGGCTTTGTTTATCATTTCAAGGCAAAAAGACTGCCGAAGCATCACATCAGCGTAACCACGGGATATATGCCCGTGAGCGTGGTCAAAGAGATTTCAAAGCGATACGGTGTGACGATAACGGAGTTTCTCGCGGCGGTACTGCTTGAAACAATGTATAAGCTTCAAAAGGAGCAAAATAAGATTAAGCCAAAGCCGGTTAGCGTGCAGATACCCGTGAACCTGCGAAACACCTTCCATTCAAAAACTCTGCGTAATTTCTCGCTTTGTTACAGCACAAGAATTGACCCGCGCAGAGGCGAATATACTTTTGAAGAGATTTTGAGCCAGGTGTCGCATTATCTGCGCTATATCAACAACCCCAAGGAGCTTAACGCGATGATGGCGGGCAATATCGGCCTTGAGCGAAACCCGCTTATGCGCTCGCTGCCGCTGATTGTAAAGAACCTTGCAATCGGGCTTGCTTTTAAAATGACGGGCGAAAAAACAATAAGCGGTCTTATTTCCAATATCGGAATTATCAAAGCTCCCGATGAGCTTTCACAATACATTGAGAAGCTTATGATCATGACAGGACCCGGAGTTGTCAACGGCTCGCGCTGCGCGAGCGTCACATTTAACGAAACCCTTGCGTTGAGCGTCGCGAATATTTTTGAAAGCACGGCAATTCAGCGCGAGCTTTTTACCTCGCTTGTCAAGCACGGTGTGCCCGTTAAAATAGAAAGCAACAAAATTTTCTCAGAGGAGGGCGAGTAACTTGTCCTATTGTGTTAACTGCGGCGTTGAGCTCGAAAAGGGAACGCCTGCCTGCCCGCTCTGCGATACGCCGGTGATAAATCCCCGTGAGGATAGCGGCAAAGAAAAGGCGCCGCCCTCATATCCGCGAGCGGTTACTATACCGACATCTGTGCGCAAAAAATACATTGTCTTTCTTTCTACCATGGTTTTATTTATTCCGAATGTTATTTTAGCGGCCGCTGATTTGTTATTCATTGAGGGATACTGGTCACTTTATGTTGTTACCTCCTGCGCGCTGTTTTGGGTGTTGTTTATCTTCCCGTTTATGTGGCGAAAGCCGCTTAAATATGTTTTGCTGATTATTGACAGCGTTTCGCTGGGTGCGTATCTGTACCTGATGAGCGTTTTAACCCAAACAGAGGGCTGGTTTGCCGCGATAGCAATGCCCATTGTGATTTCTCTTACAATAGTGGCGGCTATATTCATAAAGTGGGGCAATAAGCACCGCGAATGGCCGAGCGTGGTAATAGCGGTTTTGATTGCAACAGCATGTGAGAGCCTGGTTGTTGACATTGCGACGAATTTGTTTTATTATGAAAAGCTGAAGGTATTTCTTTCGCCCGTAATCATTGCCTGCTGCTTTGCACTTATAGGCTTTTTTGCGGTTCTGGCAAAAAGCAGACGATTCAGGGCGTGGATTTCGCGCAGATTCTTTGTTTAACCAATCGGTAATTATATTCGGTTTCATGAAAAGGAGAGGTAACAATGGTTTGGAAAATTATTTTAGCGGTTATTTTGCTGGCAATTCTGGGCACCGCGATTAAGGCTATCTTTTATGTTAATAAGAGAAAGGATTACGGCAAGCAAACACCCGAAAAGGTCGATTTAGACAGAGCCTGCCGCCATCTTTCCCAAGCGATTCAAATACCTACAGTCAGCTACCCCGACAAGAGTCTTGTTGACTGGTCGCAGTTTGAGCGCTTCCACAAGTTCCTTGAAACCGAATATCCTTTGATTCACAAAAACCTTTCCAAAGAGGTTATCGGCGAAGCGAGCCTTATCTACCGCTGGCAGGGCACTAATCCCTCGCTTGACCCGATGGCGCTGCTGTCGCATCAGGATGTTGTGCCCATTGCTTCGGGAACCGAGGAGAACTGGACTCACCCCGCGTTCAGCGGCTTTAACGACGGCGAATTTATCTGGGGACGCGGCGCGATGGATATGAAAAACCATCTCATAGGCGTTATGGAAGCGGTTGAAACGCTGCTTGAGGAGGGCTTCACGCCCGAGCGCGATGTTTACCTTTGCTTTGGCCAGGATGAAGAGGTCGTTGCCTCCAAGGATGCCGGAGCGAAACAAATTATGGAAACCCTTCAGAGCAGGGGAATTCACCTTGACAGCGTGCTCGATGAGGGCGGCGCGATTCTGCCCGTGGATATCAAGGGCGTGCTTAATAAAAAATACCTCGCGGGCGTCGGTATCGCCGAAAAAGGCTATGCGGATTTTGAGGTTACCGTTACCGCGAAGGGCGGCCATTCCTCACAGCCGCCAAAGCACACGGCTCTGGGCGAGCTTGCCGATGTCATCAAGGATTTAGAGAATAATCAGTTCAAGGCCGAGATGCTGCCGTTTGTGAGCAGCCTGTTTTCTCAAATCGGCAAGAACTGCACCTACCCCGCGAGGCTTGTAACCTGCAATATCAGCTTATTAAGCCCGCTTATTAAAGCCCTCATGACCAAGATTCCGCCCGCCGCCTGCCTCGTGAGAACCACAACGGCGGTTACCATGTCGGCAGGTTCACCCGCGGCGAATGTTTTGCCGCAGCGCGCGAGCATAACCGTTAATTTCCGCCAGATGCCCGGCGTTACCACGGCGGATGTTGAAAAGCATATCAAAAAAGTTGTTAAAAATAAAAATATAGAAGTTACAATGCTTAAATCGAAGGAAGCTTCCAAGTTTTCACCGACTGACAGCCGCTCGTTCAAAATCATCGAGGAGCTGTGCATGCAGGCAAATCCTGACAATATTGTTGCTCCTTACCTTGTCATGGGCGGAACTGACGCTTGCTTCTATGAGCCTGTTTGCGAGAATATTTACCGTTTCGCTCCGTTCAGCGTCAACACCGCGCTTCTGCTTTGCACCCACGCGACAAATGAGCGCCTGCCGATTAATACAATTGACGACGGAATCGGCTTCTTTAAGCGCTACATAAGACGCGCTTCGGCAGAGAACTGATATATAATATTGTTACATTTTAAATTATATTTTTTAAAACGGCGGAGTAAATTCCGCCGTTTTTCTTATAACTTTCCTCAAATATTGTTGCCTGTTCAGGTCACATTATTAATGCTGCGCTTTTGCTTTTCGGCGCGGCACGGAGGTGAATGATGAAAAATTTTTTCAAGTCACTGAGCTTGGTACTTCTTGCTTTAAGCGTAGGTGTGTTTTCGGCAGTGGCTTACGGTACGGCGGATTTACCCAACGAGTTCAATATTACAGCGTCAGATACCGTTGAGCTGCAGGCGCCGTTTAATATCAAGCACACAGACGCGAAAGTAAGGACGGCGGCAACACTCGGCGAGGGCGCGGCCTGCGGAGAGCATGAGGCAAAGATAATTGTCCTCGGAGCGTTCCCCGTTAAAACGGTGACCGTGAACGTTACAAAGCGAAAGTATGTAAACGTTGGCGGAAATGTTTTCGGTATTAAGCTTTACACGCAGGGTGTGATAGTTATCGGCATTGAAGGAGTAACAACAAATAGCGGCAGCAGCAGTCCGGGCGAAAAGGCGGGTGTAAAAAAGGGTGATGTTATTGTCAAGGTTAATTCACAAGCCCTGAGCTCGGCGGAAAAGCTCGCGCAAATGGTTGAATCCTCCGCCGGTAAGCCTCTGAAATTGGAGATTGTGCGAGGAGATTCAAAGCACACGCTCTCATTAACGCCCCTGCTTGCGGCAGATGGCAAATACAAGGCAGGTCTTTGGGTTCGCGACAGCTCGGCAGGCATAGGTACAACAACCTTTATTGACGCCGAAAACGGCATTTTTGCAGGCCTCGGCCATGCTGTATGCGATATTGACACGGGCGAAATAATGCCCCTGTCACAAGGCGAAGCGGTTCAGGCAAAAATTGTAGGATGCTACCGCGGCACGCCCGGTAACCCCGGTGAGCTTTGCGGAACTTTTACGCAAAATCAGATAGGCAGCCTTGTTGTCAATAACTCCTCCGGTGTGTTCGGCATAGTCAATAGTCCGCAACGTGATATGGGTGTACAGCTACCCGTTGCGCTTGAGAGCGAGATAAAAACAGGCGCGGCGCAAATTATTGCCACAGTTGATGAAAACGGACCGCAGTATTATGATATCGAGATAACCAAAATTTATTCTTCGGTTGACTCTACTAACAGGAATATGGTAATCAAGGTAACTGATAGTGATCTGCTTGAAAAAACCGGCGGCATAGTGCAGGGAATGAGCGGCACCCCGATTATTCAAAATTCAATGTTTGTGGGCGCGGTTACGCACGTGTTTATTAATGACCCCACGCAGGGCTACGCGATTTTCGCGGGTAAGATGATGGAAACGCTCGACAGTATTCAGCAAACAAGGATGAAGAAAGCGTCATAAAAGCGATTTTTTAGTGTTCAAAGTAATGATTCGGTAAAAGTAAGCTAAAAAAGTGCGAAAAGAAATTCCCAAATAAAGGTAAAAAATAATTGACAGATTTCCCAAATTATGGTAGTATCTCAGTGAACCAAATCATTAGGAGGTAAAATCATGGGGAAAATGTTGAAAATAATGCTTACTGAGGACGGTACAGAACAAATTGCGGCGCTTATCAGAGTCCTACGCACAAACGGTTGCGAAGTAACACCCGTGGCGAAGGACGGTGCTCAGGTAATTAAACAACTCGAGCAGGGTGAAATACCCGATGTTCTTCTGATAGACGGCTTTATGTCAAGGCTCGACGCGCTTGGCGTCTTACACAAGCTAGATGAAATGAAGCTTCTGCCAAGACCCGCGGTTATGGTTATTTCAAGCTCGGATAACTCGCGCTTCGAGAGTGAGGTACTTCAAAGCGGAGCAGACTACTATTTTCTAAAGCCCTTCAGCCCGGAAATGCTTGCCGAGAGAATTTTGCAGTTCGGCGGCTTCAAGGGCAGGATGATACAGAGGGCAACGCCTCCTGTCGGAAACGACCTTGAGATAGTTGTTTCGCAGATTATGCACAAGATAGGTGTCCCGGCTCATATCAGGGGATACCAATATCTCAGGGAGGCAATTATTCTTTCAATTAATAACGGCGAGATGATGAGTTCCGTTACAAAAGTGCTTTATCCTACCGTTGCCAAGACTTTTAAAACCACATCCTCACGAGTCGAGCGGGCAATCCGCCACGCGATTGAGGTCGCGTGGGACAGGGGCGATGTTGATGTCTTAAGCTCCTATTTCGGCTACACCATTCAGAATGCCCGCGGCAAGCCCACCAACAGCGAATTCATTGCGATGATTAGTGACAAGCTTCGTTTGCAGATGAAAATCGCATAATATCACCCAAATAAAGGCCGCCGGCGGATTTATCCGTCGGCGGTTAAATCATTATTATTTCTTTTGCGCTCCGAATTTTTTGTCGCGAATGAAAATATGCTTTATCCCTCTGCTTGGAGTGTCTCTTTTATCAATATCAAACATTTCCGTAGCCGAAATGAGCGGCGTGAGCTTTGGGTAGCCGTAATTGCGCGAGTCAAACGATGGCTGATTGCGTAGAATCAGGTTACCGACATCGCCCAGGAAAGCCCAGCCGTCATCATCGGCGACGGCGTTAACCGAATCGGTTATCAGGGCAATAACTTCTGCGGGAAGCCTGTGCACAGCGCTGCTTTTCGCATTCTCATGAGAGGGTTTAATTTCCTCATCATCTGTGGTTTGAGCCTCATTATTAAGAATTTCAAGAAATACAAACCTGTCGCACGCGACAATGAACGCATTGGGTGTTTTTTTCTCGCCGAAGCCGATAACCTTCATCCCCGACTCGCGAAGGCGGATAGCAAGCCGCGTGAAATCGCTGTCGCTTGAAACAATGCAAAAGCCGTCAACCTTGCCGCCATAAAGCAAATCCATCGCGTCAATTATCAGCGTGGAATCAGTGCTGTTTTTACCGGTTGTGTATTGATACTGCTGTATCGGGGTAATGGCGTTTTCGAGCAAAACATTTTTCCAGCCCGAGGCGTTTGACCTGGTCCAGTCGCCGTATATGCGCTTAATTGTGGGGCTGCCGTAGCGCGCCACCTCAGCCATCATGGGCTTGACATAGTAGTGCGAAACATTATCCGAGTCAATAAGCACAGCGAGCCGCAGCTCATTATTTTCATCATATGACATAAAAAAATTCCTTTTCGTTTATTTTGTATGCCTCTATTGTAATACACATAAATTCAAAAGTCAAATCGTTGTAACAGCAATAAAGTCGCAGACACACTAATTGTATGAGAAAAAGTACACTAAAATAATTATTACCATTCCGCCCTTTAAATTTATTGGCTTACTATACAAATTTGGTAATATATGTTATAATATAATAAATATGTTTATGGTGGAGGTTATTATGAACGATAATTTAAGGTATTGGGAGAA
>CAYUXK010000012.1:0-44777 GCA_964448835.1 uncultured Clostridium sp. | reverse complement strand
TGAAGCATTTGTACGATTTTCAGAGCTATTCTTTCATTTTAACTTTACAGTGCCTAAATAAATAAATAAAAAAACAGCCCGCCTCAATAATTGAGGCGGGCTGAAATAACCCGTGGTACCACTCAAATTGCGTCATAAAACGCCACTCTGCAGGCTCATCATAAAGCCCTATGCCTTAACGCGGCATTAACGGAGGCCATCTACTTGCGCGATGCGCTTTTGAAGCCCCGGCTCGGAAGGGATAGCACTTGAGATACCTTGCCGGCGGCTCGCACCATACGCCGCCTCTCTGTGGGCTCAATAATCTCGGCCTTCTTCGTCACAGCCTTTTGAATGTGATGTAAGAGTATCATTAATTTGCGGTTTTGTCAACACTTTTTAAAAATATCACCAAAAAATTTTCTTCGCTAAAACAACTTGTTTTCAAGGTTAAAGGTAACAATCATTTTTTCAAATGTATTGTTGAAGCCTACAAGTATGAGCTTAAAAATATTTACCGTGCTCTTCGGGTTAGCAATAACGGGGCCGAGATTCGCGTCAAGGAAGGCTGTGCGGCGGGTAGCAAAATCAACCATGAAATTAATTTCACCCGTAATGCCCGCTTCAATTAGAGCCATATCGGTGGTTGAGTATCTGTTCCAGCGAACGGCGTTCATCTTGGTGGTGTAGGCAATGCTGCTCGTGTAAGTCCTGATATCGGTGCTTGCATAGCGAGTGAAGATATCCTTGAATGTGCCGTCCCAAAGGCGTCTGACCTCAGCCATAAAGTCCTCGTGCTTGCAGAGCTTATTAAAAAGCGTGGGCTGCTCAAGCACATCGGCTGTGCCGAAAATAGTGTTTCTGTACTGTCTGCCGTTGCAAACCCACCAGGATGTGGGGTCTTTAAGGTCAACGCCGAAGCGATCGACGTCGCTGTTACCTATCGCTATGTCGTAATCCCACACGGGACCCGCATACATTTTCCCGTCAGCATCTTTATAGAAATATGAGCTTGTTGTGCTCGCATCCATATAGAGCGCCCACTCGTTGACAATATATACCTGCGCCAGAGAAGTTAAGTCGCAGTATTCGGTGTAGTGCTTGCCCTTGTTATTTATTCCTGTGTCAGAGAAAACGGCATCCTCAAAATCCTGATAGTATTCGCTGATATATGCCACCTGCTCTTTTGACGCGAACTCCGGACCTTTAATAACAACAGGCTGGCTGGTTGTGGTCACAAAGCCGCTTGCCTCCGCGGGGTATCTGTTGGCTATTTCCATTTCGAGCAGATATCCGCCGGTGATATTCTCGGGGTTATTCGGAATCTCGAACCACTTGCTTGTTCCCTCAAGCTGACCGCTGAAGGTGCCGTAGGTGCCGCCGCGAGGATATGTGTTAAGCTCATTTTCATTTAAATCCTCGGTTTGACCCTCAAGGTCGGTAATCTCTACACGGTTATCATCAATCTGAACTCTCGTGGTGATGAGGAACGAGCCGCGATATTCGCTATTGATGTAAAGGTCAATCGGCTTTGCATCGGGAGTAAACGTCATATCGGCATCGCGCGCAATGCTGAAAACAGTGTAGTTCCTTGCCAGAGTATCGTCATCGTCATTGGCGATAAGACTCCACTTCTTGCTTTTACCCATTTCTAAGATGTTTGTCTTGCTCGCGAGCTTAATATTATAAGGCTTCTTCTCTCTTTCCCATGTTGAGTTACCCCTGCCTTTAATTGATTCAAGCAAGTCATCGTAAACGATGGTATTATCCTTTTTAATAAGGAGCATATCGCCCGCTTCCTCATACTCTTTATCAGCATGAATCGCGTCAAGGCTGCCCGAGGCGGTGTTGATAAACAGCGCGGGAACCTCGCTACCCGTCATAATTATCAGCTTATAGCTGCTTTCACCGCAGGTGAGAGTGAACTCGCCGCCGTTTGCGAAAGCGGTCGTTGCAGCGCCTGAAATGAGCTTAGTCGCGCCGACATAAACATCTCCCGCTGCCTCAAACCAGACCGTTACGCTCGAAATGTCGGCGTTAGACGGCATAAACAAATAATATGCCTCGGTTTCTTTTTCGAACCACCATTTTACGGTGCCCAGCTCGCCCTGTGCCTGGGCGGAGGAGGTGCCCACTGAGAAGGATGTGATTGCCTCGTCTGCCGCAAAAGCAAATGAGAAAGCCGACATTGCGATAACCGCCGCAAGAATTATTGATAAAACTTTTTTCATGTTTTTAACCTCCGTTTTAAACTACCCGATAAGATTACTCCAAAAAATTCAAATTGTCAAGCAAATTACAGATTTGTGATATAATTATTCATCCTTGCGCAAAGCTCCTCGGTTTTTGATACCGCTGATTCCCTGTCTTTCCCCTTAACTGAATAATAGACCTTGAGCTTTGGCTCAGTCCCTGACGGACGAACGGCAACCCAAGCGCCGTCGTTAAAAACATATTTGAGCACATTCTCGCTCGGCAGCCCTTCAATTCCGAGCAAATAATCTTTTTTCTCTTTTACATTCTCAAAAATATCCTTGCCGTTTCTGAGCGTATCCATCGCGAGCTTGATTTTTTCAGCGCCCGATTTGCCGGTTAACACAAAGTTTTGCTGATAATCGTAATAATAACCATATTCGGCGTAAAGCGAGTTAAGCGCGTCTATAAGAGTTTTACCTTTACCTTTATAATATGCTGCCATTTCGCAAATGAGCCTCGAAGTAACAACAGCGTCCTTATCGCGCGAATGAGTGCCCGCAAGGTAACCGAAGCTCTCCTCATATCCGAAAAGGAATTCGTTGTCGCTCCCGAATTCATAATTGCATATCTGCTCGCCGATATACTTGAAGCCCGTGAGAGTGTCAACCGTCTTGAGCCCCGCCTTTCGCGCAATATCGGCGCCGAGCTCGCTTGTCACAATGGTCTTGACAACCGTAGCGTTTGGCGGCAGCGGCTTTTTATTTGAAATAATGAAATCGGTCAGCAGAGCGCCTACCTGATTGCCTGTGAGCAAAACATACTCGCCGCCGTGCAGCACTGCCGAACCGACGCGGTCACAGTCGGGGTCGGTGCCGATAACAATATCGGCGTTCTCGCGCTGAGCCTGCTTAATTGCAAGGGTTAAAGCGTCCCTTTCTTCGGGGTTCGGCGAGCGAACGGTTGAAAACTCGCCGTCCCACACCTCCTGCTCCTTGACAAGCGAAACATTCATATCCGAAAGAATCCTTTGCACGGGGACCTTGCCCGTGCCATGCAGAGGCGTATAAACAACCTTCAAATCTGTTTTTTCACGATAGACAGACGGCTTAACCGCAACGCTTAAAAAAGTATCAAGCACCTCGTCGCCAACATATTCAAGCAAACAATTCTCTTTTACCGCCTGAATGTCAGCCACGGGCACACGGGTTAAGTCCTCAACCGCGTTAACATAGTCGATGACCTTTTTGGCGCAGGCGGGCAGAATCTGGCAGCCCTTGCTGTCATAGACCTTATAGCCGTTATATTCCTTCGGATTGTGGCTGGCGGTTATAACAATGCCCGCTTCGCACCCGAAATAGCGCACGGCAAACGACAGTACAGGCGTAGGCACGGGAGTGCTGAAAAGATAAACCCTGATGCCTGCCGCGCAAAGCACGCGCGCCGCCTCCGAGGCAAACAGCTCGGAGTTGCAGCGGGTGTCATAGGCAATAACGGCGCTTTCACCGCGTATTTCATCCAGGTAATCCGCAAGTCCCTTGGTTGCCCGGCGCACGGTGTAAATATTCATACGGTTAGTGCCCGCGCCCATGACGCCGCGCAGGCCGCCTGTACCGAATTCGAGGTCACGGTAAAACCTGTCCTCAATTTCTTTTTCATCTTTAACCGAGGCAAGCTCGGCGCGAATTCCCTCATCAAGTGTAAGCCAAAGGTCGTATTTCTCTTTTACCGTCATCTCAAATCAAATCCTAACGTAATAAACTCAAAGGGCGCGTATTCGATTATATCGCTTTCGCCCTCAATATCCTCAAGTAAATTCAGAATCTTTGCCCTTTGCGGCAGACGCAGAGTTCCCCTCGCGCCGTTTTGCTCGCATAGGCGATAAACCACCATTTTGCCGTTTTCGGAAAGCTTAATTGCCTGCAAAAACAGCCCGCCGAAATTTATACCGCACGAGAGGCTGTTTCGGGTAAGCGGAACATTATATTCAAAGGCGCTGCGGTTAACCTGAGCGCTTACCTCGTCACCCTCATGCGGAAGTATCATATAGCAAAAATCGTGTCTGCCGATATCACTTGTCGGGTCGGGGCGCACGGTCGCGCGCAGAAGCGAGAGCGCCATTGTGCTCCCGAGCGCAGAAACGCCGTATTTGCCTTCATTTATGACCGCGACTCCCGCGCCCTGCTCGGATAAATCGCACCACTTATGGCAGCACATTTCGAATTTTGCCTGCTGCCAGGATGTGTTGCGGTGCGTTTCGCGCCTGATTATCCCCGCAGAGGTATCACAGGCGATCTCCCTGGTGAGCAAATTACAGCCGAATTCGGCTTTGGCAAGAGTATGCTTTTCATTCCAATCGACTATGCTTTCAACCTCGATTCCCCTTGAGCGGCGGAACAGGCGAATAATCATCTTCCACTCGCTTTTTGCTGTGGTAAGCGTGCATGCAAACTCGGCGCATTCGCCGTTTGCTCCCATAAACTCAAGAGCGGAAGCGACCGTAACGCGCTTTTCAACATCCTTGTAATTCGGCAAAATATCCCACGCGTCATAGTTGCCCGGCTTATCCGAATACAGCTTTAATTTGTTGAAATCACCATGCACCCATTCGCGACAAAGCTCTTTATCCCAAAGCGATATAATCGAGCCGTCCGGCGCGAATTTAACGGAGTAAAACGGGGTTTCAACCTTTTCGCCCACGGTAATCCATGTATTGTCGGCGCTTTCGGCAGTGATTTTGCCGCTGCAAAGCGCTTTAAGGGCAGGTTTCGCCCAAAATCCGCGTTGACCATGCCGCAGAGTATCGCCCGAATCATCGGGGATAAAAGTGAGCGAATTTCTGTCAAAATTCAGAGAATTAAAATACTCCTCGCCGCCCCCGCCGATTATTTCATCAAGCGCTTTGTCCATGTATTCGTAATCGGCAACGGCGTCCCGGTAAACGGGAGTAATATGGCTGCCCGGCAAAATATCGTGGAACTGGTTTATCATAAGCTTTTTATAAATATCGCGCAGCTTCTCAGCGGGATATTCAGCGCCGTTTTGCATACGCAGAACGCTGATTATTTCAGCCTCGCGCAGCTTGAATTCGAGCCGTCTGTTGTACTGCTTGAGGTTTGATTTGGTTGTAAAAGTGCCGCGGTGCATTTCAAGATAAAGCTCGCCGTCCCAAACCGAAAGCGAATTGTTGCCGTCAAAATTCTTGTGCAGGAACTCATCGGCGGTGACATGCTCGGTTTTCGGCATAACGGAAAGCTTGTCAAAGCGATGCATAAGCTCAATCATTTCCTCGGTGGCGCCGCTTCCGCCGTCACCGTAGCCGAACATTTGCAATGTTTGAGTGCCTGTGTCCTTATCCTGAAACGACTCCCAGTTCTCCTGAACCTGTGAGGGCATATTCCAGGAAATGAAGTGAGTCGGCGGCACACAGGCGTAAACCTCGCTGCCGTCTATACCGCGCCAGATAAAGTTATTGTGAGTAAAGCGGTTAGTATCGTTCCAGGTTGACATTTTATTCGAAACGAAATATTTAACGCCGCTTTTACGCAAGATTTGCGGCAAAATCCAGCTGTTGCCGAATACATCGGGCAGCCAGCAGTTGTCAACGGTGATGCCGAATTTCTCACGGAACACACTTTGCCCGTAAAGGCATTGGCGAATAAGGCTCTCACACGAGGGAATATTGCAGTCGGGCTCAACATACATCGCGCCGACAGGCTCAAAGCGCCCCTCAGCAATTCGCTTTTTAAGCTCCTCAAACACCTCGGGGTAGTATTTCTCAACCGTTTCATATGTATAAGCCTGAGTGTGTGCGTACTTGAAATCGGGGTACTTATCCATAAGACGAAGCTGAATCAGCACCGTGCGCAGATTTTTCTGAACAGCGTGAACGCGCCGCCAATAATAAGCAATATCAAGGTGTGAATGTGAAACGAGCGCGACCTCACCGCTACCCCTGTAAGTGCTGTTTTCAAAGATATTCTTCTTTATATACCTCGCCGCTGCGGCAACCGCGAGGCTCTGAACATCGTCAAAGTCAATCAGATTGAGCGCTTCGTTAAGCTCGCGGTTAATCAGCGCGCGAAAATCCTCGTTAAAAAGCTCGCTGCCCGCGACATCAAGCAGCAGCTCAATATCGTAAACGAGCGATTGAACCGTTTCATCAATAACGGCAAGGAAAGCGCCCTCAAAAATCTGGCGGCAGCCCCTGACAGAAAGGCTTTGGGGGTTTCGCTCATCATCGGGCTTAGAGCGATTATAGGCGGTTATCTCAATATTAAGGTGATTCTCATTCTTATATTTATCAAGCGAAAGGCGTTCGCGGTTCGGGTCAATGCCGCCCGCGTAATCACCGTTTACCTTAACTATCATCTCCGCGGCTGTTTTTAGCTGAAGGCTGTATTCCCTGCCGATTAACGCGTCGGGCACAAAAAAATCCGCCGTGATGAACGCTGTACCGTCCGGCGTGAAATACATATCACCCGCGTTAAGCTTTCGGGGAGCATCATCATAGAATTCGAAATTCATTTCTGACACCTGCCGAGCCTCGCGGATATAAAAGGAATCTATCACATATTTTTCGGTATAAATGTATCTTTTAAGCCATCCGAAGCGCAGGTCAGTCCACTCCTCGGGGCGCATGCTTCTTCGGGTTACCCGGATGTGTGCCAATCATATCACTCCCAGCTCAAACATCTTGAAAATACGGCCTTTTGCGTATGCCCTTAACCTTGACTGTTTCGCCCAAATCCGCCTGAATCCGCTGCTCAATCCATTCGAGGCAACGCTCAAGAATAAGGCATTTTGAGCACTCGCCGCGCATAATCACCGTAACGACACCGTTCTCAAAGCTGACGAATTCAATCTCGCCGCCGTCGCCCATAATGCGGTCACGAATATATGTGTTGATATATTCTTCCATAAAAGCACCTCACAGATAAGTTGAATTATATCATCTTTTTATTGAGCGTACAAGGATTATTGACAAATTAATCCATAAAGTTTAGAATAGCCATATATCAGCCGATTGGAGAAGAAACATGTACGATAAAGACGATAATTTCTATAAGCCAGAGCGCGGCTCCGCGCCCTCGCCCGACCACATTATGCTGTCATTTTGCGGTGATGCCCACACCAACATTGCCGTTTCATGGCGCACGAGCGAGGACATCGAAAGCGGCTATATGCTGTTTCATAAGGACGACGAAGCTGCTCAAACGCGTGTGGATGCGATAAGTAAGCGCATTGAGAGCGATATCGACATAAGCGTCTATCACTGGGCACAGGCGACTAATCTTGAGCCCGGCGCAAAATACTATTACACAGTCGGCAATGACGAGCATCGCAGCGGTGAATTCAGCTTTGAGACAGAGCCTGAGAATCTGACGAAATTCAGTTTTTTGCTTATCACCGACCACCAAAAGGGCAGCCCCGCGCAATTGCCAGATTACTCATATGTAGGCAATTTGCTCAAAAACGCTCTTGCAAAGCACCCCGAATGCCGTTTCATCCTTACCGCAGGTGATAACTGCGACAACGGTCAAAACGATTTGCAGTGGAACGGTATGTTCAGCGGTTTAAAGGGGATTATTGAAAGCGTTCCGTACATGATGACGACGGGTAACCATGATAACCGCGGATTCATAACATATTTCCCCGAGCCGATAGGCAAATTTTATCTTGAACACTCGGACTTTTTTGACTCGCAGTTTGAATATTCCTATCCGCTTAACGGCCCCGAGGGCTATAAGACAGAGAATTACTCGTTTGATTACGGCAACGCTCACTTTTTGATTATGGGCATCAACGCCCCCGAAATTGTGGAGGACTGGGCTTATGATGATTTGCAGGCGAGCGATAAAACCTGGAAGCTGGGCACATATCACTTCCCGATTTATCCCGTTATGCCAGAGGGACAAAATGACGACGGCTATCCCTGGCTGAGAAAGCCTATTGAGGACGGCAGGCTCGATATTCTCTTTGAAGGTCACGAGCATTCCTTTGCGCGAACCTACCCGATTAAGGGAGATGAGCTTTTTGATAAGCCCTCTGAGGGTACCGTGCATTACATTGCGGGTAACGGCGGCGGCAACATCTACCATTCCAACGCCCAAAAGATATGGCACTGCTGCTTTTATCCTCAGGAGGAACGGGTTGGTCTATACGCAATTGTCACCATTGACGGCAGCCGCCTGACCGCTACGGCGTATATGGATGACGGCAGAATTGTCGATGAGTTCACAATCGATAAAGATAAGGATTTGATTACCCCCTACGCGCTTGCCCCGATTTATGACATCCCCAAGATTACCTTTAAGGGCAGAATGCTTGAGCTTATTGCCCGCGGTCACGGTCCCCGAATCCGTGACGGCATATGGTATTCTCCATTTGCGGTTGTGGTGCAGGCGATAGGCGGCAAGGTGGTTAAGGAAATAGGCAGCGTGAGCGTTGAGGTTTATGGACACAGCGCGGTATTCACCCTTGGCAGCCCCCTTGCCTTAACCGACAGGGGCACAATTACCATGAGCGGCGCGGTTTACAGCGAAAATGGTCAGCTTTATATACCGATTGAGGAAAGCGCGAAAATTTTTGATATGGACTGGTACTTTGCAAAGCGTAACGGCTTCGTCAACTTCAACACCCCGTCGGAGGATAAGCCGCTTTACAAACAGCCGGAATAAAAAATTCAGATTTTGGTTGAATTACCAAAAACTATATGGTAGAATTTTAATTAACTTTGATATTATTTTATAGATTAAGAAGAGGGCGTAGATGTGATTAAAACGAAAAGAATTTTGAGCGTATTGGTTTCAGTTGTTCTCATTTTTGCTTGTGTTGCATCATCAATTCAAGCATTTGCCGCGGGCAGCTATCAAATCCCCGCAAGTTTGAAATCGGAGCTGCAGGAGATATATGATGAATACGATTTTACCGTAGCCTGGGGCTTATACGATATTAGCGGCAGCAGTTTAAAGGAGGTTGCCTCCTTTGATACGAGCCGGACCTTCCAGAGCAACTGCACCATCAAAGCGGCAATGCTTTTATATATCTGCAAGCTTATGGACCAGGGCAAGATTTCTAAGACCACCAAGATTAAGGTTGATACCAAAAAACTTCATTACGGCGGGCTTACAAGCGGCGAATACACGGTTGACTTTTTACTTCAAAGAATGATTAGCGTATCCAACAGCGCTTGCTTTGAGGTGCTTCACCGATATGTAACCAGAGAAGTTTTTAATAACTTCCTCGCGAGCCTCGGCAGCAAGACAAGGATGAGCTCCTACAGCTTTATGGGCACCTGCAAGCCTGAGGATAGGGCAACAGAATGGCTCGCAATCTATAAATACTGTCATTCAAACGCCAAAAACGCCGGCTACGCGTGGACTCAGTTTAAGAACGCGAAGTATTCCCCAATCAGGGACGGTCTTGTTTTAAGGAGAGTTGCTCACAAGGGTGGCTGGTATTATAAAGAAGGCCTTCGCGGCTCCGCGGGCGATTGCGCGGTGGTCAAAACCAGAAACGGCGGCTGTTATCTTGTCGTTATATTCACTCAAAACAACAATGTCGGCAATTACAGCACCGAGCTTATAGGCAAGATTACCCGAACACTCGACAGCGTATGGAATTCATATTACAAATCGCTTGACAAAAAAACATACGCGAAGTTTTAACTTTACTTAATGAATTCATAATCACCCTGCGCGGTTAAGCGCAGGGTGATTCTTTATAATTCCGCTTAAATTTTTTGGCGTTTATTTAGAGTCTTTTTCGGCTCTGTCTGCTCCGCGAGCGCGAAAAGCATCATTACTAAAAGCTCATACGGCAAGGGGGCAAATTCACCCGGATTCACAAGTGACATCATCAGAATTCCTACATAGGCGATAGTAATCGCGACATTATATACATTTATTCTGTCGGCTAATGCCTTGCACCTCGCGACAAACTGCCAACCGAAAGCCGCCACGCCTACAAGACCAAAGGAGCCGATTATCTGGAACGGCGACGAATGATACCAACACGCAGAGAAGGTTTTTGACGGGTGAATATCCCTGTTGCCCATGTAGCCTATTCCCCTGCCGAAAATCGGATTGCTCTTAAAGTCCTCAACCGCGCGCTCCACAAGTCCCGTTCGCGGCTCATGACCTATACCCTCAAAGCGAATAAGCGTTTTGGCGATAAAATCGGAAATATCCTGCGCAAACACTATCATAAGCAGCAACAAAAGCGAAAGAATAAAAATATTGCGACGGCGCGCTTTTTTATCAACATAAAGCAGATATACGCAGCACAGCATAAACTCAATTCCGCCGAAAAGCAAGCCGCTGCGCGATGATGTGAGCATAAGGCACGGCAATGTCATAAGCGCGGTCACAATGCACACAGGTCTTTTAATTGAAAGATAAAAAGCAAACGGCATAGTGAGCATAATGAATGTCGAAACATTGTTTCGCCACTGCGGCTCAATAACAGAGGCGGTATTTAACACCGTTTTAAGATTAACAATATAATACGCGAGCACCATAACGCATGAAAGAATGCAGGTAAGATACATCACATACGCCACGGTTTCTTTGACATCAATTTTATCCGATGAATAACAGGAGGTAAATATTACATACACTAATATCATCGCGCCGCCAAGACCGACAACATAATAAAATGATGTAAGCGAGAAATATTCGGCAGCCGATATTTTACCTAAGCCGCCGAGCATAATCGCCGCAGTCACTGCTACGCTGCTTGAAATGAGCGAGCCTTTTTTAAGCTTCTTGGGATAGAGCAAAAAATGAGCGCCAATTCCCGCCACCGCGATTACGCCAACCCATACAATGCGAATGTAAATGTTAAACGTATCAAAGCACTTGATTGCAACCAAACACAAGGTCATGAAGGGCATCAGAGTCGCAACAAGCTCGTCGCAAACGAAGGCGATAAATCCTATTGTTAAAGCGAGCGCGATGATTGAGTAAAACTCAATACCCGCCACGGTGGTCACCACGCCAAACAAAAGGCACAGCAGCATAAACGGCTTTGAAATGAAAAAGCGGCGCAAGGCCGCCAAGGCAGCCGACTCAGTGTTATTATTTTTTAATGTTTCAATAACTTTCATATACGCCATTTTAATACCGCTGGCAAACTATGTCAACATCAAATTGAAAAAACGAAAAATTTAATAAAGCTGTAAGATTTGATTTTGATGAAAAAACCCAATTATTACAATATTGTAAACTTTGGAAAAAAGGCTTGCATTTTCTAAATAATGTGGTTAAAATAGCTATTGGCACTCAAAGGTTGAGAGTGCCAAAAATAACATTTTTTAATACAGGAGGTATTGTATTATGACCATTAAACCCCTTTCTGACCGAGTTGTAATTAAACTCATTGAGGTTCAGGAAACTACTGACAGCGGCATTATTCTTGCCCCCTCAGCGCAGGAAAAGCCGCAGATTGCCGAGGTCGTCGCTGTTGGCCCGGGCGGAATCGTTGACGGCAAGGAAGTCCAGATGTATCTTAATGTCGGCGACAGAGTAATAGCAAGCAAGTATTCCGGCACTGAGGTTAAGCTCGGCAACGATGAATTCACTATCGTGCGCCAGGGCGACATTCTTGCAGTAGTTGAAGACTGAATTAAATAGGAGGAAATAACAATGGCTAAACAGATTATTTACGGCGAAGAAGCCCGCAAGGCGCTGCAAACGGGCATTGATAAGCTTTCAAACACAGTCAAAATCACTCTTGGCCCCAAGGGCAGAAATGTTGTTCTCGATAAAAAATACGGTTCTCCCCTCATTACAAATGACGGCGTTACAATAGCCAAAGAGATTGAGCTTGAGGACGCTTTTGAGAATATGGGCGCGCAGCTTGTTAAGGAAGTCGCCACCAAAACCAACGATGTCGCGGGCGACGGCACAACAACCGCCACGCTTCTCGCGCAGGCTCTTGTTCGCGAGGGAATGAAGAATGTTGCCGCGGGCGCGAACCCCATGGTAGTCAAAAAAGGCATCGCTAACGCTGTTCAGACAGCCGTTGACGCTGTTAAGGCAAACTCCAAGCCCGTTTCAAGCTCCGAAGATATTGCAAGAATCGCTACTGTTTCTTCAGGTGATGAAGAGGTCGGCAGATTCATTGCCGACGCTATGGATAAGGTCACCGCTGACGGCGTTATCACCGTTGAGGAATCCAAGATAGCCGTAACGGAGTTAGAGGTTGTCGAGGGTATGCAGTTTGACAGAGGCTATATCTCACCATACATGGTAACCGATACAGATAAGATGGAAGCCGTTATTGACGACGCTCTTGTTCTTATCACCGATAAAAAGATTTCGAATATTCAGGAAATCCTTCCTCTGCTTGAGCAGATTATCCATGCAGGCGGCAAGCTTGTTATTGTTGCCGAGGATGTTGAGGGCGAGGCTCTTTCGACCATCCTTGTCAATAAGCTGCGCGGCGTTTTCACCTGCGTATGCGTCAAGGCTCCCGGCTTCGGCGACAGACGCAAGGAAATGCTTCAGGACATCGCTATTCTCACGGGCGGCGAGGTTATCACCTCAGAGCTTGGTCTTGACCTTAAAGATACCCAAATCAACCAGCTCGGCAGAGCTCGCCAAATTAAGATTTCAAAAGAAAACACCATTATCGTTGACGGCGCGGGCGAAAAATCGGCAATCACTTCAAGAGTTGCTCAGATTAAAGCCCAGATTGAAAACACCACCTCTGATTTTGACAGAGAAAAGCTTCAGGAGCGCCTTGCAAAGCTCTCCGGCGGCGTAGCGGTTATCAAGGTAGGCGCAGCAACCGAAACCGAAATGAAGGAAAAGAAGCTTCGCATCGAGGACGCTCTCTCCTCAACCAGAGCTGCTGTTGAGGAAGGCTGCGTTGCGGGCGGCGGAGTTGCGCTTCTTAACGCGATGGGCGCAGTTAAAGCTCTTGCAGATAAATCAACCGATCCCGACGAAATCACGGGTATTAAAATTGTTCTCAAGGCGCTTGAGGAGCCGATCCGTCAAATCGCCACGAACTCAGGTCTTGAGGGCTCGGTAATTATTAATGCAATCCTATCCAGCGGCAAAGAGGGCTACGGCTACAACTTCGCCAATGATGAATACTGCGATATGGCTACCGCAGGAATTCTTGACCCCACAAAGGTTACGCGCTCGGCGCTTCAAAACGCGGCATCAGTCGCGGCGATGGTTCTCACAACCGAGAGCCTTGTCACCGACAAGCGCGACCCGGCGGCAGACGCGGCTGCAAACGCGGCGGCAATGGCGGCTGCTCAGGGCGGCGGAATGTATTAATTCAGCGGCTTAATGCCTCAAATCCCCGCGGTTTTCCGCGGGGATTTTTTCTTTTTGGCATCACCTTAATTCTCTATTCATCATTTTTTTACAAATAAAGGGTTTGACATTGACAGTAAAGTGTGCTAATATTTCGTTGTCATCGCTTAATGTAATAACTCAGGAGGTTAATAAAAATGAAGAACTCAAAAAGATTCTTAGCATTATTTCTTGCGCTTATCATATCAATGAGCGCCTTTGCGTTAGCGAGCGCAGAGGATGTGTTTATTAAAACTGAAACCGAAGACAACGGTTCAGTTGCAGGCGCGAACCTTATTCAAATGCAGCAGATGGAAGGTATCCTTGATTCGAGCACAGACTCGGATTACTTCAAATTCACCATCGCCACGGCCGGAATTCTTAACCTGACCTTTGACCACACCTATGTTAACTCGGCGGATTCATACTTTAAGTTTGATTTATTTAAACTGGTTGAAACAACCCCGGGCACAAAAACAGAGGTGAAGCTTTACAGCTTTTATTCAGCGGGCAATCAGTCCGATGATAAAGACACCACAAGCGGCGCTCTCAAGGGCGTTGGCAAGGTAGTTGCCCCCAAGTGCAGCCTTGCGGTTCCCGCCACGGGCGAATATTATTATATCCGCATTTCCAGCGGTACTGTAAGCGATGCGTCGGTTAAGTATAACATCGCTTACTCTGTCGATGAATCCTCCTTCTGCGAAAAAGAGCCCAACGATACACCCGAGAACGCTAACAGCATCGTTCCTCTTTTTGACGCTCTGCCCGCCAACGCATCCGGATATTACACCGGCATGCTCGGCCCCAATAACGACCCCGCCGCCGATTCGGTTGATTACTTCTGCATTAACACCACCACGCCCTGCTACATATACTTTGGTATTAAGCACGACACAACGACAACTGCCGCGGTTAAGGCAAGCTATAAAGTCGAGGTTCTTTCGTATGATGTTATGACAGGCGGCGTTTATTCCTCCCCCACAACGCTCGGCAGTTTTAACCTGTCAAGAGATAATGACTATGCAATTTCTCCCAGCATCGGCGTTGGCGCGGGTACTTTCTTCTTTAAGATTACAAATACTACCGCGGATTACGGCGTATATCAGCTGTTTTCATATTACAAGCAAGTATCTGATGCTATTCCTGTTGAGTCCGAGCCCAACAGCAGAGCCGATACCGCCGACATTATCTCAAACACCAGCAAAATCTACGGCTCAAACCTTGATTCCACCGATGTTGACTGGTACACCGTTTCTGTTACCTCCGGTGAGGATTTCACGATGAAATTCGAGTGCATCGACCTCGTTACGGTCGTCGCGAGATGGACTGTTGAGGTTTATGACCACGGCACCAACACAATCGTTGGCACATTCTACCCCACAAGCGAAAAAGCTGAAACCTTTGCCCTTCCTAAGGGAACAGCGGCTAGGTACGATATTAAGGTAACAAGCTCTGTTAACCTCGCTGACCCTGCGGATTATGCGATTTCCTTCACCCACGTCACCCATGAGAAGGATAAAACGTTCCTCGACAAAATTAAGTCTCTTGATTTCTCGGCTCTTCTTGAAGCCTTCGGCTTTATGGGCAACTTCAATTGGAAAGAGATTTTACCCTCGCTCGGTAAGCAGCTTGTTAAAATAGTCGTGTTCATGGTTGGTATGTTCAACTAATTAATAAAAGATTAAGCTTCGGCAGTAACAAAACTGCCGAAGCTTTTTTTATCTTATCTGATTGTTAAAAAATAGACTCGATGGTTTCTTTAACTGTATTGTAAGTTTCAAACAAAGATTTAATCTTTGCAAGCGTATCTGCGGCTTTATCGCTTTGCATACGCTTATCAAGGAAACCATTCAAAAACGGGAAAATATTCGGTACTTCACTGCCGTAGTAAAGGTAAACATACTGCGCATACTCATCGGTTCCGAAAAAATGCGCAAAGTCATAGGTCTGAGTTTCATAGTCCCACGGGTTAGCCTCATTGAGCGTTATCAGGCGGCAGCCGCGCTGCTCATCGCCGTATGTCTGAAAGCCGATTCCCTGAGTCTGCAAAAAGTCAATTCCGCCGTATGTGCCCACAAAGCTGTTAATGTGGTCATGCCCTGTAACAATCGCGAGCACATCGCCCTGATTACTCATAGTAGAAAGCTGACCTGAATTGTAGCTGGGCGGGCAGGGCCATTCGCCGAGATGCCCCGTGGCAAGCTGCTCATTAAGAGCGAGTGAAACATTGTAGCCGTATTTTTCGGTATCGCCCGGCTCAAGCATGTTATAAATCTCCTGCACGGGAATGTGTTGAAAAGCGATTGAAGGAACCTTCTGACCGCCGTTTGCAGCGGCGAGAGCGTTACTTTTAGCTACATACCAGTCAAGCTGGTCCTGATGAACATAATCGTAGCCGCCTCTCTCATCGTCATACATATTCGAGTCAATCATCCAGAGGTTGAATTTGACATTGCCAGAGCCGTCGGAGGCGTAAATGGGAAGATTGCATGTGCCGCAGCCGGTCATATCGGGCGCATCATCATAGGTTAAGCAGCCGTCAAAGCTTTGGTATATTTTTAGCTGCGTTTCCCTGTCAACTTCCTCCGCATCGTGATTGCCGAAGGTAAACGCAAAGGGTATTCCCCTGCTGATAACGGGCTTAAGAAGATTTTTGATTGCGCTGTAAACAAGAGTTTTGGTTATAAGTCCCTGTTGATTATCCCCCGTAAAAACTACAAGGTCAGGCTTAAACTCGTCAAGCGCTCTCTCCATCTCCATAATCATTGCCTTGCGCGGCACCATATCGTCCTGGCAATCGGCAAAAACAATAATTTTGAATTCACCGCTTGAATCAAAGCTAAGTGTCGGCGTTTCATCTGCCGCGAATACACCGGCGGGCAGACAGCAAACAGCAAGCGCGATGCACAGCAAAACAGATATTAACTTTTTCAAACCGAACCCTCCTTAAATTTCGGGGATGTCGAGCTCGATTTCTTTGCCAAGCTCTGCCGAGCGGGAAATACCGTCAATAATAGCCTGATTATAGAGAATCTGCGAGCTCGGCACCGGCGCTTCACCGCCGCATTTAACAGCATCAATAAACGAACGGATTTTAATATCAAAGCAGTCACGGTTGTTTTTCTTCTCAGGTACGATGGTTTGAACCTGATTGCCCGCGACATCGTGATATATCACAAGCGGACCGCCGATGCTGCCGTTCCAGCACTCGGTTGAAGGAACGCGCACAGAGCCTTTGGTGCCCATAATAATAGTATCACCCGGGGTATCAAGGTGCATTGCCCACGCGATTCTGAAGTCAAGGATAATTCCGCCCTCAAGCCTTACGAAAGCTGCCGCGAAATCGTCAACGCCGAAAACATCATGATGCTCATATTCTTCACTCTTGCCGAAGAAATCGCTCTTGTAGCCCGTAACAGTAAGGGGCTTGGGATAACCGATTGAATTAAGAACCATGTCAAGCGAGTAGCAGCCGATATCGCCCAGCGCGCCAAGACCCGCGGTATCCTTCTGGATAAACGAGGTTCCGTAGGGCGTGGGGATTCCTCTGCGCCTGCCGCCGCCTGTCTGGATATAATAAATCTTGCCCAATTCGCCCGACTGGCAAATTCTCTTGAGCATTTTCATGTTTTCATCAAAACGGGGCTGAAATCCGATTGAAAGAACAGCATCGCTCGCTTTGTCGGCGCGGCAAATGGCAACAGCCTCATCAAGGGTAACGCACATCGGCTTCTCAAGCAGAACGCTTACGCCGTGCTCAAGGGCATAAATTGCGCACTCGGCATGCGTTGCGTTATATGTGCAAACACTTACTGCGTCAACATTCGCGTTGTCGATAAGCTCCTTGTGGCTGGGATAAAACTCCACATCGCCCACATTGTAGCGCTCGCAGAATGCAGCAGCCTTTCCGGGGATAAGGTCCGCGGCGGCGACGATTTCGACATCCGGGCACTTCTGGTAAGCCTTCACATGTGCCTCGGCAATCCAGCCTGTGCCGATAATGCCGACTCTGACCTTGCGGGATGAATCGATTTCTTTTGCTTCGAGTACTGTTTCTTTGAATTTGTCAAGAATACTTGCCATAATATTACCTCACTTTATATAAATGTTTTTACCAACCGAGTGTTGCCAGATATTCGCGGCTGAGCTTAACGGAGTTGAGCTCGGTGTCGCCTTTAGCGGGATTATCCTGCTCAACAACGACCCACTTCGCGCCCGCTTTTTCACAAGCGGCGAGGATTTCGGGGAAATTCTGCGCGCCGTAACCGACAGGCATAAATGTAAAGGCGTCTTCCTGAGCGAATTCATCCTCGCTGTCAATGCCTATCAGCTTGTAAAGGCTTCCAGCTTTACCCTTGTCGCCCATTTTGAAATCCTTGAGGTGAACCACAGGCGAGCGGCCTGTATACTGCAGAATATATTCAGAAGGGTTAACTCCCGCGACATTCACCCAACAGGTATCAATTTCCGTTTGTAAAAGGTCCGCGGATATGGTAGAATACAATACATCAAGAGCGTATTCACCCTTAAGCTTGACAAACTCAAAATCGTGATTGTGATAAAGCAGCTGAATATCAAGCTCTTTTGCGGCGCGGGCAATCTTGTCGATTCCCTTGACGGTTGCCTCGAAGCCCTCTGTGCCCGGGCGGCATTCTTCCGTAAGGTACGGCACGGCAACATATTCGCAGCCAATTTCGGCATAATCCGCGAGCACCTTATTGGGGTCATTAAGCATATCGTAATATGGCACATGGGCAGAGATAGGCACAATACCGACCTGCTCGCAAAGCGCGCGCACATCAGAGGGGCTTTTGCCGAAAAGCCCGGCAAATTCAACACCGTCATATCCGAGTTCCTTCATTTTTTTGATAGTTCCCTCGAAATCGGCTTGCATCTCGTCTCTGACGGAATAAAGCTGGACTGCTACAGGAAGTTTCATGAAATCACCTCATTATAAATTAATCGCATATATAGTAACATACGCCTAAACGATATACAAGATATATTTATAAAAACAAAGTATATTTTAAATCTTTTGACAGTTTGCACAAAAATCGCCAAGAATTTTTGCTGCATCGGCGCACAGCATCGCGCAGGGGCGTTTCTTATAATAATCTTGCGTTCTTTCGCATGGTTCTCCGCCGGCTTCGTCTGATGGCAGATTCAGAAGTTCACGGCAGATTATAGAGCCGTTTTTTTCTTTAAACTCCCCCGCCAAGGCTCGAATAATTTCATACAGCCTACCCTTTGCCGCGGCATCTTTGGGGTCGTCGCTCGCGAACTTCATCGAAGCCGCCATAATCATACCGCTCACAGCGCCGCAGACCTCGCGCATTCTGCCCATGCCGCCGCCAAAGCCGGCGGCAAGAATCAGCGCGGTCTTTTCATCTATGCCAAGCTCAGGCGCAAAGGTGCAAAACACCGCCTGAGAGCAGTTACAGCCTGATACAAAAAGCTCGTTAGCCCTGTGTGCATAATCCATTTATATACTCCCCTTTCACATAAAATCACTATAAAACAAATGTAAAAATAAGTCAATAATTAAAACTTTTTATTAACATTTGCTTTTTTATGTTTTTACCTCTTCCCATTTTAATTTTTTTATGATATAATTTCACAAGTACCCGCAAAGTAAGCCGATTTTCGACCCAACGGATTTCACAAAATGGAGGAAATTTTATGAAGTATTTTGCATCATCAACAAAAAAAGCTATCTCTCTTCTAATCGCTGCCATCTTACTCTGCACGGCTATTGTCATCCCCTCATCGGCTGCAGAGTATATTTTCACTGTTCCCCCTACAACGTATAGCGTTACCGATTTGCATATTGGTGTTAATCTCGCCGGCGCAGTCAACGGTCTTGAGTTTAAATTCTGCGCGGTTCCCAAGGAGCAAGCATTGACCATTACCATTGACCAATTATCGGCACCCGGCACTCAGTGGTTTGTTGGCACAATCGCAAACACGCTGAGCTCCGCTATAATTACCAAGGACTACACGGGCGCGGTTATCGGCGCCGATAAGGAATATCGGATTTTCCCCATGGCTCACAACACCATCACCAATGACACTACCTACACTATTGACACCTTTGTAGATGTCAGAACTCTTATCACGGCTCCCCGTGCCCCTTTGTCAACTGAAATTGTGTTTAAATCAGCCACCTATACTTCACTCACCTTTGAGGTGCAGCCCGCAAATATTGAGTACTCGACTAACCTTATCTCTTGGACTGATGCTACAGCTGTTGATGTCACTATAACCGGGTTGTCTCACACAACGTCATTCGATTGCTTTTTCAGATTCAAGGCGGCTCCGGGTCAAGCAGAGGCAACACTTGAAACAGGTAAGGTTCTTAAGATTACCGCGTCAACATTGGCAAAGCCGCCCTTCCCAACCCCTGCGGCTCCTGCCACCTCAGACTACAGCGCAAAAACAGACACCTATTTCAGTGTTGTTTATCTTGAAGGTCATACATATTATGTTAACGGCAAGCTGGCCGCTCTTGAAGGCACTTCGTTAACTGAGCCGGGCAAGGATTATGTGATTCAGACAGTTTATGGTCATAAAGAAATCGTGTTTATTAACCTTACCCCGAACACATCCTACACCGTAACCTGCAAGAAAAATGCAGATGAAAACAATTGCGAAAGCGCGATGTCGCCCGCTTCGGCGATTATCCGCACCAAGAGAGTACCCAGTGCCCCTGCGTCACCCACAACCAAGAGCGTAACCGATACCAAGATTGAGTTCAACTATGTTTCAGGCGTTGAGTACGCTGTTGTTCCCACAGCTACACCTGTTGCCTCACCTGCCGATATCCCTGCCGCGAATTGGGTCAGAGCTACCGAGAACGCTAACAGCACCTATGTAAACGCTTATGTTTCAAGCCTCACCCCCGCCACATCCTATTCCATCTACTCAAGAGTTTTTGAAACCAGTGAGAATGTAACGAGCGCGGTTACCACCCCAATCACGATAATTACGAAGCAATCAGCAAAAGCAGCCCCCGAAATTACCAAAATCAATGTTATCGATAAATCCACCACAAGGATTATTGTTCAAGAATTTGACGGCATCGAGTTCCGTATCGGCAAAACCGGCGCTACAATTACCTACAGCGAATGGCAGGCTTCGGGTATATTCTCAGAGCTTACCATTAACACAAACTACACAATCCAGGCGAGATATACCTATAATACTTCGACACAAATGCCAAGTGAAATAGTGACAAGAACCACCTTCACATCGCCGAGAATTCCTTACGCCGCAGGCATTAACAACACCTCGATCAAGCGCACGGACGGCGACAAGGTTATCAGAGCAACCGATGTTTTCACCATTAGCGCCAAAGGCGATACTTATTCCGACGTTGCAAGCAACATCATTATGGGCGACACAAGGCTTATCCCCGTGGGTTGGTACACAAGCGACAACACAGCGACTGTAACCTACTTCACCACTCCTGCTATGTCCGCCACCTTTAATGTTAAAGCTGTAAACGAAGGTAAGCTTACTGTATTCGTTATATACGAAAACCAAAAGTGGATGGGCTCTGAGTGGGTAACCGTTAAAGATACTAACAACAACGCGGTAAGGGTTGAAGGCAACATCAGCTTCAATATTGAATCCACCAGAACCACATGGACTAATGTGCGTGACTTCTTTGTGGGCTTCATCAACGTATTTACAAATACTATCCCCGCTCTTCTCATTCGTCTGTTCGCTCTCTTTGCATAAGCGATAAATATGTGCCGCCGGTTCATATGAACCGGCGGCTTTTATTTTGTGTTATTGTATTTCTCTTAATTTTCTTCAACTTTCTCGGGTACTCCGCCGTCAATAACCTTTGCTGCGCGGATTTTTGCCAGCTCATACATCATTGTATCTCTGGTTTTGCCGTGAACATTGAAGAACAAAAGCGTAACACCCTTTAGGAATCGCCCAATTCCCGGGGCAAGTGCAAACACCATCCAGATGCCCGCGAGCATTTTGGGGTCTGTTTGTGGGATAATAACGCCGTTGGCGTTAAGTAATGGAGTATAGTTAAGCGCGTTAAGAATGACGCCGCTCAGAATGGTTGCAACCTGATTTGAGAGCAGGGTTATGTAGCCCATCGCCGCGGTAATCGTGCCCTCGTTTCTTATGCCTGTTTTCCATTCAACATAGTCATAAAGGTCGCCCTCAAGCGCTCTTGAGCAGTAACGCTGGATACTGTTAACCGAGCCGCAAAGCGTTAATGCAATAATCATCCAAACAACATTTACTATGAAGTTGCTTGTCGGCTTATAGCCGATAACAAACATTAACAGGTACATAAGTCCGCAGAACATATAACTGCCTGCGCCGAGGGTGCGAAGCCCGAGTTTTTCGGTAAGGCGAGGCGCAAACGGAAGAACAAAGTAGCTCGGCAGTCCCGTGAAAATACCGCAGATTGAACCGATTGAAAGCTTGCCCATGCAGTTAAGCCAGAAGTAGCTCTCAACCTGAGTACCGACGGCTTTGCCGACTCCCCAGAAGTTCTTTATCAGCAGCACCCACATCGGGCGGCAGGTTCCGACGGATTTAATGGTCTGCCAAAGATTAACCTTTTTCATATCCGCGCGCGAGGCGAGCGGAACTCTTTCTTTCAGCGCCATAAACCCGTAGGTTCTGAAAACCACGACACAGGCTATAAAGAAGAAAGCAGCGCCCATGTATATGTATCGCGACGGAATGGTTCGCGGCAGGAAGTCAACAAACAGCGGAAACAACGACGGCAGCCAGACACCCATTAAATCAACATAGGCGTCCGTTGCAATCAGCTTGTTGCGCTCGCTGACATTCGGTGTCAGGTTAAACAGCACCGCCATATATGACGGGTTATAAAACGAGCCTGCGATAGAGCCGACATAGTTAATAGCAAGGAACCAAACGAACAGCGCGGTTTGGCTCATGCCATTGGGTAAAATCCACGGCGAGAGCGATGAAAACAGCCACAGCGGAAGCGTTAGAATCAGCCATGGCCGAACCCTGCCCCAACGCGTTCTCGTTCGGTCAATGAGCGGGCCCGAAATTGCGTTATCAACCGTATCCATAATGCTGCACGCGGAGCTTGACATGCTGAGTGTTAACGGCTTAACGCCAAGGAAGGTTGTGTTAAAGAAAAACGAGTTGGTTGAAGAGAACTGATTAAAGTTCGTGTCGCCGAACCCTGAAAGAATATACGCCACATAATGCTTCGGGCTCAGATAGCGCTTGTGTTGCTGCTCGAGTTGCTTTACAACCTCTTGCGTTTTCGCATCCTCAGCGGACAGCTCGTCAATAACGACATTGGTTGTTTTGTCTTCTGCCGACAATCGCCTCACCACCTAAATAATATATATAATATAATAATACATGTGGTCGATAATTGCAAGTGCTGCGGGATATTTAGTTTGTTTTGTTGACATGGCGGGCATATTAGTGTTATATTATAACCTGATATTGTTTATGAAAGTGATTGTGAACATGAGCAGGAAGAATATTTACTTTGTGCAGGTCGGCTTCGCGTTTGATTCCTCGCTTTACCTGCCCTACGCGGTTGGCACCCTTGCCGCCTATGCTTTTGCTGATGACGGCATAAAAAACGAATATTCTCTCTGTGAGCTTATCTTTAAGCGTGAAAAACTTGATTCAATCGTTTCGCGCCTTGATGAGCCGTATCTTGTTGCTTTTTCTTGTTATATTTGGAATTTCGAATTTAATAAGGCGCTAGCGCAAAAAATCAAAGCCGCCTACCCCGATTGCCATATCGTTTTTGGCGGGCACAGCATAAGCGAAACCGATTTGCCGCTGAATACAGATTATATTGATATTTTTATGTTTGGCGAGGGTGAGGAAAGCTTCGCCGCCCTGCTTAAAGCTCTGCCAAACGGCGATTTGAGCACAGTGCCGAATATCGCCTACCGCCGCGGCGGAGAGCTTACACATACAGAAAGAAACCAGTTCCCGAGCCTTGATAATTACCCCTCGCCTTATATTGCGGGGGTTTTTGATGATATTATGGCAAAGAACCCCGATGTGGATTTTTTGGGCATTCTTGAAACTAACCGCGGCTGCCCTTACAGCTGCTCATATTGTGACTGGTGCTCGGGGCGCAAGCTGCGGCTGTTCCCGCTTAAAAAGGTTGAGAGCGAAATCGAATGGCTCTCGGAGCATAAAATCGAATACTGCTTTTGCGCGGATTCAAATTTCGGTATGCTTGAGCGTGATACGGTGATTGTCGATAAGCTTTTACAGGCGAAAGCAAAAAACGGCTACCCGAAGGTTTTTCGCCCCTGCTACGACAAAAACAGCGATGAGCGCGTTTTTGAAATCAGCCGCAAGCTCAACGCCGGCGGCATGGATAAGGGCGCGACCATGGCTTACCAAACCCTCAGCGACCAGGCGCTCAAAAATGTAAACCGCCAAAACCTTACCCTTGAGCATTTTTCGGATTTGATGAAGCTCTACGGTGAGAACCATATCCCGGCCTATTCCGAGCTGATACTCGGTCTGCCGGGCGAAACATATGAGAGCTTTCGTGAGGGTATCTGCCGCCTGCTCGAATTAGGTCAGCATAATTCCATCAGCGTATATTATTGTGAGATGCTGCCTAATTCGCCTATGGCGCAGAAAGAATACATCGAGCGCTACGGTATAATTTCCGAAACCGTCGGCTTTAACCATATCCACTCCTCCGCACACACCGAGGAGGTGCCAGAGTTTTCAAAGATAATTGTCGCGACGAACACGATGAGCCGTGAGGACTGGGTTCGCGCGAATATGTTTTCGGTATGCGTGCAGTGCTTCCACAATTTAGGGCTGCTGCGCCTCTTTGCAATCTACCTTTACAGCGAAAAGAATGTCAGCTATCTTGATTTTTACACTGCGCTGCTTGAAAGAATAATGAGCGACTCCGGTACGCTCATGAACGGGCTTTTCGCCTCATTTCAATCAAAGCTTTCGCGTAGCGACCGCGAGTGGAACTACCGCAGCGAAATTCTGGGCGAAGCGGCGTGGTTCTTTGAGGAGGGCGCGTTCATTGAAGCGCTGATGAATTACGAGCAATTCTGGGCGGAAATGCTGCCGTTTCTTAAAAGCTTCGGCATCGATGAGGGGATATTCAGGTCACTGCTCGATTATCAGCGCAAAATCATAAGACAGCCAGGAGTAAATGAATTTACAATTGAGCAGGATTATAATTTCTACGCGTATTTTGAGCATATTTACTCGGGCGTTTACTCTCCGCTCGAAAAAAGCCGCAGTACTCTGCATTTTAAATATGACGATAACATCAGCGATATTCGCACCTATGCCAGGGAGCTTGTGTGGTATGGCAGGCGAAAGGGCGCAACCATAGCAAAGCCGATTAAATAACAAACAACCCGTGCTGACTAAAGTCAGTACGGGTAAAATTTTGCACCTTATGTGAAATTCAGGATGATTTCGTCACCCTCGGCAGTGATGGCGACTGCGCTAATCGGGTTATCCACGCCGTCAACAATTCGCGAGGTTATTTTGTCCTCAACCTTGCGCCTGATAACATTGCGCAAATCTCTTGCGCCGCGTGTACCGTCAACCGAAAGGCGTGCAAGGGTTTCAACCGCCTTTTCGTCCCAAGTTAGCTCGATATTTTTATCGCGCATCGGCTCAACAAGCTCAGTAAGCAGCAGCCCCGCAATCTTCTCAAAGTCAGCCTTAGTCAGGTCGTTAAAAACCACAACCTCGTCAACCCTGCCGATGAATTCCGGGCGCAAGAAATCGTTAAGCGCTTTCAACGCGCGCTCGCGGGTTGCCTCGCCCTTGGTTTTGGCGAAGCCAAGCGTGCCCTCCTTGCGGTCACTGCCGGCGTTAGAGGTCATAATGATAACGGTATTTTCAAAGCTGACATTCCTGCCGTGGGCATCCGTAATTTTACCCTCGTCAAGAATCTGCAAAAGGATATTCATAACATCGGGATGCGCTTTTTCGATTTCGTCAAACAGAATGACGGAATACGGCTTTCTGCGAACCTTCTCGGTCAGCTGCCCTGCCTCATCATAACCGACATAGCCGGGAGGCGAGCCGATAATGCGCGAAACGGAGTGCTTCTCCATAAACTCGCTCATATCAAGGCGGATAAGCGTTTCGGGCGTATCAAACAGCTCGTTTGCAAGCTGCTTTACAAGCTCCGTTTTGCCAACGCCGGTCGGGCCGACAAAAATAAACGAAGACGGGCGGCGGCGCGGGCTGATTTGAACCCTGCCGCGGCGAATGGCGGCGCTCACGAGCGCGACCGCTTCATCCTGCCCGATAACCTTCTTTTTAATGTTTGCCTCAATATTCGCAAGGCGTCTCAAGTCGCTCTCAATTATTTTTGAAGCGGGTATCCCCGTCCAAAGCTGAATCACCCTCGCCAAATCATCCTCGGTCACGTGGTTATCCTCGGCAAGCTCGCTGAGCCTCTCAAGCTCCTGTCTGGTCTGAAACAGCTCGGCTTTAACCTTGGCAATTGCTTCATAATCCGCCTCGTCAGAGGGGATTTCTTCAAAGGAAGCCACTTTATCCTCGAGAGTATCAACCTTTTTAAGCGCGATTTCATATTCGCTGATGTGCTTGTTGCGAAGGTTAGCGCATGTGCACGCCTCGTCAAGCAAATCAATGGCCTTATCAGGTAAAAAGCGGTCGTTAATATACCTTTCTGAAAGCAGCACGGCGCGCTCAACAAGCGTGTCGCTGATTCTCACGCGGTGGAAGCTCTCATAGTAATCCTTGACGCCCTTAAGAATATCAACGGTTTGGGCTATTGAGGGCTCTTCAACCTTAATTGGCTGCAAACGGCGCTCGAGCGCGGCGTCTTTTTCGATATACTTTCGATATTCGGTGAAGGTTGTTGCACCGATAATCTGAATCTCGCCCCTTGAGAGCGAAGGCTTCAGGATATTGGCGGCGTTCATTGAGCCTTCAGCGTCACCGGTGCCGACAAGAGAATGAACCTCATCGATAAAGAGGATGATGTTGCCCTCGCTCTTAACCTCATCAACAAGGCCTTTAATTCTGCTCTCGAACTGACCCCTGAACTGCGTACCGGCGACAAGCGAGGTAAGGTCAAGCAAATGAATTTCTTTGTCGGCAAGCTTCGCGGGTACATTGCCGCTGGCAATGCAAAGGGCGAGCCCCTCGGCAATAGCGGTTTTTCCGACGCCCGGTTCACCGATTAAGCAGGGGTTATTCTTGGTTCTGCGGCACAAAATCTGAATAGCGCGGTAAATTTCATTATCACGCCCGATTACGCGGTCAATCTGCCCCGAGGCAGCCTTGGCAGTAAGGTTTGTACAATATTGAGAAAGAAACTTGCGCCTTTTTTCTTCGCTTTGCGCTTTATTCTCTTTTTTGGCGCGCCTCTTTGCTCTCTCGGCAGCGTCACCGTCAGTTTGCTCGCCTGAGTTATTGTTAATCGCGCTGAAATTCTGTAAAAACGGCATAGTCCCTGCGCCGCCCGGCTCAAAGCCCCCGTCTTCGCCGAGCATAGCCTCAAACTGCTCGCTGACATCGTCAAGCTCGTCTTCGGATATACCCATGCTCTGAATTATCTGCTTAACGGGACCGATGTTCATCTCCATGGCGCATTTAATGCACAGTCCCTCCTGCGTTGTTTTGTCGCCCTCAACCTTGGTGACGAAAAACATCGCGGGTCTTTTTTTACATTTTGAACATAAAACTTGTTTCATTTATTACTCCTTGGATATTTGTTCCTTGCTGTTTTTCTTTTCTTTAAACTGCCTTACCGTAGCGGGGGCGTAGCACCAGAATGCATAGAGAGTAAGCGCGGCGCTTATAATAACAAGCGTCATTGTAAGCCAATTAGGCATGGTGAATACAGAATTAAAGAAACCAATGTCGGGCCCAAACGCAACGATAATTAGCATAACTGCGTAAAAAGCGAAGGTGGCAAGCTTGCCTGGCAGCTCCGCCGCACTGGGGCGAAGACCACAAAGAATCATTATTGCGCCGCCGACAACCATTATTGCTTCCTTAACAAGGAAGATAAGGAAAACCCAGCTGAACGCTTTTATTGTATTATCGGTACTTGCCCTGAAGGTAAAGAAAAGCAGAATTGCAATCGTAATCTGAGTTAATTTGTCGGCAACAGGGTCGAGAACCTTGCCAAGGGCGCTGATTTGATTGAAACGGCGCGCAATTTTACCGTCCAAAAAATCACTCAAACCCGAGAGGAAAAGCACAAAAACTGCCCAGCCATATTCGCCCTTATAAAAAAGAACGGCAAAAATAGGAACCATAACTATGCGAAGAAACGTAAGCAGATTCGGAACAGTTAAGCTACCCTTAAACAAATCCTTAACCAATGCTTTCATATTATACCCTCACCTTTCGCGAATTCAAAATCTTCAAAAATATCTAAAGTGGAAACTTTTTGAGCTATTTGCGAGCCGTTAATCGCTTTGGCGAAATTGCTCTTAGGTGAAAACCCTGATATGACGCTCAGTATTAACACAAAAATCACTACCTGCGCGACGCCTTTAACACCGCCGAGCGCCGCTCCGAGCAGGCGGTTAATGCCTTTCAGAACCGGCAGCTTGAAGACTTTGTTCACTACGCCGATAAGTATTGAAAGCACAGCGTTGCTGGCAAGAAACACAAGCATAAATCCCAATATGTTAGCCGCCGAGCGCAGCAGAACCGCGAGAACCTTATCGACAAGCAGCTGAGCGATATCCTGATTTGTGACGCCTTTTTCTTTTGCTATGGTAAGAATTCCCTCTATCGAGGTGCCGAAGCTGTCGGCAATCTTTGTAAGCGATTCGGGCAGAGATGCCGCGAATTCGGATATTGGCGAGGTGCCAAAGTTAATTCCGCTGTCTTCAATTCTGCGGGTTATAAAGTCGAGCGCCGCTTTTTCGAGGAAGTTGTCGTATATCCAAGTGCCCACGCTCTCAAAGAATTCTCTTGCAACAAACACAGATATGAAAAACGCGGCAATGCTTAAAATCATCTTGACAAAGCCCCTTTGCCTGCCATTAATAACCGCGCCTATAAAAGTCAAGACACAGATAATATCAACGCCATAGTTATAAAAGAATTCCATAAGCACCCCCCTCGTTTCGCTTATTATATCACACGCTAAAGTCTTTGGCAATCATCAAAAATACACCTGTTAATATTTTTTGATTTCGCCGCTCTCAACGGCATAGAAGCCGCCTCTGATAAGCATAAGCTTATCCGCAAAATCGCCGAGCGCAACGCTCTCAAGAACTTTGCCCTTGCGGTCTAAAATATCTGCCCGCATGCCGAACAGCAGAGCAATTCTGCTGCCGCGGATACTAACGCTGCATGGCTCGCCGTCAACTTTAATATCGTAGCTTGTTTTACCGTTTGAGCCGATGCGGATGACGCGGGTTTTTGAGCCGCCGAATTCGGACACGCAAATTACCGTGTTGCCCTTGTCATCGCTGACAACATGGCTGAGAGTATCCTCGGTATATTTAATCTCGCTAAGCTGCGCACAGGAGTTGTCAAATACCCTCACCGCGTTATCGCCAATGGCAATCACCTTGCCGCGCGAGGTATATGTAACACGCAGTAAAAACGCGCCGTCAAATTTGGTTTCGCCGACAGGCTCGGTAGAATCAACATCAAAAATTATCAGTCTTGAATATAGGTTCGCGTTTTTCGCGCCCACGGCGGCGACAGCAACGGTTTTACCGCTTCGCGACAGAGCAATGTCGGTTATTCTTTCGCTTGAGCAGTTCCAAGAAAAAATCGGCTCAAGGCGGGTGTTATAAACGGTGAGATTACTTTGCGCTCCGTCGCTTTTGGTTGCGACGGCTATGCTTCCGTTTGTGCCGAGCGAGGCGGTCAATATATCGTTTTCGACGGTGAGAGAGCCGAGTTTTTCGGTTTTGCTTTGAAGGGTGAGCGTTTTGCTTGTGCTGTCAACTATGAGCGCCCTGCCGTTGCAGGTTTTTATCCTTGTATTCGCAGTGTCGGTCTGAAGTGACAGCATGGGCGTTGCAAGAGAGCTGAGCGTTTGCGAATGGTCGTTATAAAGAATAACGATATCATTATCCATAGCGTCAACAAAGCGGCTGTTGAGAGTTTCAAGCTTGTAGGGATACCCCATGCTCTCCGAAAAATAATACTTGATGCCGCGAAGATTATCGGTGACATTTGACATCGCGGTTTTGCCTATAAGGCGCAAGCTGAGCACCCCGGCGCCCGCGACAATCAGCACAATCAGCAAAGCCCTTGCCACTTTTAACGCAAGTAAAAACGCTTTTTTGTTTTTTACTTTAATCCGTATGCGCTTTTTTGCCTTCCTATTCATTCTGTTCCCCCGCAATATACTTCACCTCGTTTAAATACAGCCCGTGCGGCGGCGCGGTTACCCCCGCGCGCTCGCGATTGAGAGAAGCAATTATATCGCCTATTGTGTCACGCTCGATTTTGCCCTCCGCTATATAAATCAGCGTGCCGACCATAATTCTGACCATATTATATAAATATCCGTTTGCGCAAACCGTAAAAATCACTTCGTCACCTTCGCGGTGAACCCCGGCGAAGGTTACTGTCCTCACCGTGTCCTCAACGCTGCTACCCGCGGCGCAAAAGGCTGAAAAATCGTGAGTGCCAATAAACTGCTTCGCCTGCCCACTTAGCATTTCGGCGTCAAGCTCGTATTTGTAATGCAGCGCCCTGCCCCGCAAAAAGGGGTTTCTGACGGGTGAATTCCAGATTCGATAAATATATTCCTTTGACTGACAGTCGTAACGCGCGTGAAACTCATAAGGAACCTCGGCGCAGGAAATCACGGCAATATCGTCGGGCAAAACGGCGTTAAGGGCAAGCACAAGCTTGTCGCAGTCAATGCCGCTCGCTGTTCGGATATTGCAGCAGTACATATTCGCGTGAACGCCCGCGTCAGTCCTTGAGCATCCGATAACATTATCACGAGAGCCGCAGATTTGCTCAAACGCGTCCTGCAGGGTCTGCTGAACGCTTGCAGCGTTTGCCTGAACCTGCCAGCCGTGATAATTGCCGCCGTCAAAGCTTAGGGTTAAAAGTAAATTACGCATAATCAGATTACAGCCTCAAAATAGAAATTGAGTACAAATACGCCCGCCGTCATAATTGCGGTCACGCCAAGCGCCATGAAATCGCGTATTGCGAGGCGCATTTGTTTCATTCTTGTTCTTCCCTCGCCCGAATAGCACCGGCAGGTCATTGCAAAGGCAAGCTCGTATGCCCTGCGAAATGAGGAGACCATGAGCGGGATGAAAATCGGTACAAGCGCCTTAGCGCGCTCAACAATGCCGCCGCTTTCAAGGTCGGCTCCCCTCGCCTTTTGCGCGTTCATTATGCGGTCGATTTCTTCAATCAGAGTGGGAATAAACCGTAGCGCGAGGGTCATCATCATCGCGAGTGTGTGAACCTTGATTTTAAACAGCTTCAGCGGCGAAAGAATCCGTTCAAGGGCGTCAGTGAGCATAGTGGGAGTAGTCGTGTAAGTTAAAAGCGAGCTTAATATAACAAGAGCGATAATCCTGATAGCCGTAAAGACTGCGGTGTTAATACCCTTTTCAGTAATTGAAATCTTCCACCACTCAAAATAAACAGCGCCGCCCTTGGTGTAGAAAATATTCAGAATCGCGGTGAAAACCAAAATTATCAGAATCGGCTTAAGGCTCTTGAGCATCATTTTCGCAGGTACTCTTGATAAAAGCGCCGCGACGAAGGTAAAAAGCGCCATAAGCCCAAGCGCGAAAAAGCTTCTGCAAACAAAAATTATAACAATTGAAATAAAGGTTATTATCAGCTTCATTCTCGGGTCAAGCCTGTGAAGCACAGATGAACCCGAGTAATACTGCCCTATCGTTATGTCTCTAATCATTCGGCGCCACCTCCCCTAAGGCTTCGCAGCGCCGCTACGCCCTGCTCAACGGTGTAAACGCCAAGGGGAACATCGAGCCCTCTCTCACGAAGGCAAGCAAAAATCCGAGTAATCTCGGGCACATCAAGACCCATTTGGCGCAGCTCATTTCCTCGGGAATAAACCTCGTCAACCGTGCCCTGCATCGCTATGCCCGTGCTGTCAAGAACAAGAACGCGCTCGGCAAGCAAGGCAATATCCTCCATGCTATGGGAAACGATAACTACGGTGCTGCCTGTTTGCTCTCTGTAACGGCGGATAAGATCAATCAGCAGCCGTCTGCCGCGCGGGTCAAGCCCCGCCGCGGGCTCATCAAAAATGAGCACCTGCGGCTGCATTGACATCACGCCTGCGATTGCCGCTCTGCGTTTTTCTCCGCCGGAAAGGTCAAAGGGTGATTTGTCAAGCAGCTCTTTTCTTATCCCCACAAACTCTGCCGCGCGAAGGACTCTTTCGCGGATTTCATCCTGCGAAAGCTTCATATTCTTCGGCCCGAACGCTATATCTTTATAAACCGTTTCTTCAAACAGCTGATACTCCGGGTACTGAAAGCAAAGCCCGACCTTGAAGCGCGCTTCACGCAGGGTTTGCTTTGATTTCCATATGTCCTCGCCATCAACAAGAACTTTGCCCGAATCAGGCTTTATAAGACCGTTAAAATGCGAAATAAGCGTTGATTTGCCCGAACCCGTGTGACCTATGATTCCGACAAGCTCACCTTTTTCGATTCGAAGGTTAATATCCTTTAGCGCGGTGACGGGCATTTGAGTGCCCTTGCCGTAGCAATAGGTCAGCCCGACGGTTTCAACAGCAGGCGTCATACTCTGTCACCCCCGAATTCCTTTATAACGGCGTCAACGCATTCGTTAACGTTGAGAACGCTGCTTTTTATACCGAGCATATAACACAGCTCGGTTGACTGGGGAACATCAAGCTTGAGGCTCTTAACCCGCTCAACGAGCGAAAAAACCTCGCGCGGGGTTGAATTCATCGCGATTTTACCGTTATCCATGACCACAACTCTATCGGCTTTAACTGCCTCGTCCATAAAGTGGGTAATGAGCAAAACGGTTATGCCCATTTCACGGTTAAGACGGTGAACGGTGTTCATAACCTCTTCCCTGCCGCGAGGGTCAAGCATTGCCGTCGGTTCATCAAGCACGATGCACTCGGTTTGCATGGCGAGCACGCCCGCAATTGCAACGCGCTGCTTTTGACCGCCCGAGAGCTTATGCGGCTCACGAAGGCGATAATCGTACATACCGACAGTCTTTAGCGCGTCATCTACCCTGCGGCGGATTTCAGCAGGCTCAACGCCGAGATTCTCGGGTCCAAAAGCCACATCATCCTCAACGATGGTGGCTACTATCTGATTATCGGGGTTTTGAAAAACCATCCCGACTGTTTTGCGTATATCGTTTGCCTTGTCTTCATCGGACGTGTCCATACCATTGACAAAGACCTTGCCGATTGTCGGCTCATAAATTGCGTTACAAAGCTTTGCAAGTGTTGATTTACCGGAGCCGTTGTGACCGAGCACAGCAACAAACTCACCCTTGTTGACCTTCAGGTTAACGCCCTCAATTGCGGGGATGGCGGCAAGAATATTGCCGTTCTCATCCTCACTGTCATAGGTAAATGTGACATTATCAAATTCAATTACCGTTTTGTTTTCCATAAGCATCCTTTATTTTTCCCAGATTGATGTGGCTCCGCAGGGCAAAACCATTCCGCTTCGGCTCACAGGCAGCCCGATTTCGTCACCCGAAACCCTGCCGCCGAATTTTGATTTAACAGCGCTCCCGAGTATATACTCCATAACAGAGGGCGAAAGCCCGGTGGTGTATGAGTTAATCATCATCATAAGTGACTCTTCATTCAAAAGCCCCGCGCATTGCTCCACAAACGAATAAACCTCATCCTCAAGCTTCCATATCTCGCCGCCCGGACCTCTGCCGTATGAGGGCGGGTCCATAATGATGATATCGTAGGCATTGCCGCGGCGAATTTCGCGCTGAACAAACTTAATACAGTCATCCACAAGCCAGCGCGCAGGCGCATCGCTAAGCCCGCTTGCGGCGGCGTTATCCTTTGCCCAGGCTACCATGCCCTTTGAGGCATCAACATGGGTCAAAGAAGCTCCCGCGCCGAGAGCTGCGACAGTCGCGCCGCCCGTGTAGGCAAATAAATTGAGCACCTTAACCGGTCTGCCCGCGCCGCGGATAACTGAGGTTAATAAATCCCAATTGACTGCCTGCTCGGGGAAAAGCCCCGTATGCTTGAATCCCATGGTTTTTATATTGAATTTAAGGCTGTTATAGCTGACACGCCAGGAATCGGGCATTTTGGTTTTAACGCTCCAGCTGCCGCCGCCCGCCGATGAGCGGTTATAAACCGCATTGGGGGTCTGCCAAAGCCCGCTTGATTTCTCGGTTTTCCATATTACCTGGGGGTCGGGGCGAACAAGAATTATATCGCCCCAGCGCTCAAGGCGCTCGCCATAGGTGCAGTCAATCAGCTCGTAGTCGAGCCATTTATCGGCAATTCTCATATTAATATTCCTTTTTATCTTTGGGCTTGAAGCGGGCGGGGTGCTTAACATAGCTTCTCACAACCGTGCCGCAATGCGCGTAAGATTATTCAAACAGCTGTTGACCAGGCATTTCGATGCCCAGATGTCTATACCCTGCGGGGGAAACCATTCTGCCCCTTTGGGTTCGGCTTAAAAATCCGATTTGCATGAGATATGGCTCATAAACATCCTCAATGGTTATTGCCTCCTCGCCCACCGCGGCGGCTATGGTTTCAAGCCCGACAGGGCCGCCGTTATAGTTTCGAATCATTGTGGTAAGGATAAGCCTGTCGATAGAATCAAGCCCGAGCTCGTCGATTTCCATTTTATCAAGCGCCATGGCGGAGCTTTCATCGGTAATCGTGCCGTTACCCATAACCTCTGCAAAGTCGCGCGCGCGCCTGAGCAAACGGTTAGCAATTCGCGGTGTTCCCCTTGAGCGGCGGGCTATTTCAACAACGCCTGCGGGGTCAATTCCGATATTAAGTATTCCTGAGCTGCGGCTGACTATCTTGCCAAGCTCCTCAGGCGAGTAAAGCTCCAGACGAAGAATAACGCCGAAGCGGTCACGAAGCGGAGCGCTGAGCTGACCTGCCCTTGTGGTCGCGCCGACAAGCGTGAAACGATTCAAATCAAGCCTTATTGAGCGGGCGGAGGGACCTTTGCCGATGATAATATCGAGCATATTATCCTCCATGGCGGGGTAAAGCACCTCCTCGACGCTGCGTGAAAGGCGGTGAATTTCATCAATAAAAAGCACATCGCCTTCATTCAGGTTTGTCAGGAGCGCCGCAAGGTCGCCGGGCTTCTCAATAGCGGGGCCGCTCGTAACCCTGAAGTTAACGCCCATTTCATTCGCGATAATACCCGCGAGCGTGGTTTTGCCGAGCCCGGGAGGGCCGTAAAGCAAAACATGGTCCAGCGGCTCGCCGCGTTTTTTGGCGGCCTCAATATAAACCCCGAGGTTTTCCTTCGCTTTGTCCTGACCTATATACTCGTGAAGAAATCGAGGGCGTAGTGATAACTCAACCTCGCTGTCTTCGCGGGCGTTGTAATCCGGGGCAACTATCCTGTTTTCAAAATCCATATCCATAATTGCCCTCCATTACATATTGCGCGCGAGCTGCCTGAGCGCGCGCTTAACCGTTTCTTCAGTTGAGAAGCTCCCGTCAACCCTGCCCACGGCTATGCTTGCCTCAGAGCGTGAATAGCCGAGCATCACAAGCGCTTCGACCGCTTCCTCGCCCGCGTAGCTTACACTCGCCTTTTGCGCCGCTGCGGCATCACCCATGGCGGAGGATGATGTGACAAGACCGTCAAGCTTGCCCTTGAGCTCAAGAACAACTCTCTGGGCGATTTTAGTGCCGACACCCTGCGCAGCGGTTATTGATTTAACATCCCCGCTCGCGACGCACAGCGCGAGCCTGTCGGGTGTAAGCACTGAAAGAATCGCAAGCGCCGCCTTGGGGCCGACACCCGAAACGCCGATAAGCTGCTTAAAGCAATCCAGCTCATATTTATCCGCGAAGCCGAAAAGGTCAAGCGCGTCCTCGCGCACAACGAGGTGCGTATAAAGCGTTTGAGTCCCGTCCCCGGGTGAAAGCATGCCGATGGTGTTGCTTGTTGCGCTCAAAAGGAACGCGACGCCGCCCACATCAAGGGCGATACTGTTTTCATTCGTGAACACTACGGTGCCCGTTAAGCTGTAAAACATAGTTATTTATCCTTTCGGAGCGGTAATTATTGATTATTCAGCTTTCCCATTAGTGAAATAGCGGAATGCGAATGGCAGATTGCCATTGCGAGAGCGTCGGCTGTATCATCGGGCTTCGGAACCTTGTCGAGATTCAGCAGAAGCCGGGTCATCTCCTGAACCTGCTTTTTTTCTGCCCTGCCGTAGCCGACAACGCTAAGCTTAACCTGAAGTGGTGTGTATTCAAAAATCTTAACCCCGTTCTTTTGAGCGGCGAGCAGCAGCGCTCCGCGCGCCTGGGCAACATCGATAGCGGTTTTTTGGTTTGTGTTAAAAAAAAGCTTTTCGATAGCCATCGCGTCGGGCTTATACCGCTGCATCAGGCAAAACGCCTCGTCATAAATATGCTCAAGGCGCTCGTTAAACGGCCGTGCCGCCTCGGTTATAATCGCGCCGTAATCAATCACGGTGAAATGATTGCTTTGATAATTCACTACACCGTAGCCGACAATGGCATAGCCGGGGTCGATTCCGATAGTAATCATTTCTTTTTTGACTCTCTCTCTCTGATTACCAGCTTTGTGGGGGTTCCCTCAAGGCCGAAAACCTCTCTTATCTGATTATCGATATAGCGCTGATAGCTGTAATGAAACAGCTCGGCGTTATTGACAAAGCAGATAAATGTCGGCGGGCGGGTTGACGCCTGGGTCATATAATAAATTTTGAGCCTCTTGCCCTTATCCGTCGGCGGCTGAACCCTTGCGGTTGCAGACGCCAAAACATCATTGAGCTTGCCGGTTGAAATTCGCATAGCGTTCTGGGTGTCAACAAACTTAATCAGCTCAAAAAGGCGGTTAATTCTGATTTTTTCTTTTGCGGATATAAATATGATGGGTGCGTATGACATAAACGCAAAGTCATTCATCAGCTTCTTGCGGTAGCTGTCCATCGTTTTACCGTCTTTTTCAACGATGTCCCACTTATTGACAGCGATTATGCAGGCCTTGCCGAGATCGTGGGCAATGCCCGCAACCTTGGAATCCTGCTCGGTGAAGCCCTCAACGCCGTCAATCATGATAACGCAGACCTGCGCGCGCTCGACCGCCATACGTGCCCTGATAACAGAGTAGCGCTCAATCTGCTCATATACCTTGCTCTGCCTGCGAAGCCCGGCTGTATCGATAAAAATGAATTTGCCGAACTCGTTTTCTACTAAGCTGTCGGTAGCGTCGCGCGTTGTGCCCGCTATGGTTGAAACAATCATTCTGTCCTCACCCAAAACGGCGTTAACGAGCGAGGATTTGCCGACATTTGGCTTACCGATAACGGCAACGCTGATAGCGTCGGTCTCTTCATCGGTTTTTTCTTCGGGCGGCATATGCTCGAGCACAGCGTCAAGCAGATCGCCTGTGCCGTGGCCGTGAACGGATGAAACGGCTATCGGGTCACCCAGCCCAAGGTTATAGAACTCATAAAAATCCGCAGGCAGCTCACCCACCGTGTCGCATTTATTGACGCAAAGGACAATGGGCTTGCCGCTTTTTTGCAGCATTGAGGCAACCTGCATATCGGTCGCAACAATGCCCGTGCGAATATCGGTAACAAAAATAATAGCATCCGCGCTGTCAATAGCGAGCTGAGCCTGCCTTCTCATCTGAGTTAAGATAATATCGTCAGAAAAAGGCTCGATGCCGCCTGTATCAACAAGCAAAAAGTGCCTGTCAAGCCATTCGCAGTCGCCGTAGATTCTGTCGCGCGTAACGCCGGGGGTGTCGTCAACAATTGACAGCCTTTCACCTATAAGCTTGTTAAAAAGGGTTGACTTGCCGACATTCGGTCTGCCGACTATTGCAACAACGTTTTTTGCCATAAACTAAATCCTTTCTTATACACCAATCATTTCGTTAAACAGCTCGCCGCCGTCATTTGAAACGGGTGTTACCCGCACATTTGCTATTTCGCAAAGCTGAGTGAGCGTGAAATCATCGAGGAAAATATCCTCACCGCGTTTTAAGGCGCACGCGGGTATAAGCAAAGCGTCGCCGAGAGGTACCCCGCTGATTGCATCCGCTATATCCCTGCCCGACAGCAAACCCGCGACGGTTACTCCGCCGCCGAAAAGCTTATTCTTAACCGCGATCACATTAACCGTCAGCCCGCTGAGCTTATTTTGCGCAATATCCGCGAGAAGCCGCATTAACGGATAAGCCGCCTCGCCCGTCGCCAACGTTACGGTGCGGTCCTCTATCATTGAAACACAGCATTTTTCTGCCGCGCGCTCAAACTCCGCTTTGGTCAGCGCCCACATTCCAACGCCGTTTTCGAGCTGCGGAAAGCCGTCATAATAATCCTCGCCGGGAATCGGAATTTCTGCCTTAAGGTAAAATTCATCGGCGGCGTAGGCGATTCTTTTGCCATGCTCAAGTTCAAACGCCGAATTGAAATCGTCAATTATCTCAATAACCTTTGCCGCGCTTTGTTTATCGTAAGCCTTGAGAGGTGTAAGTGACTCCCTGTGCGCCGTGAGCCCGACAGGAACGGCGGCAACGCTCATTAGCGAGGGATAAAGCTTGCCGAGCTCCTTAAGGCTAAGTTCAAGCTCTTCCCCGTCATTAATCCCGGGGCAAAGCACAAGCTGAGTGTTAAGCTTAATGTCAGAAGCCGCAAGCGAAGTGAGAAACCGCAGCGAAGCGCCCGCATTGGGGTTACCCATCATCTTAACCCGAAGGTCGGGGTTCATAGTGTGCACAGAAACATTCACCGGGCTGATATGCATATCGATAATGCGCTCAATCTCGCGCTTATCGGTATTTGTGAGCGTAATATAATTGCCGAACAGGAATGAAAGACGAGAATCGTCATCTTTAAAATATAGACTTTTTCGAAGCCCTTGCGGAAGCTGGTCTATAAAGCAAAAAATACATTTATTAGTGCAGTGCCGCTGCTTGTCCATCAAGTAAGTTTCGAATTCAAGCCCGATATCCTCGCCCTCGTCTTTTTTTATCTTTACAATGTGGTTTTTGCCTTGGGGATTGCGAAAGCCTACAGCAAGGCGCGATTCATTGAGGTAAAACCGATAATCGAGCACATCATTGATTTCGTGACCGTTAAGTGAAATCAGTTCAGAGCCGACGGTTATCTTTTTCTTTTGAGCAAGACTGTCGGGCACAACCGCTGTTATTTTAACCGCCATAAGCCTTCATCACACTTTTCCTCATTAAATCGATATTCATTGTATTATAACATATTATTTATAGAATTAATAGCGAAATATTAAAAAATTTGAATATCATATATCAATCTAAAGCAACCGCGGCATACGAAAAACTTGTTTATCTTTTTATTTGAAACGTGTTTGCTATTATCTTAAAAATAAAACCACCCGTATCGGGTGGTTAAATTTATGCGTTACGCATCCTTTTTAACTATCTGCTTGCCGTTATAATAGCCGCATTCGGGGCAAAGCCTGTGGGACCTTTTGAGCTCGCCGCAGTTTGAGCATTTTTCGAGCTGCGGAGCATCCATCTTCCAAACGTTCGAACGCCTCTTATCTCTCCTTGCCTTGGAGACTCTTCTCTTCGGTACTGCCATTTTAAGCACCTCCTTAATTTTGTGCTTTATTAAACCTCTTTAGGTTTGCTCAATTAATTATCCAAAAGCTGATTTAACACATCTAACTTCGGGTCAGACGCCTTTTTGCAGCTGCATGGTCCTTCATTCAAATCTTTGCCGCAATCGGGGCAAACGCCCAAACAACTGTCACTGCAAAGGAATTTTGACGGCATATCGAGAATAATATCCTCGGTAACCAGCTCATCAAGATTGAAGCGCATTTCACGCAAAAGAAGCAGCTCATCATTCTTCTCGTCGTTAATGCTCGTTACAAGCGTGTGATTAACCCTGCTTTGCTGCTTAAGCTCAATGGGCTTGGCGCAGCGGTCACAGGCAAGCGATAAAACAAAGCTGGCTAAAACATCAAGCTCAACCACCCCGGCACAATTGCGCACCTCGCCACGAATCTCAACGGGATTCTTAAACGGCAAAACGCCGCTCAAGCTCTCAGCTGATAAATCAAGCTCGTAATTAATGCTCAGATGCTCGCCTTCGTTGTTAAAAATGGGTTCTAAATCCAAAATCATTATTGTACCCCTAAAATCACGCAGATGATATTATATAATTGCTACGCAGATTTGTCAATAAAAATCGGAGAAATTTAATCGATTTTCTTGCAAAAATCAAATATTTTCTTCGGAAGCTCCTGCTCATCGGCTGAAATCGTAAATGTAAAATCCTGCTGTGCTATCTGGCTAAGGGAGTCAATTTTGATAAGGAAGTTCGCAAGCTCGTCGAAATCCCTTCCGCCGATTTTAATCGTTGCATCAACAAGAATATCAGTTATGTCATGGTCACCGGCAAGAATACCGCTGAGGAAACCGTAAAATTCGCTGTATCCCGTCACATTGAAATGGTCGGTTTCGACAAGGCGCGCGCGATAATTAATATCGTAGGTGAGAAGCCTTTCTTTTTCAACACAGACAACATTTCCGTTAGAATTCTCCACTGCATTGTTAACAAGCGAAATCAATTTTTTCGTTTTCCCTGTGCCCTTGTGACCAATGATAAGATAAATCATTTTTTGCATCCTCCAAAAATTTTATTTTAACCTGCTCTCAAGTGCAGCCCTCTGCTGCTCATAGCCGGGCTTGCCGAGAAGAGCGAACATATTCTTCTTATAGCTTTCAACACCGGGCTGGTCAAAAGGATTAACTCCGAGAATGTAGCCGGAGATTCCGCACGCCTTCTCGAAGAAATAAATAAGCTCGCCAAGGTTGTATTCATCAGGCCTGTCCGCATCAATTATGATGTTTGGAACGCCGCCGTCGGTATGGGCAAGAACAGTACCCTCAAAGGCCTTGTGGTTAACGTAGCTGACAGTTTTGCCGGCGATGAAATTAAGCCCGTCGGCGTTTGACTCGTCGAAGTCAATCATAACGTCTTCTTTGGGCTCATTGAACCAAACCACGGTTTCAAACAGGCAGCGCTCGCCCTGCTGAATATACTGACCGAGCGAATGCAAATCTGTTGAAAAAATTGCGCTCGCGGGGTATAAGCCCTTGCCGTCTTTACCCTCGCTTTCGCCGTATAGCTGCTTGAACCATTCGCAGAATGTAGCCATAAACGGCTCATAGGCTGCGAAAAGCTCAATTTTTTTGCCATCACGGTAAAGAAGGTTGCGAACTGCCGCGTATTTGTAGCAATCGTTATTGATAAGGTCAGCCGAAGCGTATTTTTCGCGGGCATCAGCCGCGCCCTTCATAAGCATATCAATATCAATGCCTGCCGCCGCTATCGGCAAAAGACCTACCGCGGAAAGAACGGAATACCTGCCGCCGACATCATCGGGAACAACAAAGGTACGGTAACCCTCGGCATCCGCATGAGTCTTTAACGCGCCGCGCTCACGGTCGGTGGTCACAAATATACGCTTTGCCGCTTGAGCCCTGCCGTATTTTTCCTCAAGCAATTTTTTGAAGATACGAAAGGCTATCGCGGTCTCTGTCGTTGTGCCGGATTTCGAAATAACGTTGATTGAGAAATCCCTGCCTTCGCATAACCTGATAAGCTCCGCTATTCCTGTGGAGCTGATGGCGTTACCCGCAAAATAAATTTCGGGCGTTGCCTTATTAATCAGATTGTAGTTGTTTGATTTTATAAATTCGATAACCGCGCGGGCTCCAAGATAAGAACCGCCGATTCCAAGTACAATCAGAACCTTTGAATTCGCTTGTATTTCGCTTGCCGCCTCTTTGATTCGGGCAAACTCCTCACGGTCGTAATTAACGGGAAGATCAAGCCAACCAAGAAAGTCGCTACCCTCGCCGCTTCCATTGTGAAGTTTTTTGTGAGCCTCGGTTACCTCGGCGGCAATCTGCTCAAGATTTTTTTGCAGGGCGCACTCACCCGCATAAGACAAATTAAGTTTTAATGACATTTTCTTTCACCCCATAGAGTATGCTACGTATTTAATCTATTTTACCCTATATGAGGCTTTATTGCAACCTTGAAAAGTGATTTTTTTTATTTTATATGGATTTTATTCATCATTTCCTGAAATTTAACCTGCGAGTGCTTGCAGTAGGCGCAAGAAAACGATTTTCATCGTCAGTTTACCCACATCCTCTTTTGCCGTAAGCTTATACTCACCCAGCACCTCATCGCCGGCAGTAAAGGTTACCGTGCCGAGAACCTGCCCATGCTCAACGGGCGCTTCAACGTTAATGGCAAGGTCAATTGTTTGCTTGATTTCGTTCTCTTTTCCTTTTTCAATTAAAAGCGGACTTGCCTCGGGGATAACGGGTGTGATTTTTTCCTCGGTGCCTTTTATTACCACGACATCGGGTATCAGCGTGGCATCGATAACGGGTGTTATCGTTGTATAATTTGCAAATCCCCAATTGAGCATAGCTTTAGCCCCGTTAAAGCGGTCATCACTGTTTTCACTGCCCATGACAACGGCTATCAGATGCGTTCCGTTTCGCATTGCCGAGGCAGAAACACAGCAGCCTGCTTTATTAGTTGTGCCCGTTTTCAGTCCCGTGGTTCCCTCATAAAAGCGCACGAGCTTATTGGTGTTAACAAGCTCGGTTACTCCGCCGCGAACGCTATCCATCCATATGGTGGTGTAGTTTGTGATTCTTTCGTGCTTAAGCAGTTCCCTTGACATAATAGCAACATCCATGGCTGTTGTAAGGTGAGTATCCGTTTCATCATCAAGCCCTGTGCAGTTGTCGAAATTGGTATTGGTCATACCAAGCTGCTGCGCGCGGTCATTGAGCATATTCACAAATGCCTCACTGCTGCCCGCGAGATATTCACCCAGCGCCGTGCAAGCATCGTTTGCGCTGTAAACGGCGGTAGCCTTGAGCAGGTCATCAACGCTCATCTGCTCGCCCTCTTTAAGCCAGATTTGCGATCCGCCCTTGCCCGAGGCTGTTGCGCTGACGGTTACCATATCGCTTAGCGCGATTCTTCCCTCGTCAATTGCTTCCGTAATAAGCAGAAGCGGCATAATCTTGGTAACAGAGGCAGGAAAAACCTTTACGTTTTCATTCATCGCCATAAGTACCTTTCCTGTTGAGGCATCCATCAGCACGGCTGACTTAGCTTTTACGGTTACAGGCATTTCCTCCGCGGCATATGAGCAGCAGAGCGGACAGCAAAAGATTGTTATACACAAAACGGCGCAAATTAATACTTTTAATTTATTTTTCATATTCAACACTCCTTCGTAAAAATATATGATTGAAGGTGGGTTGAATATCACCCCATTTTGCTGTATAATTACGCGAGAGGTGAGAATTCTTTGACAGCAGCGTTTTACACCCTCGGGTGCAAGGTTAATCAATACGAAACACAGGCTATGGCTGAGGCTTTGCAGCGCCTCGGCTATGAGGTTATCGATTGCTCGCAAAAGGCTGACATATACATTGTGAATTCCTGCACTGTTACAGGCGAAAGCGAACGCAAAACCCGGCAGGCGGTACGGCGGTTCAAGTCAAAGAATCCGAATTCAATCGTTGTGCTGACCGGATGCGAGCCTCAGGCGTTCCCCGACGAGTGCAAGGCTTTGACACAGGCGGATATTGTTTTGGGCAACAAGCAAAACCATTTGCTCTCGGAAAGAATCGAAGAATATCTTCAAAACGGAGCCAGAGTTCTTGCCGCCGAGCCGCACGAGGCGGGAGAAGGCTTTCGCGGCGGTGTAATAAGCGGCATGCGCGAGCGCACACGTGCAATCGTTAAAATTGAGGACGGCTGCAACCGCTTCTGCTCATACTGCATCATCCCCTACGCGCGCGGCAGAGTTCGCTCAAAAAGTCTTGACGATCTTGCTCAAGAGCTTTCCGTTCTTGATAAAAACGGATATAAGGAGGTTGTGCTTGTCGGCATTAACCTTTCAGCCTACGGCACAGACTGCGGCAAGAGCCTTACTGACGCTGTTAAGCTTGCCTGCTCCTTTGACGGCATTGAGCGCGTTCGCCTCGGCTCGCTTGAGCCTGACCACATAACGGATGAAATGATCAGTGTGCTCGCTTCGCTGAAAAAATTCTGCCCGCAGTTTCATATATCGCTTCAAAGCGGCAGCACCGAGACGCTAAAGCGCATGAACAGGCACTACAGCGCCGATGAATACGCCCTGCTTTGCTCAAAGCTGCGCTCAGCGTTTACCGATGCAACTATTACGACGGATGTTATGGTCGGCTTCCCGGGTGAAAGCGACGAGGAATTCCGCGAAACACTTGATTTTATCAAGAGAGTCGGTTTTGAGAAGGTCCATGTTTTCCCCTATTCCCGCCGCGACGGGACCCCCGCCGCGAGCATGAATAATCAAATACCGAGCTCGGTAAAACAAAAAAGAGCCGCCGAAACGGCGGACACAGCTAATAGTATAAGGCTAATGTATCTGCGAAATCAAATCGGAAAAACACTTGTGATTTTGCCCGAGGATCGCTCAAAAGGCGGCGAAATCCACGGTTATACTGCAAATTATACGCCCGTCAAGTTAATCGGTAATTGCCCCAAAACAGACGATTTAATTTCAGTTATAATCACCAATTGTTTAGATGATTGGTGCATAGGCGAAGTAAAAAAATAGGTAAATCAACATATAAAAATCGGGTCATTCCCTTTTGGAATAACCCGATTGTTTTTTGTGATAAGAATTATTCGTTAATCTCGATAACAACGCCCGAGCCAACAGTTCTGCCGCCTTCACGGATAGCGAAGCGCAGACCTTTTTCTGTGGCGATGGGGGTGATAAGCTCAACATTCATATCAACGTTGTCGCCGGGCATGCACATCTCAGTGCCCTCGGGCAGAGTGATAACGCCGGTAACGTCGGTGGTTCTGAAATAGAACTGGGGACGATAGTTGTTAAAGAACGGAGTATGACGGCCGCCTTCTTCCTTAGTAAGGACGTAAACCTGGCCGACAAACTTGGTCAGGGGCTTAATGCTGTTGGGCTTTGCAATAACCTGGCCGCGCTCGATCTCGGTCTTGGCAACGCCGCGGAGCAGGGTGCCGATGTTGTCGCCGGCC
>CAYUXK010000011.1:37818-45480 GCA_964448835.1 uncultured Clostridium sp. | reverse complement strand
ACCAGGAGCTTATCTCCCTGGGTAAGGGTACGGCGAGCGCAATAATGAACGGCTACGAAGGCATCTATAACGATTTAGTTGCATTAAGCTAAACAGCAGAATTTTGAAAGCCTCAAGGTTAAACCTTGAGGCTTCTTTTTGCGCTTCATTTTCTGCAGTAAATCTTAATCGCTTGGCTCATAAATGCCGCCGTACCCTCACCGCTTTGGTCAATGTTCTCGGTAAAGCGTTCATCGGCGGTGTACATTTCGCCAAGGCATGCGAGAATCTCTTTGGTGCAGGCGTAATAATTCTTTGTAATATGCGCCTGCCACACGGCAACCAGCCCCTGCGCCTCCTCCCCCTCGGGCAGGGTGTTGATTATTTCTGCAAAGGCGTCAAAAATTTCTCTCGCTTCATCCGCTGCCTTTGCCTGCTCATCGAGAGTCTGATTTTGGCTCTTTTTTTCGCTTTCGGCGTAAGCGTCGGTATTGCCCCAACGCTCACGAACCTCGACGGCATATTTCTTTTTTACCGCCTCAATATCCTCCTGCGTAGTTTTTTGCTTTGACATTGTGCTTCCTCCAATCGTTTCTTCGAGCTGCCTTATAATATCATCAAGCCTTTGCCGCTTTAGTATCAGCAGGTCGCGATGATTTGCAAGCATCCCCTTTTTGTCGCAGTTAGGGTCGGAAAGAATGGATTTGATTTCATTGAGCGAAAATTCAAGCTCGCGCAAAAATATAATCCTGTTAATTTCGTCAATACAGCCGTCATCATAAAATCTGTACCCCGCCTCGCTGACCTCGCAAGGCGAAATTAAACCGATTTCATCATAGTAGCGCAGAGTTCTTACGCTGATGCCCATTAGCTTTGACGTTTCGCCGATAGAAAGCTTCATTCTTATCACCCTTAATAATCGTACACTATTACGCAACGTCAGAGTCAAGACATTTTTAAGTAGATTTTTAGATTATTTTATGTTCTTTTTGATTTCGGCATTGATACGCCGACGGGTTTCAAGATGCCATTCATCTGAGCAGGGGTATTGAGTGAACTTTAGTTCACTCTCAAGCCCGTTTTTAAGCACGGAAAGTGCATTCTCACGGCTTGTCAAGCTCTCGAGCAGTTGCAAAGCACGCATATCCTGCAAGCCGTCATAGAATACTTTTAACCGAAGAGACGGCAGCGCCTCACCGTTTTTGCCCGGGTAAACAACAAACGCGTCACCCGCTGAAAAGGCTCCGCCGGCGTCGGTTTCTTTATAAGGGTCGACGCTTCGAAGCGATAAGCGAGTATAATAGTAGTTATAGCCCCACTGCAAAAATCCTTTTACATCGTAAGCATACATCAAATAGCCGAGCACCCTGTTTCGCTGGGACGGCATGGCAATAAAGCGGTTTGGAAGCGTATCCTTATATGGTCCGCAGCAGTAATATGTCCACAATTCGGGCACTCTGCCCACGAAATCCTCGATTGCCTCGCAGTTTGGTATCGGCTGCTGCACGGCTCCCTTCTCATAAAATTCATACTCAGATAGGGCATCAATAAAGGTAAAGCCGGGGAATAGCGAATGCAAATAATCCGCGCGGCGCTTATAAGTCGCAAGCTGGCGCATATTGGGCTCATCCGAAACATGGAAAAAGCACCTCTCGCGAATGCCGCGGCGGTCAATGAATTTGATAAGCGCGGCGGCAAACTGACGCAAAAACTCATCATATTTTTTGCTGCTTGTGCGTGTTTTCCAGCCGAAAATTTTCTTCTTCCTGCCCTTGACATCAGTAGCGATAATTTTAGGCGCGTGCTTGGCGCCCCACTGCGTAAAAAGATGCGACATCTCGAAATATTGAACCCCGCACCTGTCGCACATATCGAGCCACTCGGTCAGGCGGGAGAAATCAAAAATGTATTTTGCCCCGGAAAATTTAACACCGACAAGCTGAATCGTCAGACGCTCGCCGCCCACCATTGTATCAAGCGGAGGCGTAAAAAGCGGAACGAGAATAAAGTTAATTCCGTAACGCACCGCGGTCTTTACAAAGTTCTCATTAATGCGCCAGAACTCCTGTGAAAAAGCCTCAACCTTATAGTAATTGCACAGGCAGTCCGCATGGTACCAGTGGGTATTTATGAGAGTCTGCTTCGGCAGCTCGGCGTCAATTATTTCAACGGTTACCGCGCCCGAGACAAGAGTTTTACCGCAGGCGGTAAGGCTAACGGTAACCTCAAAATCTCCGCTGATTTCACCCTTGGGGTTAATCTCTATCCACACGCTCTGCCAGCGGTCTTTTTTAAGGCTTATTCCCCCGCCGATACGCTCAAGAACATCGGGATAATTGCCTGAGGTTTTGCGCAAAAAATAGTCGTCGGCATCCTTGTTGCAGGCAAGCCCCACAGGAACATCTCGCACAGAATACACCTTAACATTCTTGCCGTCGATTCCGCTCACCTCAACCGAGGCGGCTATATCCTCATTGGGCAAAACTGCAAGCTGAAAAGAAGTGCGTTCGTTTTTAAGCATAGAAAAGCCGCTGATTTCTTTTGCCGCGGGCTTTTCATCCGAAAAGACCTTCACGAGTGAACTGAGAACCATTTTTTCCATATGTAAGCCTCTTATTTCTTTTGTAAAAATATATCTTTTGCAACGGTTCTATCTATTGCATCCTCAACCATGGCAGAAAGCCCGTGCTCATTGAGCGCGGCAACGCCCTCAATTGTTGTTCCTCCGGGGGAACACACCTTGACGGCAAGCTCGCCGGGATTATCTAAGCTGTTCATGGTCATCAGTGCACTGCCGTAAACGGTCTGCTTAGCAATTATGTAAGCGTTCTTTTCATCGATGCCGTGCTTTACCGCCGCCTTTGCAAGTTCGTCAATGAACATATACGCGAAAGCGGGAGCGGAGCCCGCGCACGCCGTGAATGCGGAAAAAAGGCTCTCATCGAGCGGCATAACCTTGCCGAAAGCGCTGCAAAGCTTCTCGGCAAAAGCCTTCTGCTCATCGCTTACACGCGGTGAAGCGCAATAGGCAGTCATCGCCTGCCCTACTGCGGCGTTGATGTTGGGCATTATGCGGATTAATCGCGGCTCATATGGCAGCAGAGTGGATATAAAGCCCAGTGTTGTGCCAGCCGCCGTGGAAATAATAAGAGTATCGTTTTGCTCTAAAGTATCGGAAATTTCAGCCATAAGCGACGGGAAATCCTTGGGCTTCACTGCAACAACAACAGCATCCTTGCCTGCCGCCTCATTTGCCGATGAAAGAGCGTTAACGCCAAGCGAGTCTGAAAGCGAGCACACCTTCGCCGTGTCAATATCATAAATATATAAATCTTTTGCATCCGCAGTTTTTGCAGCAAGGACACCCTTGATAATAGCCGACGCCAAATTACCGACGCCGATAAATCCAATTTTCATTTTTATTCCCCCGATTAAATATCAGCTGTGCACTGAGGGCACTTTTTTGCTTCAATGGCTATTTCGCTAACGCAGTAAGGACACTTTTTGGTTGTTGGCGCTGCCAGCGGCGTGGGTTTTTGGGTTTTTTCGGATATTTTGTTTATTGTCTTAACAAAAAGAAAAATCACAAAAGCCATAATCAAAAAGTTCACAACGGCTGCAATAAAATTACCGTATGCTATGGTCGCAACCCCTGCTGCCTCTGCCTCTTTTAGCGTTGCGAATTTAACATCGCCGCTGAGCTGAACAAACATATTGGTGAAGTCAACACCCTTGGTTGCAAGGCCTACTACGGGCATAATAATATCATCAACAAGAGATTTCACTATTGCCTGAAATGCGGCGCCGATAATTACGCCGACCGCAAGGTCAATAACATTGCCCCTCATTATGAATTTTTTGAATTCGGCAAAAAAGCCTTTACTTTTTGACATTAAATCTTCCTTTCAAATTTTATATTTTTAATCTATCATAAATTATGATATTAGTCAATAATTATACTCCGGTTAAATCAAACGGCGGAATATATTCCTCGCTTGCCGCCCTGGCAAGCTGAAAATAACAGTTTTCGAAGCCGAGGCTTAGAATTCTTTCCTTAGCAAGTGCATATTCCTTTGATGAGAGCACACGGTCAAGCGGCGGCATATCCTTTGCCTTGCCATAGGGGGTATACTGCCGCATAAGGCTCACGCCCGTGCCCGCGGGCAGATTTTCTTTAACCCAGCCAAAAACCTTATAAGCCTGCGAAACATTGCCGGGCAAAAGCAGGTGACGGATTATCACGCCGCTTTTCGCAATGCCGTTATCGTCAAGGCTCAGCTCACCGCACTGACGGCTCATTTCAAGCACAGCGGCGCTTGCCGCTTCAAAGTAATCAGCCGCGCCCGAATATTTTGCCGAAACCTTGCTGTCATAATACTTAACATCAGGCAGGTAAATATCGACAAGTCCCTCAAGCATTTTAAGCGTATCAACATTCTCATATCCGCTTGAATTATACACTACGGGCACGGGAGAATTGTAGCGCTCAAGCACCCTCGCGATTACAGGCGCGTAATGTGTTGGGGTGACAAGGTTTAAGTTGTGAACTCCCAATGCTATAAGCTCGTCAAAAATTTCGGCAAGTCGCGTTTCGCTTATCTCAGCGCCGAACGCGCCGTGGCTGATATCAAAATTCTGGCAAAAAACGCATTTTAGGGAACAGCCCGAAAAAAACACAGTTCCCGAGCCTCTGTCGCCGCTGATGCAGGGCTCCTCCCAAAAATGCTCAGCCGCTCTGGCTATTCTGATTTTATCGCCGACGCCGCACATTCCGTTGCCGTCGCTTCTGTTAATATTGCAGCGCCTGGGGCAGACATTACATGGCATTTTTACCACATCCTTACTTTATTACCATTAATTATACATTTTTAACATATTATTTACAAGTTTATCTGTTTACATTTTTATAGAAATATTGTATAATTGCAATACTATAACGCATCTTGACCGAAAGGATTAATAATATGCTTCTCACGATTGATGTCGGTAACACAAATATTACTCTCGGCGTATTTAAAGAGGATACTCTGCTGTTTGTTTCGCGCATAGCGACAAACAGAGCCAAAATGCCCGACCAATACGCAATCGAGTTTAAGCAGATACTCACCCTTTACGGCGTCTGCAGCGAGGGGTTTGTCGGCTGCGCTATCAGCTGCGTTGTGCCCGAGCTTTCGCAGACTATCTGCGACGCCGCTTACACGGTTACCCAAAGCCGAATAGTTTTGCTGGGCCCGGGCGTTAAAACCGGAATTAACATTCTTGTCGATAACCCTGCGCAGGTCGGCGCCGACCTTGTGGCAGGCGCCGTGGGAGCCATTGACCTTTATCCCCTGCCCTGCCTTGTGGCAGACCTCGGCACTGCAACAAAAATCAGCGTTATTAATTCAGACGGCGCGTTTTGCGGGTGTACAATCGCGCCCGGTGTCGGAATTTCGCTTGAGGCACTCTCGGCGAGGACCTCACAGCTGCCGTCAATAAGTATGAAAACCCCTGCCAAGGCGATAGGCAAGAATACAATCGATTCTATGCAAAGCGGTATTGTCTTCGGTAACGCGGCCATGCTTGACGGTCTTTGCGAGAAGCTTGAGGCTGAGCTTGGCGAAAAGGTTAAAACAACAGTTGCCACAGGCGGACTTGCACAGGACCTTGTCAAGAGCTGCCGCCGAGATATTATTTATAAAGGTGATCTTATTCTTCACGGGCTTAAAATAATCTTTATGAAAAATTCCTGATTTCTTTTTTTGTATAATTTTGCGCTGCACTCAGTAATGAGGCAACAGCAAGGAGGATATTATGAAAACCAGTCAATTCAAGAAAACCCTTTATCTCACGCAAATCTCCGTTCTCTCGGCGTTTCTCGTTCTTTTTGGGCTTACGAAGCTCGGCTACATTCAGGTGGGCATTATCGAAATCACAATTAACGTCATTCCCGTTGCCGTCGGTGCAATCGTTCTCGGCCCCGCGGCGGGCGCAATTCTCGGCGCAGTATTCGGTCTTACAAGCTTTTGGCAGTGCTTTGGCATGAGCGCCTTCGGCGTTGCGCTGATGAATTACAGCCCATTCTTCGCCGCCGTAGTTTGCATCGTTCCGCGTATTCTTGTGGGGCTTTTCACAGGTCTAATCTACCGCGCTCTTTCAAAGAAAGTCAAAAATATAACTGTTAACTGCGGCATCGCGAGCATTGCCTGTCCTATTCTTAACACTGTGCTTTTCATGGGGACTTTTGTTGCCCTGTTTTCAAACAGCGCTTATCTTAATGAGCTTTACGGCGCAACCGGCGCGTCAAATATCATCGCCTTCATTGCGGCACTTGTGGGCGTTAACGGCGTTATTGAAGCCATCGTAAGCTTTGTTGTTGGCTCTGCAGTTTCGCGCGCGCTGTTAAAAATTAACAAAAAATAATTGTTGCGGGGGGAATCTTAGCTTATGCCGATTAAAATCGATAATCTGCTGCCTGCGCATAAGGCGCTGGAGTCGGAGAACATATTTGTCATGACGGAATCACGCGCTGTTGAGCAGGATATCCGTCCGCTTCGAATTTTGCTTCTCAACCTGATGCCGACAAAAATCGAAACCGAAACACAGATTCTGCGGCTTTTGAGTAATTCGCCGCTGCAGGTTGATGTTGAGCTTTTGCAGGTTCAATCGCACGAATCAAAGCACACCTCAAGCGAGCATATGCTGAATTTCTATAAAGTCTTTGACGAGGTTAAAGATAACCGATACGACGGTCTTGTCGTTACCGGCGCCCCGGTTGAGCATTTGGAATTTGAAGAGGTGGACTATTGGGACGAGCTTTGCATGATTCTTGATTGGAGCCAAAAAAACGTCTACTCATGCTTTCATATCTGCTGGGGAGCGCAAGCTGCCCTTTATCGCCATTACGGTGTGCCCAAGCACCGCCTTGATGAAAAGCTTTTCGGCATTTTCCCACACCGTTCACTTGATACATATCATCCGCTCATGCGCGGACTTGACGACACTTTTTATGTTCCCCATTCTCGCTACACAGAAACTCGAAGGGGTGATATTGCGCAAATTAAAGATTTGCAAATTCTGTCGTATTCCGAAATTGCGGGAGTTCACCTGATTTCAGATATGCAGTGCCGCAATTTTTTTGCAACAGGACATTCGGAATATGACCGCAACACTCTGGCGCATGAATACCTGCGCGATATTAACAAAGGTATTGATATAAAAGTCCCCTACAATTATTTCCCCGATGATAATCCCGAAAATGTTCCCGAAATGACATGGCGCAGCACAGGCAATCTTATTTTTTCCAACTGGCTCAATTACTTCGTGTATCAGCAAACGCCTTATGATCTAAGCAATCTTTAAAAGAAAGGATCTTAAAGCATGAAAAGAATTGTTCCTCTGCTACTTATACTGTTGATTATGCTTCCCTCTTGCAGCATTAACGGCAGGGGGGATAATGGCACCGTTCCCGCGCAAACGGCCACTGATGTTGTTTCCGTTTTGCAGAACGAATTTGTAACCGAAGATACTGACGACGGAGTTTTTACGTTTTTATCGAATACAACTAATAAAGATGATACTACGCTGATAAGTTCCGGCAGTGCAACCGCAAGCAGGACCTCGTCAAAAACGAAGGTATCAAAGGTGACAACAACAAAAAAGCCAACTACTACGAAGAAATCAACAACGAAACCCGCCACGACA
>CAYUXK010000011.1:0-37718 GCA_964448835.1 uncultured Clostridium sp. | reverse complement strand
AACAACAAAAAAGCCAACTACTACGAAGAAATCAACAACGAAACCCGCCACGACAAAACCTGCTACCACAAAGCCGGCGGTAACCGCGACAACAGCCGCTCAGCCCGCTTTCTCCCCCTCCCCTTCAAAAGAACTGCGCGGCATTTGGCTGTCATGCTATGACTTTCCATCGGCTCAGGGCAAAACACAGGTGCAGTTTGCCGCGGCCTGCGATACGATATTCAAAAATATTTCTTCTCTTGGGCTGAACGCCGCGTTCGTTCATGTTCGCGCTTTCTCGGATTCGTTTTACCCCTCGACTATTTTCCCCTGGTCTCAATACGTTTCCGGTGTGCAGGGCAAAAGTCCGGGCTATGACACCCTCGCAATAATGATTTCCTGCGCCAAAAAATACAATATAGCCTTTCACGCCTGGATTAACCCGTTCCGCGTTTCCTTCAGCACTGATTACACAAAGCTTTGCTCCTCTAACCCGGCAAGGAAAATTATAGAGAGCGGCAATAAAACGGGCGATGTGTGCATACTTCCGAACGGAATATACTATTGCCCCGCTTCAACCGCAATGCACAATCTGATTCTAAGCGGAGTCAAGGAAATTCTTGAAAAATATGATGTAGACGGGATACATATAGACGATTATTTTTATCCCTCAACATCTGTTGAAGTGGATAAGATTCAATACAAGAACTACCTTGCCTGCGGCGGAAAGCTAACGCTTTCACAGTGGCGTATGAGCTGTGTTAACTCCTTCGTTTCAGCTCTTTACAAAACCGTTAAGACATACGGCAGCGGCATCACAGTGAGCATTAGCCCCTCGGGCATAATAGAGGACAACAAAACAAAGCAGTACGCCGATGTTGTTACTTGGCTGAGCCGCACAGGATACGCGGATATAGTTATACCACAGATTTACTTCGGCTTCCAGCACCCCACAGTTCCCTTTTTAAGCACACTTAAAAGCTGGGCAGCGCTCAAAACCAACACTAACGTACGCCTTGCCTGCGGACTTGCTGCATACAAATGCGGCGTTAAGGACGCCAACGCCGGAGCCGCCTGTAACGAATGGATTGACAACAACAATATGCTCAAGCGGCAGGTTCAGGAAGTGACCAAGAACGGCAAATACAGCGGCTTTGTGCTGTTTTCTTATTCGTCCATGTTCTGCGCGCCCACTCAGGCAATGAAAAACGAAATTGCAAACCTAAAAACAATATTATAAATATAAGTAATTTTCGGGGAGATATATGCTCAAGAAAAATAAACCTCTAATAATTTCAATAGTCTGTGTTTTTGTGCTTCTTATAGGCATAAGCGCCGCCCTTATTTCGAGCGGACGCATCAACATGGGCGGTGTGGATAATGCCGATACCACAGAACCGATTGTGACAGAGGCATTCCGTTATAAGAACACCATACCGCCTGATGTTGTTGCGGTTGTTTACAGCTCATTTGACCAAGCTGCTGTTCCCGCCGAGGAGATTGAAAAAATCTCAGAAAAAGGCTTTAACACTGTTATCTTTGACCCCGCGGCATTGAATGATGAAAATATTACCGTGATAACCGATTATTTTAAAGCTGCAAGCGATGTCGGTCTTTATTACGGTATTTTAGCGGATATCACGCTAAACTCCTCAAAAGCGGAGCAGCTTGCCGTTGATAACAATATGGATTTTGTTATTATCACGGGCGTTGACGAGGTTCAAACAGATTATGCAGAGCGCGTAACCTCTGCGTGCGAAAAAATTACGATGGTTGACTCGGCGATGCGAATCGGAATTGAGCCAAAGGACTGCTCCAAAATAAACGAAAGTACCAAAGGCCTTATCGGTTCACAGACCGTTGATTTTGTGTACCTTTGCCTTACCGGGCGAAGTGACGATGAGATAGCCGCCTTCAAGTCAGGCTGTGAAGCTTGGAACGATGAGGGAAGCGAGCTCTGGCTGTACCACGATTTGAGCAAGCTTTCGGATATCTCGGGTGACAGCGCGAACGATATGATAATGCTTATCGGTGATTCGGCGGATATGTCGCTTTGCACAGGCATAAGCTTTGGCCCTTGGGCTGATATCGTTTCAGCAAAGGGCACAAACGCCGAAAATGTGCTTACATTTATCAAAAAGCGTGAAACTTACTGGGAAGATAAGGAATTTACCATAACCAACTATTCAAAAAACAGCATTGAGGTCACGGAATCAAGTATCAACTTCCGCGGCTCAAGCAGCCCGAAGTTTGAGCTTACCTGCAACGGCAAGGCGGTTGAACGCGCGGAAACAGGCGATTTTTCAATTGACTGTAAGCTTTCACCCGGAGCAAACACAATTAAATTCGTTCACAAGGATAAAACCTATACATATAATGTTAATTACAAGATTAAGCTGCTGAAATCCGTTTCACCTTCAAGCACCCTTTCCGTCCCCGGCAATATGAAGGTTGAGGTCTCCGCCATCGCGCTTAAAGGCGCAAATGTTTCGGCATCGCTTAACGGGGTAAGCTACCCCATGACTCAGGGCGGTGCGCCCACCGCTGACGAGGAGGCGTCGCCGGATTCGAATTCCGACTTTGCAACCTATTACACTACAATCGTAATGCCCAAAAGCTCGGGCAGCGCACAGAACCTCGGCAAAATATCGGTAACGGCAAAATATAAGTCCCTTTCTGAAACACTCGTAGGAGCGAATGTTTCGGTTAATGCCGCTGTGCCCACAACAGCCGCTCCCGTTACGGTTAGGACAACCCCTGCGCCAACAACCAAGGTAACCACAACAAAGCCCACAACTGCAGCCACAACCGAAAGCACCGTACCGCTTACCGATGAAAACGGTAGCACCATAACACAGCCCACCACCAAGGAAGAGCGTACCCGCCGCACCACAACCGCAAAGGCTACCACAAGCGAGGGCAGCACCGAATTTAAGGCAAGCAAAAAATATACACCTTATAATAACAACGGCTGCGGCAACGCGTACGTTTGCGAAATAATCGATGACTATGTTGAGGTTTATCCGGGTTCAGCAAGTACAACCTATTCGATGCCTCAGCTTTCTCCTCTGCTCAAGGGCACATTTGATTATGTAACGGGCGAAATAACGCTCGACGGCGACAAATACTATATCCTTTCTTCGGGCATCAAGGTACCCGTTTCGCGCGATGAACGCCTTGCCTCGGGCTCTCAGGGCACAATAACCCATGTCAAGGTAACACAGAATGCCTATGCCCTGCCGCTCAACGCCATTCGCGTCGCCGGCACTACGGTCAGCGGCGGCGAAACAGTTATAAAGCTTGACATGAACTGGAAGGTTGTCTTTAACGCCGAGCTTACAGGCCAAACCTATTCGCCGATTGCCGTTTCGGGCAATATCCGCAATGTCGGCGTAAGCTCGCTAAACTGCAAGGCGCTGCAATTCACCTTCTACAACACCCAAATGGCAGAGGGTAAATTTGACCTTGAGAGTTCGATTTTCTCCTCCGGCAGCTGGAGCAAGGGCGAGGGTAACACGGTTATTCTCACGCTGGAGCTTCGCTCCGCGGGTAATTTCTACGGCTATACATATTATTACGATTCAAACGAAAACCTTGTTATATCCGCGAAGCACAAGCCCTCATCATCATTGAGCGGCTACACCATTATGCTTGACCCCGGTCACGGCGGGCTTGACTCGGGCGCTGTTTGCTCCGTATCAGCCACAGGTTACAAGCTTGAGAAGAATATTAACCTTTCCATCGCACAAAAGGTTAAAGAGATGCTTGAAGCAGAGGGCGCAAAGGTGATTATGACCCGAACAGGCGACAGCTGGGTTTGCTACGCCGAGCGCAACGCGCTTGTGCGGCGATATAACCCCGATATGTTTATTTCCATCCACTGTGACTCAAGCTCGGATGCCTCACCCATCGGCACCTCCGCTTATTATTACTCCGCCTATTCGCAGCCTCTTGCAAAGGCGATTCATAAAAAGCTGGTGGATGCGTATAAAAATGAAATTTACATTAACGAGTCAAGCACTTTCCGAAACGGTGTTGACAGGGGTGCAAATTTCTATGCTTTCAGGGTAACAAGAGTTGAGCAATGCCCTGCTATTCTGATTGAATACGGCTTTGTTTCAAACACCAAGGAGTGCGCCACGCTGCAAAAGGCGGATAACAGAAAGATTCTCGCTCAGGCAACCATTGACGGTATTAAGAGCTATATAGCATCCTCTTGATAATCGGCGACGCGCGAATCAAAAATATCAAAGCCTATCATAACCGGTATGCACAGCAAAAACCAGTAAAAAGTAATTTTCGGGCAAATCTGCCCGAGTAGATTATACGCCTCGTCCGAGTAATTCCAGACATTCCATCCCAGCGCGAGGTTAACAACCGAACCGACGGCAAATTCCGCGGCGGTTATTGCAATACAGCCCGCAAAGCACCGAACAAGTAAGTTGCGGTTTATCAAGCGTTTGCTGATAAAGTAAAGCATCAGAAGCACAAATCCGCCTGTTATTACCATCGTCCAATGCGTATAACCCCTCGCGAGCACCTCCACAAGCCCATAGACAATTGCGCCGAGGCACCAAATGAACAAGTATTTTTTTGTATTATAATTCATAAGCATCACCGAATTTATTTTTATCAAAGGAGCTTAGATTATGCGGCAGATGAGCGCGCTGGTAAAACCTGCATCGGGTGCGTGCAATCTGAAATGCGAATACTGCTTCTATTGTGACGAAATGCGAATCAGAAGCAAAGCGTTCAGCGGCATCATGAGCGCGGCGACCGCCGAGAACCTGATAAAAAAAGTTTTTGACTTTTGCGGTGACGGCAGTGAAATCAGTTTTATGTTTCAGGGCGGCGAGCCTACTCTTGCAGGTATTGATTTTTATAAGGCATTCGTCAGCCATGCCGAACTATTAAAGCCGAAGGACGCTGTTATTCATTATTCCCTTCAAACCAACGGAATTACGCTTGACGGCGATTGGTGCGAGTTTTTTAAAGAGCACGGCTTTCTTATCGGTGTTTCACTTGACGGGCCGAAGGAAATACACGATAAATTCCGCCGCTTTCCTTCAGGCGGCGCGAGCTTTGAGCGAGTTATGCAGGGCATCTCTTTACTGCGTGAATATGGTGTGGATTTTAATATCCTGTCGGTTATAACGCAACTGAGTGCAACAAACGCTGAGGAGCTTTTTGATTTTTATATTAAAAATGACTTTCGTTTCATTCAGCCGATTTTCTGCCTTGACTCGCTTGACGGAGCGAGCGGAGAATTCAGCCTTAACGCAAAAAGCTATGCGCGGTTTCAAAAGCGGTTTTTTAACCTGTGGCTTAAAGAGAACAAAAACGGTAAACCGTTTTATGTCAGTAACTTCAATAACCTGCTTTCGCTTCTCACCACGGGCAAGGCCTCGCAGTGCGGAATAAGCGGTCAATGCAACGCCCAGCTTGTTGTTGAGGCGGACGGAACGGTTTATCCCTGTGATTTTTACTGCATTGATGCTTTTGAGTGCCCTAATATCAACTCCGCCTCGCTCGATGATATAATTTCGAGCGAAGGTCTGCAAAGCTTCCTTTCTTCAAACGGCGGGTTCAACAAGCTGTGCAGCACCTGCGAACTGCTCGAGCTTTGCCGCGGCGGCTGCAAACGCTATCGACCTCTGTATAACAGCGAAAACGGCTATTGCCCTCAGCGCGATTTTTTGCTGATGGCCGCTGACAAACTGAAAGGTGAATTGATGTGAAGCCCAATATTATTTTTTATTTTTCAGACCAACAACGCGCCGATACAGCGGGCTGCTACGGTCAAAAGCTGACCGTTACCCCCTGCCTTGATAGTGTTGCCGCAGAGGGTACGCTGTTTGAAAACGCTTTTTCTTGTCAGCCCGTTTGCGGACCTATGCGCGCGTGCCTTCAAAGCGGCGTTTACGCGACTCAAATCGGCTGCTACCGTAACAATATCGCTCTGCCTCTTGGCGCGAAAACCCTCGCAAATTATCTTGGCGAAGCCGGTTACAGCACCGCGTATGTAGGTAAATGGCACCTTGCTTCAGACAGTGAGCATAATTTAAAAACAAAAGCCACGCCTGTTGAAAGGCGCGGCGGATATGAATATTGGCGCGCGGCGGATGTGCTCGAATTCACCTCGCACGGCTACGGCGGCTATGTTTATGATAATGATAACAACAAGCTTGACTTTAAGGGATACCGCGCCGATGCAATCAACTCCTACGCAATTGATTATTTGAAGAATAGGCACGACGGCAAACCGTTTTTTCTTTTTGTTTCGCATATTGAGCCGCATCATCAAAATGACCGGCTTCGCTTTGAAGCTCCCAGGGGGGCAAAAAAGAGGTTTAAGTATTACGAAATCCCGGGTGACCTTGAAGGCACCCGCGGCGACTGGCGGCTTCAAATGCCGTCTTACCTGGGCTGCTGCAACGCGGTTGACCGTAACTTCGGCGATATGATAAAGACGCTTAAAGACGAGGGACTTTATGATAACACCGTTATCATTTATACCTCAGACCACGGCTGTCATTTCAGGACTCGTAATTCAGAATACAAGCGCTCATGCCATGACTCGAGTATTCGCGTTCCGCTTGTGATTACGGGCGGCGCGTTCACAGGCGGCGGCAGGGTGAAGGACCTCGTTTCGCTTATTGATTTGCCTGCTACAGTGCTTGATATTGCCGGCATACCCGTTCCCGAGCATTTTATGGGCAGCAGCCTTACAAGCCTTAAAGCGCACGAAAGCGTTTATATACAGATATCTGAAAGTCAGCGCGGCAGAGCCGTTCGCACCGACAAATGGAAATACTCCGTTACGGCCAAAAATGCCGATGAACCATTTGCCGAAAGCTACAGCGAAGATTTTCTTTATGACCTTGAAAAAGACCCGTATGAAAGAAACAACCTTATAAACGATGAACGATACGATGATATTAAGCATCAGCTTAAAGCTCTTGTTATAGATTATATGAAAAAGGCAGGCGAACCCGCCTGCGAAATAATTTAGTCGGAGGAGCAGTAGATATGAACCACAGAATTAATGAAAAGAAGCGGCTGCTTGACACAAGCGGAGCCGTTGCCGAGCCCGGTTGGGCGACACAGCTTGTCAGCGAATACTCCCCTTTTGATATCAAAGCAAGCAGGCTTCGCATAAAAGAATGGGATTATTACATTACCCTTGATGATTCCGGTTACGGCTTTGCAACGGTTATGGCTGATAACCGCTATACGGGGCTTGTTACCGCGACCTTTTTTGACTTTAATAACGGTAAGAAATACGACTTTGTTGTTCCCAAGCTTCTCCCTATGGGGCAGATGGGTATGCCTTCTAACAGCTCAAGGGGCGATATTTACCACAAAAGCTCGTCTTGTGAAATGAGCTATTATCTCGAAAAAGGCGGCAGGCACATTAAAGGCAAATATTCCAAATGCCTTCTTCACGGTGAGATGGAATTTGACCTTTTCCTCAAGCAGCCCAAAACGGATGACACAATGGTCATTGCCACCCCTTGGGCGACTGACAGCAAGGCATTTTATTATAATCAAAAGATAAACTGTATGCCCGCGAGCGGCTATGTTAAAATAAACGGCAAAACATATGAATTCGCGCCCGAACGCAACTTCGGTACACTTGACTGGGGACGCGGAGTCTGGACATATGACAACACCTGGTATTGGAGCTCGGGCAACGGGGTGGTGGATGGCAAACGCTTTGGTTTTAATATCGGCTACGGTTTCGGCAACACCAAAGCGGCAAGCGAGAATATGATTTTTTATGACGGCAAATGCAATAAATTAGACCGCCTGCGCTTCGAAATCCCAAAGGATAACATAATGAATCCCTGGAAATTTATAAGCAGCGACGGTCGTTTCGATATGGATTTCATTCCCGTTTATGATAACCGAACTCTAATTGATATCGGCATCATCGGGCAGAACGCGCACCAGGTATTCGGCAGAATGAGCGGCAAGGCTGTTCTTGATGACGGCACAGCGCTCGACATTAAGGATCTCCTTGTTTTCGCCGAAAAAGTGCGTAACCGCTATTAATATTCAATAGGCTCGGCGCTCCAGGTGTACTCAAAGCTTTCGCCCTCGTTAAGGCGCTCAATAGCCCTTTTTTGCGATACATCAGCTTTTACATCATGGTTATCGCCGACACCGTACCAAGGCTCAATGCACACATAAGGCGCGCCGGGTTTTGCCCATATCCCAAGCAGCGGGCAGGAACCGAAATTGAATTTAAGCTCGCGATTAAGTCGCGGGCTTTTAATTTTGAGACTGTCGGACTTGATACCCGAAAGAATAAGCGCGTCTTTATCGAAAATATTCGCTGTTATGGTTATTTCACGCTCGTTGTTGAGAACAGGGAACTTTTCCTTAATAACAAGATTTTCGCTGTCAATTTGCTCTGTTTCAAGCGTTTCGGGCAATTCAAATTCAATGGTATCACCTATTTCACAGTTGAAGCCCGGATGAGCGCCGTAAGAAAAATACATTTCACCTGCGGTTTTGTTACGCACAATGGCGGTGTTGATCAGCGCGCCGCCCTTAAGCTCAAAAATCTCCTCTAGCTCAAACTCAAAAGGATACTTTTTGAGAGTTTCGATGTCACTTTCAAGATAAAACACTGCCCTTGCGCCGTCAACGCTTCTCACCTTGAAGGGAAGCTTTCGCGCGAAGCCGTGTTTTTGCATTGAATACTCAACGCCGTTATATCGGAATTTGTTATCTATAAGCTGACCTATAAAAGGGAAAAGCACGGGAGCCTGACCGTACCAAATACTTTCATCGCCCTGCCAGAGGAATTCAGCGCCTGTCTTCTTTGATTTTAACGAATGGAGCTGCGCGCCCATATCATCAATCTCCGCGGTGAAAAGCTCGTTTTCAATTTTATAATACATAACATATACTCCTCATTTTTTTGTTATTATACCACCGCTGTAAACAGATTTCAACATTTTACTTGAACAGGACATTATTATATGATAAAATGTCACAAAAGGTGGTTACATGAATGATTAAAGCAGTGTTATTTGATATGGACGGCGTGCTGATTGACTCCGAGGCGATTATTCTGAAGGCGGCAATAATGGGGCTGAGTAAATTCGGCATTAAGGCAGAGCCTGAGGATTTTACCGAATTCGTCGGCGCGGGCGAGGACCGCTACATAGGTGGAACGGCGAAAAAGCACGGTGCAGAGTTTGTGCCGGAAATGAAAGATGTGACATACGAAATCTATGCCGAGCTTTTAAAAGAAGCTCCGGATGCAGTTTATGACGGCGTGTTGGATATGCTGAATCTTGTAAAGCATAATTACTTTACAGCAGTGTGCTCAGCAGCAGATTGTGTTAAAGTCAACCATAATCTTAACGCTATCGGCGTAACGCCCGAATTCTTCGGCACGCTGATAACAGGCAGTGATGTTAAGAGGCAAAAGCCCTTTCCCGATATTTTCCTTGCCGCCGCCGAAAGGCTTGATATTCCTGCATCAGAGTGCGTTGTCATCGAGGATTCGATTAACGGAATCAAGGCCGCCAAAGCGGCGAAAATGACATCAATCGGCGTAACAACCTCGTTTTCGCGTGAGGTTTTGCTCGAAAAAGCCGCGCCGGATTATATAATCACAGATATTCGCGAGCTGCCTAATCTTTTAGCAAGTCTGTAAAGACTATTTACTTTACATTTAATATTGGAGGTCAACTATGATTACTTTGAATGTTTTTTATAACGCGAAGCCCGGTCAGGGCAGAGCATTTCTTGATGCTCTTTACGCAGAGGATATTCCGGCAAACTGCATTGCAGAGGACGGGTGCTTTCAATATGATTATTTCATTGCGAAGGATAACCCTGATTTAATTCTGCTTGTTGAGCAGTGGAAAGACGAAGCGGCGCAGGAATTTCACTGCGGCACGCCTCACATGAAACGCCTGCGCGAGTTGAAAGCAATCTATGTTGAGAGCACGGATATAAAAACATATCGCTGATTTTATTTTTTCACTGCAAGGCAGTAATTCACATTATCAAACGCGGTCATTTTTTCCTCATGAGCGGCGTTATATAGCGCGAAATACTGCTGTGTTATTTCGTCGGGAGTGAGATGCTCATATATCAGGAATCCGCAATCTGACAATAATTTCTCCATTTTCGAATAAGAATAGCTTGCAAGCATCGCTTCATTTGCGGCGCCGGCAAGTATTTTTTGCTTTTGGGCGCGCTCCCCTGCCTCATCTGTGTAACTCAATTCATCAGGATAGTCAAAAACAACCGTGCTACCGCTTGGCACCAGCTCCCCAATTGACGCGATAAGATTTGTAAATGCGTCCTCCGGTAAATAATAGCTAATGCCGAGCAAGCTGCAAAAGCTGATTTTTTCGGTGAAAAATCCGCTTTGAAGCAGCGAATTCATCCATTTTCTGTTTGTGAAATCGGCATCAATATAATGAACGTTTTTCTGCGACTCCACGCCGACTTTTTTTAGACGCTCGCGCTTATCTGCTGCTGTTTCGGGCAAATCAAGCTCAAAAATCTCAAGCTTTTTCGCCCATTCGGGTTGTCGGCAGGCAAAGGTATCATATCCCGCGGCAAAAATCAAATACTGCCTTGCGCCAATGCGCACCGCAGTTTTAAGCGATTTTTCCGCAAAAGCCGCCCTGCCCAGCGGAGAAGGAGATAGCTGATTATTCACTATCCAACGTAGCGCCTCGCTTTCGCCGCCTTCAAAGCGCGGATTGAAAAAGCCTATACCCTTTGCCATATTGGCGCCGATTGCCGAGTATTCCTCATTTGAAAGCAGGCTGCGCGCAAGAGAATCATCAAAAACCTTCACCGCGTTGTTTTCAGAATGATATGCCCGAGCAAACGCGCTTACAATCGCCGTTGTGTTTTTCACTTTTATCACCTCTATTATTTAATACACCTGCCGTGATATTAATACAAGTCTTGATTTTTTCTCGAATTTGTGGTATTATAAAGGCACAGTAAAAAATATTTTTGCCCGCTGAAGGATTTCTCCTCCGGCGAGCATTTTTTATTAATATCTAATCAATCAATTCCGAGCTCTCGCAGTATTTCGGCATCTAAATCAGGAAAATCAATCACGGGAACCGGGTCGGGCTTATGCTCGCCGATTATTTTTTCCATCCAAATTACATTATACCACATCTTGAATTTGTAACCGCAGGCGTGAAATTCGCCGACCCTTTGATATCCCATATGCTCATGAAACCGAATACTGTTTGGGGTTAAAAAACTGTCAGCAGCTTCCCGGCTGGCAACGCAGGCGTTAAGATTAATGATGTTTTGCGCCTTTGAGACATTCTCAAGCGCCGTATAAAGCTCTCTGCCGATGCCGGTCCTTGTTTTGTCTTCCTTCACATAAATAGTCGTTTCCACCGAGTGAGAATATGCCGCCCTGCTGCGGAAAGCGCCAGTGTATGCGTAGCCGACAATTTCACCGTCTGTAACTGCAACCAGATACGGATACTTCTTAAGAGTGTGTTGGATTCGCTGCATGAATTCGTCAACCTGCGGAACATCATATTCAAATGAAATCGCTGTATTTTTAACATATGGAGCATAAATTTCAAGTATTTCCTCGGCATCATCAGGCGACGCAACCCGTATATGCACCTCTAAGTTATTCATACTATTTTTGCTCCGCGCTCTTCATAGTCACAGCCTCTTTTTCAAAAACGGGAGTATACTTTTCGTTATAATAGTTGCTCATTTCGCATTCAAACGAGCCGTCGGTTGAGGTTTTAATTATTGTGCACCCGCGCTGAGCGCCCTGCTTGTAAAGACCGATATAGGCAAGGTAGTCAACGCTCATCCCGTATGTAAGGCGAACGCCCTTGTAATCAAGAGAGAAATTGTTAAGATGGTCATGACCGCAAAAGATTCCCTGAGTGCCGCCCTCCTTGGCCGCCTCAAAAAGATTATCCTCGCCCATTCCACAGTAAATATAGGGGTCTTTTTCGCCCACGGAGCCGTAAATGAGCTTTACATTCTCGGTGTCCTTAAACCCGTTATCCTTGTATTCATACCACGCGTCACGGTATTCGACAAGCGGAATGTGGAAAAACATAAGGGAAGAAACATCTCTGCCGCCTTTAGCGGCGTTCAGGGCGTTAATGCGTTTTACATTCGCTTTATACCATTCAACCTGATTCTGGTGAATGTTGTCATACTTCCAAAAGATGCCCAAAAAGTCGCCGTCGGTGTAAGAATGTGAATCCATAAAATAAAGCGACTGCGTTATTTGATCGGCGGAATTTTTAACATTGATGATGTAATTACCGTAGCCGTCAACATTCTCGGGGCCTCGTGAGAACAGGCAGTGCGCATATTCTTCATCTTTATAAAATTTTGAAATTGACCTGCGTGAAAAGTAGCTGTAAAGCTCCGTGTCATGATTGCCGAAGGTTACAGTCCAGTAAACGCCGAGCCTTTCCATTGTTTCGGCAAAAAGCTTGGCGGAAATTTTGTTGTTAAACGTACCCGACTGAAACGGAACAGGGTACGCGATATCGCCTGTTATAACAACCAAGTCGGGGCGCTCGGCGGTCACCATGGCCGCGACAGCATTGAGCGCCATTAAATCCTTTTTATATGACATCCAGCCGCCGCCGATATGAATGTCGGTAAGCTGTAAGATTTTAAAATCACGGTCCGCTGTAAAGTACCAACTGCCGTCTTTATCAAGCTCGGGCACAAGAGGGTCGGCTGACACAACAGGTGTGAAGGAACTGATTTTGCTCATATTGCGGCTGCTTGTAATAATCGTTGCCGCCGCGCCGATAACACAGGCGCTTACAATAATAATTGCAAACGCTTTTAAAATACCGAGCAGTACTCTTTTAATTTTGCCCTTGACGCCCGTTTTTTCTGCTTTTGTTTTCATCATTTTGCTCCTTATGATTGAATATAATTAAGATTTGTGCTACAATATTTAGAAGGATTGATTTAGCATCTACTGCTAAACGGAGGGACTTTAAGTTGAAAATTTATGAATCTGCCGAAAATTACCTTGAAACGGTATATATGCTTAAATTACAAAACGGCTATGTTCGCTCAATAGATGTGGCAAACGAGCTTGGGTTCTCGAAGCCGAGCGTCAGCGTTGCAATGCGTAAGCTGCGTGAGAACGGTTACGTAACAGTTGATGACTCGGGAGCAATAGAGCTTAACGCAAGCGGACTTGAAATAGCTGAAAAAATGTATAAGCGCCATGATACAATATCAAAATGGCTTATGTCGCTCGGTGTCAGCCGAGAGCAGGCGCTGATTGATGCCTGCCGCATTGAGCACGTTATCAGCGAAGAGAGCTTTGATTGTATTACAAATCAGCTTGCATAATCAAGTAATAAATCCGCAGAGCCGTATTCTTGAGGGAATATGGCTCTTTTTTATACAATCAAGTTGTCAAGAACAGCTATTGCCTCAGCGTAGCTTTTATCTGATTTGAAAACATTCAGCTTGTGCAGCCAGGCGGCATAGAATCTCTCTTCCTCGGGTGTTCGCTCAGCAGACTCAAGCTCGGTGCGCATATAAAGGTATTTAAGTGAAAGCAAAAACTCGCCCGCGCTGTAAACCTCAAATCGCGGCAAGCCTAACTCCTTGGCAAGCAATTCAAGCTGCTCACAGGCGGCAGGGCCGTATTTTTCAATAAGCTCACGGAAACAATCGCCCTCAAAATAATAAATCCTGCCCGAAAGATAACCAAATGCTTTTTTCGCGTCATAATATCCGAGATTAATGCGGAAATCAATCATTGGTTCCTCAAAGTCTAACATAGAGCCAAGCTCATCAATATCGTAAGGACGAATATAAATTATTTCGGCGTTTGACATGTCCTGCCTATGGCCATACCCCTTCATTGCCGAAATGTCAACAATAACCAGGCGGTTGTACCCGTAGCGGCGCAGCATACCTATCGGTGCGTTATCATAAACGCCGCCGTCAAGAAAGCGCTCGCCCTCAGGCCCGATTTTGCTCAAGCCCGGCAGCTTTGATGAAGCGAGCAGATAATCAACTAACTGCCCGTTAGGTATATCCTCAACAAATACCTCAGTGGGGGTCATTCCCGAAATCTGAAAAGCCACTATGCCGAGCCTTGTGTTTGAAATGCGCACATCCTCCTCGGATATGAACTTGGCAATAAACTCCCGGGTTGGCGAGGCGTCAATTCCGCCGTTTCGGACAAGCTCCTTAAAAAGGGCAGAAAAATTCTTAACGCTGAAAATATTGTTTGGGTCGCGCAGCTCCTCGGTGATATTAACCCCGCGCTGTATTGAAACGCTGTGCCATATTTCTTGAGCGCCCTCGTAATTATTTGAGGCGATTAGCGCTCCGTTAATCGATCCGATTGATACGCCCGCAATGGCGGAAAAAGAGATATTCAGCTCACGCATAGCTTTCCAGGCGCCGATTTGATAAGCGCCCTTCGCGCCTCCGCCCGCAAGAATAAGTCCGTAAGGTTTCATTGAAATCACCTCCGCTTCTTTCATCAGGCAATCATATCCTTTTTGTTATAATGGATAAACGCCGCGGCAATGGCTACTACGGAATATACCGCTCCCAAGACGATAAGCTTTGTCTCTAAATGTACATCGTAAATAATATTTGCCGCGTCTGCATAGGTGAACGGGGTAATATACCTTACGAAGTCCGCCTTCTCGCTGATGTTGCCGAAAATGTTGAGGAAATACAGCATTGTCACACTGCCAAGCCCCATACCTAAAGCGCCGCGCTTGACGAAGGCAGAGACGCCGAAGCAGAGAGCGGCAATCTCAATTTGCATCAGCAGCTGGGCAAGCAAGAACAAAAAGAACGCTTTCCATGGCGGATATTCACCGATAGCGGCAAACGAAACAAGCGAGGCAATAAGACTCAGCGCGTTAAAGGCTAATACATAGACCATAGTTGCCGAAAGCTTGCTCAAAACTATGCTGCATCTGCTCAGCGGATGCATAAGCAGAAATTCGCTCGTGTGACCGCTCTCCTCTTTGGCAAGCATCGAAACGCCGATATAAGCGGCATAAAACGCTCCCCCAAAGCCGAGAATGTTTCCGCATTCAATGGCATAGTAGCCGATAAGGGTGCCAAAGTTGATTTTATCCATACCGAACGCCGAAGTGAACGCGCCCATTGAAGAGAACATTTCGCTGACATCGCTCATCTGCGTTTCCATTTCGGGGAACATAAACACACATAAGGCAAGCATTCCCGCGACTGAAAAGCTCCATATCAAGAGGGACTTAAAATTCCTTTTCATCTCGTGAATGAATACTGTCATTTTGCCGCCTCCTTACCTTCATAGAAGTGCATAAATACTTCCTCCAAATCGGGTTCGGATATTGTAATATCAGTAATCGGCAGACCGTTTAGCGCGGATATAAGCGAAGTCATTTCGCCGCCGTAAAGAAAGCTGACGGAATCGACAGCCTGAGAAAAATCCGCAACACCTTCGAGCTGCGGCAACTTAGTAACTCCGTGCAGCACAACGCGCCGCGCAGATGATTTTGACAGCTCTTCAATAGCGCCGCACGCGATTATTGAACCGTCACGGATTATCGCCGCGTTGCGGCAATAGCGCTTTATCTCAGACAAAATGTGAGAGGAAAGGAAAATGGTCGTGCCTTCTTTATTTCTCTCAAGTAAAAGCTCAAAAAATTCCTTCTGCATAAGCGGGTCAAGACCGCTAGTGGGTTCATCGAGAATATATAGCTCAGGGCTGTGCTGAAGGGCGCAAACTACCGCCGCTTTTTTCCGGTTGCCGAGCGAAAGCTCCTCAACACGCTTGCCGGTGTCGAGATTCAGCCGCTCGCAAAGGTAAAGCGCCTCCTGAGTGCAATCAATGCCGCGCAGCTTTGCCGATAGCCGGATAACATCGCCCACGCGCATACCGGGGTAAAACATAACCTCGCCCGGGAGATAACCGACGCGCGAGAGTATTTCGGTATGCTTCGTTTTTATATCAAGCCCAAGCACACTCGCGCTGCCGGAGGTTGCCGAAATCATACCTAAAAGGGTGCGTATGGTTGTACTTTTACCCGCGCCGTTAGGCCCGATAAAGCCGAAGAAATCGCCCTTCTCAACATTCAGGCAAAGGTTTTCGATTCCTCGTGATTTGCCGTAGTATTTGGTAAGCGAGTTCGCCTCAATAACGCTCATAACATCACCCCTGACTTGATTAAAGCAGTTAATCAAAATGTGTTGGAAATATTACCCTCCGGAGGCGGGTGACATCAGCCAAACCTCATCGCCGTCGTTTAGTGAGGTTCCTTTTCTTTTACAGCGCTCACCGTTGATAAAAACAAGCGCGTCCTTAAATGCAAGCAAATCGGGTTTTTCGAGAGGCTTCGGCGATGCCGCTGCTCTGTGAGCAAATTGTTCTTCGATTTCGCTGTTAAGCACGCCAAAAATATCCTGCACCTTATCCGCGTTAACTTCTTGACCGGCAAGGCCGCTGTCAACGCGCAAAACGCCGAAAAGCTTAACCGTTATTTTTGCCAACCGAATACGCCTCCTTTATTAATTTATTGTAGGCTTCTTTGGAAATTTTAACCTTGTATTTCATAAGTGTTTTATATGTAGGTATGCCGTCTTTCCATCCCCTGCCACGATAATAGGCGGGCTTCATTTTATCAAGCGGCACCTTGGTTCTTGAGTCGCCCTTAATCTGCTCCTCATCTGTCAGGCGCTTGGGCAAAACATCAGCATCTGCCTTTTGTCCGAGAATGATGTTGCTCAGGCGCTCAACATTGTAGCCGTATGTACCCTGCTGCAGCATTTTGGCGACCGTCATCTTCATACCCGTAGCGTACTTGACGGCGTATGTGTGAGGAATCAGCGGTATGTTAAGCTGCGCGATTTCAGGGTGACGATTAAGGACATTGACAACGGGCCCGACATAAGGGAAGCAGGCAATAATTGCGCGGGTAACAAACCAATTGGGCTTGTCAACAAGAAACGGCGGGAATACCGCATAACTTGTAAAAAGGCACGAGCCTGCCGCGGAGATTGCCTCCATTAAATCCTGAAATGTTATTGAAAGCGCCGCCTTGCCGTGAGGCGTTAAGGCGTCAGCATCAAGTCCAAGCCCTTCAACGACAACCATATAGCCTGCGTTAAGGTGGCAGCCGCCTCTGTTGGCCGTGGCGTAGCCGAGACCTTGACCTGCCGCGTGACGCGGCTCATAGGCGGAAAGCTCCATACCCTTGGCCTGAATGGCAAATTCCTTGCCGCCAAAGCGCTCGCTCATTATCCTCGAACCGTCCGCAAGAACATCGCCGTTACCGCGGCGGTGCGCAATATCGTCAAACATCTGCGAAATAATATCAACCTTGCCGAACCTGAGCCCGCAGTCCCATATGCCCTTCTCGGCAAGCTCCATTGCAAAGGCAATTGTGCCCGCGGCCGAGATGCTGTCCATACCCCATTCGTCAAGCTCATAATTCCATTTCAGTATCATTTCAATGTCATCGTTGAGTATGTTCGCGCCAAGAAGACCGAGGGTTTCAAGCTCCGGGCCTTTAACTACCTTGCCGTCAACCTTTACCTTTCGCGCGCAGCGAATAACGCAGGTGGTGCAGGCAGCGTTACTGACAAGGTGATTTTCGCTCAGCTCTTCACCCGAAATTTTTTCAAACCCGTCAAACCTGCCCTCACTGAAATTCTTGGTAGCAAGAATTCTGTGAGCCTGCATTGGCGAAACGAGCCCGGCGCTGCCAAGCTTCGGAAGCTGGCGACCGGTAAGCGGGTGATTAAGAAGCATCTTAACCCACTTTTTATTGACTTCGCTCAGTTTTTCTTTATTATAAATCTCCGCCTTCTTTAAGCCGAAAGCGGTAACCGCTTTGAGATTTTTGTCGCCGAAAACTGCGCCGACGCCGCCCCTGCCCGCAGTTCTTTCGCCGCTGAAAACACCGGCGTAGCGGACTTTATTCTCGCCTGCGGGGCCGATTACGATTTTGCCACTTCTTTCGGGCAGCTTCTCCTGAACCTCTGAAACCTTAAGCCCCCAAAGCTCGCTTGCGTCATTGAATTTAATGCCTTCAACCCCGATTTCAACATAGACGGGTGAATTGGACTTGCCGGTAATTATAAGCGCGTCATACCCTGCCTTTTTGAGAGCAAGACCGAAGTCACCGCCGCAGTTTGACGAGGTTATGATACCCGTCAGCGGCGAAATTGTGGATATATTGAAGCGCGAGGTATTAGGGCAGCCACAGCCCGTGAGAGGACCTGTTGAAACAACAATCCAGTTATCCTCATCGTAGGCGGTCATGCCCGGTTTAATGTGGTTATACAGAATATCGGCCGCCATGACTTTGCCGCCGAGGGTGCGCTCCCTGTCATCATCTGTCCACGGATAATCCTCGAAACTGCGATTGCTAAGGTTGATTTTAAGCACCTTGCCGGCGTAGCCGACCAGCTTACCTGCCATTACTCTCCACTCCTTTTGAATTTATCACAAACATTGCACCCGGCGGATTCCTTGATTTGAACACAGTTTAACTCATAATTTTGCAAGTCGAGAAGCATCAGCTTACCCGCGTTTGAAAAGTCGCCCTTAAGGTAAGCCATTGCGAGCCTCGCCGCGAGGCTGCCCGCCGCGCCCGCCGCTTCGCTCACGGTGGATTTATCCCGGCTCTCGGATGAATCGGCATAAATGCAGTTTAGGCAGGCGGTTTTGCCCGGAATGTACAGATAGGCGCTGCCATAAAGCCCCTCCACCCCTGCGTTAACAAGCGGTGTTCCCATCTTGGTACACGCCTCATTCAAAACAAGGCGGGTTTCGATATTATCGCACGCAAGCACCGCAAGGGAACAGCCTTGAAGGATATCAGCGGCGTTGTCTTTACAAATCCTTTGCATGATTGGTACGAAACGGGTATCTGGCGAATACGCTTCAAGCTTCTTCGCCGCGACGACGGCCTTCAAAGAGCCTATATCGCTTCGTGAATACAGAAATTGCCTGTTAAAATTACTCAAAGCAACCGTGTCATAGTCGCACAGGCAGATTTCGCCGATTCCGCCGCCTGCAAGGTGGACTAAAACATTGCACCCGATTCCGCCGGCGCCAACCACAAGTACTTTTTTGCTATTTAAACTATTGGATTGCCCGTGCATATTTTCACCTGCTTTTGCCATGATACTTGACTTTTTATTAATAAAATAATATAATATTTACATATTTTTGTCAATGCGATAAATATGGTTATTCAGATTTCGCGCAGCTGTCAACCTCGCCGCGAAGCAGCTCAACCGCGTGCCCGATTACAGGCATTACCACCTGCATGCATTCCCTGACCGCCTTGGGGCTGCCCGGTAGGTTAATTATCAGTGTTTTGCCCCTCACTGCGCATACGGCGCGTGAGAGCATGGCGTTGGGCGTTTTTTCGAGGCTTTTGAGTCGCATTGCTTCGGCAATGCCGGGCACGATATAATCCGCAACTGCTACTGTTGCCTGCGGCGTGACATCACGCGGGGCAATTCCCGTGCCGCCGGTTGTGAAAATCACATCGGCACTCCCGCACAGCTCGATTAGCTTTGCCTCGATTATATCTTTTTCATCGGGCACGCAGCAATAGCTTACGCTTTGAGCAACGCCCGAAAGAAGCTCAACAATCAGCGGGCCGCTTATATCCTCGCGCTCACCCCTTGAGGAGCGATCGCTGACACACACGCTGGCTGCTCTTATTTTCATAGTAATCACCTCGCTATTGAATTATATCACATATTTTTGCGCATTACATCATTTATTTTTAGAATTTATCAGCGTTTTGTGTATTTATATTAAATGCTGATAAAATAATATTATCCGAGCGCCTTAGCCTAAGTTCTATGAATATGGCTTTAGCGCCAATGGGTAAAGCCGGAAACAGCTTTGCCTTCCGTATTTGAAAAGGAGAATATGTATGAAAAAAATCATGGCGCTGCTTCTTTCCTTCGTTTTGATGCTTTCGCTCATAGCGTGCTCATCGGACGAGGCTGAGAATGCGGCAACCACCGCCCCCCCGACAACAACCGAAACCGTCTCCGAAGAATCGGTAATCCGCCTGTCAACAACTACATCGGTTAACGATTCGGGTCTGCTTCCCTACCTTCTTCCATATTTTGAAGAAGAAACCGGTTACACTGTTGAGGTTACCTCAAACGGCACAGGCGCCGCGATTAAGCTTGGCGAAACAGGAGACGCCGACATTTTGCTCGTTCACGCAAAGGCAAGCGAGGAAGAATTCATCAGCAAGGGCTATGCAACAGAGCGAATTCCATTTATGTACAACTATTTTGTTATCGTAGGGCCGCCGACCGACTCCGCGGGTATTTCGGGCTACTCAAACGCTGCCGATGCCTTTAGAAAAATCAAGAATTCAGAGTCGACATTTGTATCACGCGGCGATGACAGCGGAACGAACAAGGCAGAGCTGAAAATCTGGAACGCGGTTGACCCGAATGACCTTCCCGGCGCGGATGACGAATGGTACATCTCCGCGGGCGCGGGTATGGGAGCAACGCTCAACCAGGCAAACGAAAGGCTCGCTTACACCTTAACCGATAAAGCCACCTTCCTTGCAAACGAGGATAACCTTGACCTTGTAATACTCCTCGAAAAGGGCGACGATATGAAGAACACCTATTCGCTCATTGCCGTTAACAACAACAAGAATCCCGAGGGCGTGAACGCTTTTATTGAGTGGATGACCAAGGAATCTACTTTGGAGCTTATTAACGGTTACGGCGTTGCCGAATACGGTCAGGCTCTCTTCTTCACCGATATGTAATTGCTGCTGCGGGGAAGGGCTTTGCTGCCCTTCCTGCGAATTTATATTATGGATTTTTTTGAACAGCTAAAAAGCGCTTTTACCTTGCTTTGCAGCTTCAACGGCGAATTGTGGCAGATCATCGGCGTTACTCTTGAAATGTCGCTGACAAGCACGCTCATTTCATGCTTAATCGGTATGCCTTTGGGAATGACCGCGGGCCGCTCGGATTTCATCGGCAAGGGCGCTTTTATGAGAATCACAAATGTGCTTATGGGCTTGCCGCCCGTGGTGGCAGGCCTGGTTGTTTTTATGCTGCTATCGAGAAAAGGACCATTCGGCTCGCTCGGTCTGCTTTTTTCGCTGCCGGCGATGATTATTGCTCAGGTATTACTTATCACACCCATAGTTACCGGGCTCTCCGCCTCGCTTAGCGCTGCGCGCGCCCCAAGCCTTACCGAAACAGCGAGCGGACTAGGCATCGGTAAGGGCAGGCAGGTGCTTCTTCTTCTCGGCGAGTGCCGCGCCCAGCTTTTCAGCGTTGCGGCGGCAGGCTTCGGCAGAGCGGTCTCTGAGGTTGGCGCGGTTCAGCTCGTGGGCGGCAATGTTCAGTTTAAAACCCGTGTTATGACCACAGCGATTATGCTCGAAACAAATAAAGGCAATTTTGAATTTGCCATTGCCCTGGGTATTATTCTGCTGTTGATTTCTTTTGTTATCAACGGCTTAGCATATACCCTTGCGGAGAAAACAAATGATAAAAATCGATAATCTCACCAAAGAATACCCGTTTGGATTCACGCTTAAAATTGACGGGTTAATTATAAACGACGGTGAAAGAGTCGCTCTCACAGGGCCAAACGGCTCGGGCAAGACGACGCTTCTGCGTCTGCTGTCGGGCATTACTAAGCCCGACAGCGGAGAGGCGCGCCTTGATTTTGAGGGCGGCGCGGTCTATATGCCGCAGAATGCCTATAGCTTTAAGAAAAGCGTTGAGGAAAACATCAGAATAGGCTTGTCCGATAACACCAACGCGGATAAAAAGGTTTCACAAATTCTTGAAAAGGTTGACCTTGCCGCTTTCGCGAAAAAACGCGCGAACAGACTGTCGGGCGGCGAAAGGCAGCGTATGCTTTTTGCAAGAATGCTTGTTGAAAGCCACAAATGCCTGCTGCTTGATGAGCCTCTGGGCGCGGTTGATATTGTCAGGGTAAGAGCGCTTGAGGATTTACTCAAAGACTACTGCGAAAGAAACGGCACAACTCTCATTATTGCAACTCACCTGCCGCAGCAGGCGGTGCGTGTTTCGGATAAAATTATCATAATGAATAACGGAAGAGTTGAGGAATACGGCAAAACCGTCGAGGTTATCCAAAGCCCTCAAACCGAATTCGGCAAGCTTTTCCTTGAGCAATGGAGGCTGAATAAATGCTGAAGGTGATTTCCGCCGACGAGGCGCTCGAAATAATTCTCAGTGTAGGTAACCCCTCGCACGAAATCGAAACAGTCTCACCTAATGAATGCCTCGGGCGCGTTGCCGCCAAGGATATTATCAGCGGCGAGAATATGCCTTCATTTAACCGTTCGTCGGTTGACGGCTTTGCGGTTATGGCGGCTGACACCTACGGTTGCAGCGAGACCGTGCCCGCCATGCTCACCTACAGGGGAAAAATTCTGATGGGCGAAGATGAAGAGCACTCTGTTAATCGCGGTGAATGTATGGAAATCCCGACAGGCGGCAAACTGCCCGACGGCGCAGACTGCGCGGTTATGGTTGAGCACACCGAGGATTACGGCGACGAATTCAGGTATTTTTTAAAGCCCTGTGCACCCAAAGAGAATGTTATAAGCATAGGCGACGATATAAGAATCGGTCAGGTACTTATCAAAAGCGGCAGCGTAATCAGACCCTGCGACACGGGCGCGCTCGCGGCGGAAGGGATTTGTGAAATACCCGTTTCCCGCCCGATAACCGTTGGTGTTATTTCAACAGGCGACGAGCTTATCCCCTGCTCTCAAAGCCCAAAGGGCTCCGAAATAAGAGACGTAAACAGCACACTGCTCTCTTCCTGCATATCGAAAGCACACTGCATTGCAAAGGTTTACCCGATTATCCGAGACGAAGCGGATTTGTTAGAGCAATGCGTTCAAACTGCTGTTGAGGAGTGCGACTGCGTACTGATTTCAGGCGGCTCCTCGGTCGGTGAGCGTGACGCTGTGCTTGAGGTACTGTCCTCTCTCGGCAGGGTTCATTTTCACGGCATTGCCATAAAGCCCGGCAAGCCAACGCTTTTTGCATCAGTTGGCGGCAAGCCCGTTTTCGGTCTGCCGGGGCATCCGCTTGCGGCGTTCTTTGTTTTTCAGCTTTTTGTTAAGCCTCTTCTTAATAAAATGCTCGGTGCGGCAGATGATGAGAGTTTTATTATGGCAAGGCTCAAAACAAACATTCCCTCAAATCACGGGCGTGAGGAAGTTATACCCGTTGCCCTTGATTTCAGCAAAGATATACCCGAGGCGTCGGCGCTTTCAAGCAAATCAGGCGTGATTTCGGTATTGACAAAAGCGCAGGGATATATCAGAATTGACCGCAACATCGAAGGTCTCGCGGCAAGCTCAAGTGTCAAAGTATTTTTAATATAGGCGGTGGTGGCTTTGAAATATGAATACCTTACCAATACTCCGCTTGATGAAGCGATAAAGATTTTTATTGATAATCTCAAAAATAACGGATTTCAATACAAAACCGAGGTTATCCCCGTAAGCGAGGCAAACGGCAGAATTATTTCGCGCGCGGTTTATGCGCTGAGGTGTTCGCCGCATTACTACGCGAGCGCCATGGACGGAATCGCGCTAAAGGCAGAAATCACCCACAGCGCGAGCGAAAGCACGCCCGTTACTCTCGGCAAAGGCGACTTTGCGCGCGTTGATACGGGCGACCCTGTGCCGAAGGGCTGCGACGCCGTTGTGATGATTGAGGATGTTATTGAAACAGTCTCAAAGAGTATAATTCTTCAAAACGCGGCCGTTCCCTGGCAGCATATACGCCAAATCGGCGAGGACATCTGCATGGGCGATATGATTGCGCCCTCATTCACAAAGGTAACGCCGGCGCTTATAGGGGCTTTCATAGCAGGGGGTGTAATTGAAATTGAGGTGACAAAAAAGCCCGTTGTCTCGATTATTCCGACAGGTGATGAAATCGTTTCAGCCTTCGAAAACCTTGCAGACGGTGATATACCCGAATTCAACTCCGCTATTTTCTCGGCGATGCTCAGCGATTGGGGAGCTGACAGCAAGGTATACCCCATTGTGCCCGACAAGCTTGATTTAATTAAATCTGCGATTTCCTCCGCGGCAGACAGAAGCGACGCGGTTATCGTCATCGCGGGCTCCTCGGCGGGGCGTGACGATTTCACAAGCACCGCGGTTAAAGAACTTGGCGAGCTTATTCTGCACGGCATAGCCATAAAGCCGGGCAAGCCCGCCGTACTCGGTAGAATAGAGAGCGTACCGATAATTGGCGTTCCGGGCTACCCCGTTTCGGGCATCATCGTCATGGAAGAAATCGTAAAGCCGCTTATATTTGAAATGCGGCGTAAAAAGCCTCGGAAGCCTCAAACCTTTACCGCGTCATCGGCAAAAAAAATTAATTCTTCACTTAAATATAAAGAATTTATCCGTACCCGAATCGGCTTTATTGACGATAAAGCCGTTGCCGTTCCAATAAGCTCGGGCGCAGGAGTTGTTACCGGCTTTGCAAAAGCGTCGGGCATTGCCGAAATACCGCAAAACCTCGAGGGCGTTGAATCAGGTGAAAGCCTCGAAATTAAACCCCTCAAACCTATTGATGAGCTTAAGAACTCGGTGCTTGTTATCGGCAGCCACGACCCCCTCATAGATGAAATAGACGATATTCTGCGCCGAAGCGGCGACTACGGCATAACGAGCGCTCATGTTGGCAGTATGGGCGGAATAACTGCCCTGCTGCGCGGTGAAGCGCACCTAGGTGGAATTCATCTGCTTAATGTTGAGAGCGGCGAATATAATGTTGACTATCTTCGCAAATATTTTCCTCACGGCGGCGTAACGCTCATTCGCGGTTTCGGAAGAATTCAGGGCATTATGACCGCTAAGGGCAACCCGATGAATATTAAAAACATCGGGGATATTGCCGGCGGCAGGCTATCGTATGTTAACCGTCAAAAAGGCTCGGGCACAAGGATTTTGCTGGATTATCTGCTTGAAAAGGAAGGCATACGCGCCGACGAGATTTACGGCTACGAGCGTGAGCAATTCACCCACACGGGCGTTGCCGCAACCATCGCAAAGGGTAGCGCTGACGCGGGGCTTGGCATTTACTCGGCGGCGAAAACCTACGACCTCGATTTTGTGCCGATTTGGAACGAACAATATGATTTTGCCGTACTCACCTCGGCATTAGAGCAGGATAATGTCAAGGCGTTTATATCGGCTCTCTGCGGCGGCGAGCTGCGAAAAAGGCTCTCGCAGGCAGGCGGTTACACCTTCAACAACACAGGCGAAATAATTGAGTGGGAGAAATGATCATGGATTTGACTCACACCGACAAGGGCGGCAAAGCGTCAATGGTTGACATCTGCGGCAAAGAGGTAAGCGTTCGCACCGCGAGAGCTCGCGCGGATATCCGAATGAAAAAGGAGACGCTCATAAAAATCAAGGATAACTCGATTGCCAAAGGCGATGTGCTCCCCTGCGCGAGGATTGCAGGCATCGCAGGAGCGAAAAAAACTTGGGATTTAATTCCGCTGTGTCATAACATTCCGATTGAAAAAATAAGCGTTGACTTTGAATTTAGCGGTGAGGATTTACTCACAATCGAAACCTTTGCCAAATGCAATTACACAACCGGGATTGAGATGGAGGCTCTCACGGCGGCAAGCGTAGCGGCACTCACGGTTTATGATATGTGCAAGGCTATTGACCGCTCAATGGTGATTGAGCGCATATGCCTCGTTTCAAAAAGCGGCGGCGCCTCGGGGGAATACAAGAGAGATGAATAACTCTGTCTGCTCGCTTTTCTTAAAGCCAATTCACGGCGAAGCCGCTCAGGAACGCGAAAGCCTTGATTTGATTAAAGGCAAAGGTGTCGAGGGCGACTGCTTTTGTGACGGCGGCGCGCGGCAGATATCGCTGCTTCTTAAAAGCACCGCGGATTTGCTCAATGAGCTGCAAGGCTCGGATTTCCCCTGCGTTAAACGGTTCACTTGCAACATAATAGTAGATGCAGACGAAAAAATATCCTTAGGCTCAGTTCTTAAAATCGGCTGTTCGGCTGTTATAATCACTCAGGCAGGCAGAGAATGTCACAAGGTATGCTCACACTTTGAGGGCGGCGTTTGCCCACTTGTCAGCGGCTGTTTTTTTGGTGAAATTACCGCCGGCGGCAGAATTTTTAAAGGCGACAGGGTGGAGATATGTTAGACGGATACTCACGAAATATTGAATATTTGCGCCTCTCCGTCACCCAAAGGTGTCAGCAGAGATGCGCCTATTGCTCGCGTGAGAACGGCGGCAGCTGCATAAAAGAAAGCGACCTTTCGCCCGCCGAATTTGAAAAAATCGCCGCCGCTTGCGCCTCAATTGGCTTTAAGAAAATCCGCATAACCGGCGGTGAGCCGCTCATGCGCAGGGATTTGGCTGAAATCGTATCACGAATCGCTCGCCTTGGCAAATACGAGGATATCGCGATAACCACTAACGCACAGATGCTTGCCGGGCAGGCGCAGTCGCTTAAAGACGCGGGGGTAATGCGGTGCAATATCAGTCTTGATTCGCTCAACAAGGAAAAGTACGAGGCGATAACCGGGGGTAGCTTTGACGCGGTCTGTGAGGGAATCAAAGCGGCGGCAAGGGTATTTGAGCCTCCGCTCAAGATTAACACAGTAATCATAAAGGGGCAAAACGATAACGAAATTGACGATTTTATCGATCTTGCCCGAAAATATCCGTGCGAGGTTCGTTTTATTGAGCTTATGCCCATGGGTGAGGGCGGCTGTGACGGCGTTTCAAACGCTTCAATCATCGAAAGCCACTCTTTTCTTTACGCTTGCCCGAGTGAATACGGCTCACCCGCGGCGATGTATACGGCGGACGGCTTTGCAGGCAAGGTGGGCTTCATCAGCCCGATTAGCGGCTGCTTTTGTAGCGAATGCAACCGTATGCGTGTCACAAGCGACGGATTTATAAGGCCGTGCTTGGGCGATAATCTTGAAATACCGCTAAAGGATGTATTAGATAAAAGTGCTGAGGCTGTTGCCGAGCGCATTATGCAGGCGATATCGCAAAAACCGCGAATGAACGCATTCGGCGGGGACTTCAAAACTCAGAGAAAAATGAACAAAATCGGGGGGTAATCTTAGTGGCGGCAATTGTTTCGATAAATTCGAGCGAAAAAAAAGGTGAAATCAAGCTTAAACAGCCGCGCGGCTTACTGATAACAGACGGCGGTCTTTCGGGTGACGCGCACGCGGGCGACGGGCATAGGCAGCTGAGCCTGCTCGCTCAGGAAAGCATTGACGAAATGACCGCGCTCGGCGCTGAGGGGCTTGTTCCGGGTGTGTTTGCCGAAAACATAACCACCAAAGGGCTTACGCTTCATACTCTGCCGATAGGAACGCGCTTAAAGCTCGGCGACTGCCTTGTTGAAATAACTCAGATAGGCAAGGAGTGCCACAGCGGCTGTGAGATTTTTAAGAAGGTCGGCAAATGCGTTATGCCCACTCAAGGCGTTTTTGCCCGGGTTATCGAGGGCGGCGAAATAAGCGAGGGCGATGGAATTACAATTATCAACTCATAAAAATAGGGAGGATGAAAAATCACCCTCCCCCAATATTTTTTTAGCCCGGTATGTCCCCTACGCCATCAAGAATCAGGCGCGGTCTGTATGGATACATATTAACTCCTTGCCTGTCCGTAACACCAGAAAGCACCAAAACAGTGTCAAGACCGCCTTCGATGCCGACTATTATATCGGTATCCATCCTGTCGCCAATCATGACCGCCTCTTTTGAGTGAACGCCAATCATATTAAGCGCCGTGCGAAGCATCAGAGGATTTGGCTTGCCGACAAAATATGCCTTCTTGCCCGTTGCCATCTCAATGGGTGAAATCAGCGAGCGGCACGAGGGAATAATCCCGCTCTCGCTCGGACCGGTTATGTCAGAGTTCGTACCGATAAGTTTCGCGCCGCCTCTCACAAGCGCAACCGCGCGGCAGATGGTATCGTAATTGTAGTTTGATACCTCGCCCATTATTACATAATCGGGGTTGACATCGTTGATGGTGATGTCTTTTTCATAAAGCGCGCTGTAAAGCCCCGGCTCGCCGATAACATACGCGCTGCAGCCCGGCGTCTGCCTGCTGATAAAGCTTGCTGTTGCAAGCGCACTTGTGTAGAAATGTTCTTCGTCAATATCAAGGCCCATTTTAGCAAGCTTTTGCTTTAGCTCTTTGGGTGTTTTGCCGCTGTTGTTCGTTAAAAAAATGAACTGTTTTTCTTGCGCATAAAGCCACTCGACAAATTCGGTTACACCCGGCAGAAGCCTGTTACCGTGGTATATTACACCGTCCATATCGCAAATAAAGCCTTTTCTGCTTCTTAATTCTTCCATATTTTTTCCTTTCGTTAAGCGTTCATCTACTCTTATATGATAAATCAAAATGTATAAAAAATCAATCAATTAAACTAAAATAGCACAATACACAAAAATCAGCTTGATTTTATGCGGATTTTATTGTAGCATATAGGTTAGAATTGGAGGCTGATAATATGGCATACATAATAGACAGAGATTCTTGCTTAGCGTGTGGCGCTTGCGCCTTTACCTGCCCTTTTGCCGTACCCGTACTTGACGAGGAAAGCGGGGTATATGTAATCCCTTCGGATAAATGCATCGGCTGCGGTCAATGCGAGGATGTTTGCCCCGTGAGCGGCATTTCACCCGATGAGAACCAAAAATCGATTGTAAGCATAAGGATTTCCGCCGATAAATGCATCGGCTGCTCGCTTTGCTCGCGTGCCTGCCCCGCCAAAGCCATATCCGGTGTTATTAAGCAGCCGTTTGTTATCGATGATAATAAGTGTATCAAGTGCGGATTTTGCCTGACAAAATGCCGCAAGGATGCCATCGAGGTTACCTATTAATTTTGGAGGATTCAGCTATGAAAAGAGTTATTCCGGCTCTGCTGGCTATAGCGATTATGCTTGGCGCGTCTGCCTGCGCAAAAGAAACCGCACCCGTAACGAGCGCGCCGACAATTTCGCCCGAGCAGGCAAGCAGCTATGTGGGCGACGCGCTGTTGACGGTTTACCGCGGACTTATTGGCTCCGCCATTGACATAGCCGAGAATATTTTTGACTATGGCTCGCTTGAATGCGCAAAGGATGAGCCCCCGGTAACACAAAATGGGAGAACCTACTATCGCGTTACCTCAGAGCAATTCACAAGCTACAACGCTCTGAAAGAATACCTTGAAAGCATCTTTACCGCCGATGCAGCGGCAGCGCTTATGGCAAACGGTAAATATATCGATATTGACGGCAAGCTTTATTGCGACGCGGCGGCTTATCAATCAGAATCGGGGGTTGACTTTAGTAATTTCGCCTTTGTCCCCTCCCGTAAAACCGCTGACAGCTGCAAGCTTGACATATCGGTTTCCCTGAACGGCAAGGATGCTATTATAACAATCAATGCCATTAACAAAAACGGCGACTGGCGGCTCGACTCGGCCATTGAAACATCAAAAATAACACCCATAGAAAGGAGCGATAACTCTTGAACGACTTAAGAACCCGCTGGTTCGATCAAGTCAGTAGAATCTGCCCACTTCCCGAATATCCCCGTCCGCAGCTTGAGAGAGAGGATTGGCTGTGCCTTAACGGCGAATATGACTACGCGATTACATCACAAGGCGCTGAGCAGCCTGCCGAATTTGACGGAAAAATTCTTGTTCCGTTTGCTATTGAGAGCCAGCTGTCAGGTGTTACCAAATCCCTTTCCCCTGACCACAGGCTTTGGTACAGGCGGTTTTTCACAATACCAGAATCCTTTAAGGGCAATCAGATTCTGCTGCATTTCGGCGCGGTTGACTGGCAGTGCGAGGTCTTTGTCAACTCTAAGCCCGCTGGTGGTCACACAGGCGGCTACTGCCCGTTTACACTTGATATAACAGACCTCATTACCGAGGGGGCAAACGAGCTTTCGGTTAAGGTTTACGACCCCACGGATAAAGGCCCGCAGCAGCGCGGCAAGCAGGTTCTCGAAAGCAAAGGCTTCTGGTACACCTGCACATCGGGCATCTGGCAAACGGTATGGCTTGAGCCTGTCAGCTTCTGTCATATTGACCGCATCAAGCTCACGCCCGATATTGATAAGGGAGTGCTCAGCCTTGAGGTCAAGCATACCTGCGAGTGCGGCGGCAAGCTGGGCGCGAAGGTGTTTGATAAGGGCAAGGTGATCTATGAGGGCGAAATTAAAGAAATCACCGATATTCCCGTGCCTGACGCGAAGCTATGGAGCCCCGAAAGTCCGTTCCTGTATGATTTGGAGATTACTCTTGACTGCGAGGGCACCGTTGATACCGTAAAAAGCTACTTTGGTATGCGTAAATTCGGCATTGACAATGACAGCAAAGGGCTTCCTCGCCTCACGCTAAACAATAAGCCCTACTTTCAGCGCGGTCTGCTTGACCAGGGCTACTGGCCCGATGGCGGTCTGACCGCCCCCACCGATGAGGCAATGATATTTGATATAAGCCAGATGAAAGAGCTCGGGTTTAATATGCTGCGTAAGCACATCAAGGCGGAGCCTCTGCGCTGGTATTACCATTGCGACAGGCTCGGAATGATAGTATGGCAGGATATGATAAGCGGCGGCGCACCGCTCAATGTTATTTTGGCAGGCGCGCTTCCAAATATAAATGTTAACGTAAGAGATAATAAGTATAAAGCCTTTAACCGCGGCGAGCTTGCCTGGCGTGAGGACTTCAAGCGCGAGCTTTTTGAAATGATTGACAGCCTGTATAACTGCGTTTCAATCGGCTGCTGGGTTCCCTTTAACGAGGGCTGGGGGCAGTTTGATGCCAAGGAAATCGGCTTAAAGGTAAAATATTATGATAAAACCCGCGTTGTTGACCATGCGAGCGGCTGGCATGACCAAAAAGGTCCTGATTTTAAGAGCGTTCACAAATACATTTTGCCGGTGCACCTGCCCGGGAACACTAACGGCAGACCGTTTGTTTTGAGCGAATACGGCGGCTACAGCCGAATCATCAGCGGCAATGTATGGAACAAAAACCGCTCGTTTGGCTATGTGATGTTTAAGTCGGGTGAAACTCTTACCGCAGGGTACAAAAAGCTGCACGAAAAGCAAATAATTCCGCTTATCGCGCGAGGCTTATGCGCCACTGTATATACACAAGTGAGCGATGTTGAGTTTGAGGTTAACGGCATTTACACATATGACAGGAAGATATTAAAAATCGACGGTGAAACAATTAAACAAATCAATAAGCAGCTTACCTATTAGCATTGTTCTTTTTACACTCTTCTCTGCATGATAATTTTTTAATTATTATTCTTAATATAGTCATATTTTTAAGTTATACTCTAAATAATCTGAATATGAAAAAGAGGTTTTATAAATGGCAAAAAGAGTTATCGCTTTTATCCTTGTTCTTGTACTTGCGTTTTCCCTTGCTTCCTGCGGCAAAAAGGGCAACAAGACTTCAGAGAAAATAGTTGAACCCGAAAAGAAGGTTGCGATTCTGGTCGCTCCCGAGGCTCAGTACCCTGAGGATTACCAAGCCGCCGCCGCGCTTGCAGCAGCATATCCGAAGAGCGTTGTTGTTAAAGAGTACAAAGACAGCCGTATTCTCAGAGCGGGCGACGCTGAAATTATGACAATCGCAAAAGAGGTCGCGGAAGACAAAACCTTCGGCGCGATTATCTTCGCAAGAGCTACGCAGTTCACATACTACGCAATTCAAAAGGCTAAAAAAGCGAACCCCGATATCGTTACCATCTGCGTTGAGCCTGAGGAATCACTGAGCTTGGTTGCCGGAGCGGCTGATCTTGTTATTTGCGCGGACTGGGCAAAGGCAGCGGGTGACATTGTTGCCGCCGCGAGCAGCGCCAAGGCTGAATACCTCGTTATGTTCTCAATTAACCGCCACCTCGAGAACGAGTTGACTCTCGGCCTTCAGAGCTCGCTTAAAAAAGGCTGCGAAGATAAAGGCATCAAATATGTTTATGACAGCGCCTACGACCCCATCAGCTCGGGCGGCATCGACACAGCTAAAAAGGTTGTTGATGAAGCGATTCCGAGGCTTGTTAACAATAAGCTCATCGCGGGCAAAAATGTCGCTCTTTTCTCTACCGACAGCTCTGTTCAGACAAAGCTTGTTGAGCAGGCAAATAAAAACGGCTTTATCTATTCCTGCCCCTCCTTCCCCACAGCTTACAACGGTGTGGGTGAGGCATATGACGTTAAATACAACAAGGATATAAGCGCTTATGTTGACGCTGTTAAGGCAGCAGTAACGGCAGACACCGAAGGCACGGGCAGGTTCTCGGTTTACTCGTTCCCGCTTGCCACTGTGATGCTCAAGGGCGCGCTCTACACCGCGTTTGATATTCTGGTAGCGAAAACCACCGTAACCGATGCCGCGAATCTTTCTCAGAGAGTGATTATGCGCCTTACCGATGCCGCCGGCAACGATAATTTCACAGCCGCCGCTTACAGCAAGGAATATACAAATGTGTTTAAAGCATATTGCGCTAACTCAATGGTAACCCTTTGATTATAAAATGAATTCAGCCCCTCTGTACTTTTAAAGTATAGAGGGGCTGATTTTTTACTTGTTATTCTTTAATGTATCTTACTACGGGCTTTCTTGCCGCCTTGGTTTCATCGGGTCGGCCAATCGGCGTTGTGAGCGGCGCGGCGTGGAGCGCTTCGGGATTCTCATGAGCCACAGCGTAAAGCTTAATGAGCTTATCAGCCGCTTCATCGAGTGTTTCAACGCTTTCGGTTTCAGTTGGCTCAAGCATAAGCGCCTCGTGAACGATAAGCGGGAAATACATTGTGGGGGGGTGAATACCCTCATCAATAAGTCCCTTTGCAACATCGGCGGCGCTGACGCCTGTTTCTTTCTTGAGTCCCTCGAGCGACATAACAAACTCGTGCATGCAGGGACCCTCAAACGGGCAATCGTAGGTATCCTTCAGCCTGTGCATAAGGTAGTTCGCGTTGAGCACGGCGTTATCGCTTGCCTCTTTGATACCTTCCGCGCCGAGTGTCATTATATACGCAAGCGCCTTTACACACACCAGGAAATTGCCGTAAAACGCCCGAACCATACCTATTGATTTTTCGCTCTCTATAAACGCGTAGCCCTCCCCTGATTTGATAACCCGGGGATTTGGCAGGAAACGCGCGAGCTTCTCGCGGCAGCCGACAGGGCCGCTGCCCGGTCCTCCTCCGCCGTGAGGGGTTGCAAAGGTTTTATGAAGATTTAAATGCACAACATCAAAGCCCATATCCGCGGGGCGCGCCTTGCCCATGATGGCGTTAAGGTTTGCTCCGTCATAATATAGCAAGCCGCCCGCATCATGCACAATCTGCGCTATCTTCTCAATATTGCAGTCAAACATACCCACGGTGTTCGGGTTTGTGAGCATAAGCGCCGCGGTATCGTCGCCCACAGCCGCCGAAAGAGCGTCAAGGTCAACCATACCATCGGGCGTTGAAGGAATATTTACAACGGTAAAGCCGTTCATGACGGCGCTCGCGGGGTTGGTGCCGTGAGCGGAATCGGGAACGATGAGCTTGTTTCGCTGAGTTTTACCGTTTGATTTGAGATAGGCCGAAATGAGCGCGAGTCCCGTGAATTCGCCGTGAGCTCCCGCCGCCGGCTGAAGTGTCATCGCGTCCATACCTGTTATTTCGCAAAGGTAATTGCATAGGGTGCTCATAACCTCTAAGCAGCCCTGCGCAGTGTCAACACTCTGAAGAGGATGAACATCGGTGAAGCCCTTTAATGCGGCCGCTTCCTCATTGATTTTGGGATTATATTTCATCGTGCATGAGCCGAGCGGATAAAACCCGTTATCAACGCCGAAGGCTTTTCGGCTCAGATTAGTGTAATGTCGCACAAGGTCAACCTCGGCGACCTCGGGCAGATTAAGCGGCGCGACACGGGCGAATTTATCGGGCAAAGATGCCGCCTTGCAGTCATTCGCGGGCAGGGTTACGCACTGCCTGCCTTCCCTGCTTTTTTCAAAAATAAGGCTCATTCGGCGCTCACCTCCCGAAGAATTTTGCATAGCGAATCTATTTCGCTCGCTGTATTGCACTCGGTTACGCACCAGAGTATGCACTTCTCGCCGTCAATTTCGAGCGGCAGACCGCCGAGAATATCTTGCTCAGCGAGGCGAGACAGGAGTATATCCGCATCTACGGGGCAGTATGTTACAAATTCATTAAAGAAAAACGAGTCATATTTAAGCTCGAAGCCCTTGCATGAGCTGATGCTGTCGGCGGCGTACCTTGCCTTAGACAGGCACTGCTCACTGACTTGACGCATTCCCTCTTTACCCATCGCCGCGCAATAAATTGTCGCCGTAAGAGCGCAGAGCGCTTCATTAGAGCAGATACTTGAGGATGCCTTCTCACGGCGGATATGCTGCTCGCGCGCCTGAAGGGTAAGTACATAAGCGGTGTTGCCCTTTGCGTCATCGGTCCGGCCGACTATTCTGCCCGGAAGCTTACGCATATCCTTGTCGTTAACTGCCATAAAGCCGAGGTAAGGGCCGCCAAAGCTAAGCGGCATTCCGAGCGGCTGAGCCTCGCCAACGGCGGCATCAGCGCCGTATTCGGCAGGTGTCTTAAGCAGAGCGAGAGAAATCGGGTTGCAGCCCATAATAAGATTTGCGCCGGCGGCGTGGGTAATTGAGGATATCTTATCCGCGTCCTCAACGATGCCGTAGAAATTCGGCTGCTCAATATAAACCGAGGAAACAGTTTCATCTAGCGAGGCCTCAAGAGCCGCTAAATCTGTGACTCCGTTCGCGGCAGGAACAACGACCAACTCATAGCCCGCGCAGTCGCAGTAGGTTTTAATTACCTCGATAACCATAGGCTTGGCTGAGGCGCTCACGAGGGTTTTGCCGCGCTTTTTATCGCGGAACATGGCGGTCGCCTCAGCGGCGGCGTGAGCGCCATCATAAACGCCCGCGTTGGACACGCTCATACCCGTAAGCTCGCAAATACAGCTTTGGTATTCAAAAATGCACTGCAAAACGCCTTGGCTCATCTCTGCCTGATAAGGCGTATAGGCCGTAACAAACTCCTCACGGGAGGCAAGGCTCTTAACAACGCTGGGGATAAAGTGGCGATAAGCGCCGGCGCCGCGAAAGCAGGTTTTGAACACGCGGTTCTTCGCCGCTATTTTTTGAATTTCATCAATAACTTCAAACTCGCTTTTTGCTTGAGGCAAATTCAGCGCCCGGTCAAGCTTCACCGAGGAAGGGATTCTGACAAAAAGCTCATCTATACATTTCTTGCCCATTGCCGCGAGCATTTTTTCGCGCTCGGCAATGGTATTGGGAACATAGGACATTTACTCGTCTCCTTATTCCGCTATAAACGCCTCATAAGCATCGGCATCCATTAGCGCTTCATTCTTAACAACATCGGTAAGCTCCACAAGCCATGAATCGTAGGGCGCGGAGTTAATCAGGTCCGGGTTGTCAAGCAAAGCGTCGTTAACCTTTGTTACGGTGCCGCCGACGGGTGAATAAACATCGGAAACAGCCTTAATGGATTCGATATCGCCGAGAACATCGCCAACAGCAAGGGTTTCACCCTCGTCGCAAAGGTTAACGAAGGCGACATCGCCCATAGCTTCCTGAGCGTGGTCGGAGATGCCCACGAGCGCGGTGCCGTCGTTGTTATACTTTACCCACTCGTGTGTTTCGGCATAGAACAAGTCTTTTTCGATTTTCATAAAATAAATCCTCCAATATATAATTTATTATTATACTCTACTTATTTCGCTCTTTTATAGAACGGAAGCTTAACGCAGACAGCTTCAATCGCCTTGCCGCGAACCTCAACCGCAAGCGAATCGCCGACATTTACCCTGCCCTTTTCAACAAGAGCCATCGCGATCGCCTTCTTTAAGAACGGGCACATCGTTCCCGAGGTAACCTTGCCGATTTCATTGCCATCGACCATAATGCTGTCACCCTGGCGGGCAATTCCTCTTCCCGTAAGCTCAACGCCTATGCGCTCGCGCATGGGTTCGCCTTTGCTTAACATGGCGGCTTTGCCAATAAAATCATCCTTGCCGAGTTTGACAAAGAAGCCGAGGCCTGTTTCGAGCGGAGTGACGGTATCGTCCATCTCATGGCCGTAAAGCGGCATTGCCGCCTCAAGGCGAAGCGTGTCACGAGCGCCAAGTCCGCAGGGCACAAGGCCGAATTCCTTGCCCGCCTGCATGAGAATTTCCCAAAGCTTTGCGGCATCTTCAGGGGCGGTATAAAGCTCAAAGCCGTCCTCACCGGTGTAGCCGGTTCTCGAAAGAAGGCAGTTAACACCACCGACATTGACAGAGGGCTTGAAGCTGTAATTCTTAACGGGGATACTTTCCTTATCGGTAAGCTTCAGGATAATATCATAGGCTTTGGGACCCTGCAAGGCAAGCTGGGCAACCGAGGAGGAAATGTCCTCAAACTGAGCATCCCCAAAAACCCTGTTGCTCATCCATGCAACATCTTTATCGTGATTCGCGGCGTTGATAACTATCAGATAATCCTCATCGCAGATGCGGTAAACGAGCAAATCATCCACCACTCCGCCATCATCGTTGCACATGGGGCTGTAGCGTACCTGACCGTCATACATGCCGCTGCAATCGTTGCAAACAAGGCGCTGAATGTTTGCCAAAGCGTCTTTGCCCGTTATTTTGACCTCGCCCATATGCGACACATCGAAAAGCCCGCAGGCAGTGCGCACAGCCATATGCTCGGCTATTATTCCCTCATACTGCACAGGCAACAGATAGCCCGCGAAGGGAACAACCTTGCCCCCGTATTTAATATGGGTTTCATAGAGAGGGGTTTTGAGTTCCATAATATTGCCTCCGTTAAATTATTTTACAAGCCATTGCTCTTTTTGCTCATTCGGCAGCATTGAAGCCGAAGCGTCATCAATGTAGAGAGTCCAATCCGAATGGGTGCGAAGCAGAGTTGCGGGAACTTTATTGCTTATCTCGTCATTAATCGCCGCGTTAACTGCCCACGCCTTAACCTTATGCGGCACGGCGGAGATGATTTTTTTGCATTGCATTATACGATAAGGTGTCATTGATATCGCCTGCTTGGGCACATCATCAACTGTGGCAAACCAGCCCTCGCCAACCTGCTGACGCTTGCAGGTATCGTTTAGGTTGACGGCGATATAAGCCTCTTTGGTATCAAAATCCGCGGGCGGGTCGTTAAACGCTATATGCCCGTTTTCGCCGATACCTATTATGCCGAGGTCAACCTCTTTTTCGCACAGCTTCGCGCTGAGCGCGGGAATGCCCTCAACCGTACCGTCAACGAGAGTGTAAGATAGAAAATTAACCTTTGAAATCAGCCTCTCCATAAGGTATTTGCGGAATGATGCGATATGAGTAACGGGAAGCCCTACATACTCGTCAAGATGGAACATCTCGACCTTGCTGAAATCAACATCGGTTTTTGTCAGCGCGTCAAGGGTTTCAAACTGAGAGGAGCCTGTTGAAACAACTATGCGCGCGCTACCCTTTTGGGCAATCACATTTTTGAGATATTCCGCCGCGTCTGCCGCGGCCCTTTCACCCAAAAGAAGCGGAGTTTGGCTGATGATTATCTTCATATGCTAACCTCCCAATATTATACTT
>CAYUXK010000010.1:26363-45672 GCA_964448835.1 uncultured Clostridium sp. | reverse complement strand
TTTTCCGGGCGAAAGCAGCAGGTCAAACGGCTTTTCAAGGATTTTCAGCGAGCAAATAACGGTAATGAGCAGCGCGACGGGGATTAAAATCAATGCCATCGTGAGGCTGCTGATTCCAAACAGCTGCGTAAGAGGCTTCACGCCAAAATAGTTGAAAAGACGAAGAAGCAAGGTGTGCAGAGCATACGCCTGAACCGTTCTTGAGCCAAAGGCGGTGGTGAGTATTTGCTTCTGAGGCGTCAGCGCTATAACACAGCCGATTAGTAGAAATGCAACCACATAATACGCCGCGCGCATAAGCCCGCCGAAGGCCGCATAAATCTGCGGCAGGGTGCTGTAAGGGTTCCTGCCCGAAAGCAGCGGGCGAATATCATAAATTAAGTCAACGTCAAAGCAAACCAGCAAAAGAAGCGCCGCCATAATAAAAAATGCGGTAATGATATATGCCTTGTCCTTTACATATGACACCACCTTGTCGGGGTCGAGCGAATACCCGGCAAAAAAGAACGGGAAAAAGGTGATTATACGCAAAAGCACAAGCTTATCGCCAAGGCTGCTGTCATAGCCCGCGAAGCAGGCAAGTATGACGCCTGCGGTAAAAACATACTTTGGATTGAATTGCTTGAGGAAAATTGTGATAAGACTGAAAGCAAAGAGAGAGAAGGCGTACCAGGGAACAGCGCCCTCGGTGAGCAGAGTAAAGCTGCCTTTGCCGTAAAGCGCGAGAGAGGATAAATACAAGATTATTTTTATCAGCACATACAGCACAAGGTATGAAAAAATACGCCCGTAGTTCTTTTCGTTCACCGTTTTTTTGCTGAACATACCCGAAACAAAAATGAACGCGGGCATATGGAATGTGTAGATAAAAATGAAAATCATGCGCATGAATTCCGATTGCCCCGTGTAATATTCCGCGGCGTGACCGAGCACAACCAGAAAAATCAGCGAGAAGCGCAGATTATCCCACAGGGGGGTTCGAGAGCCTGTTTTAGTCAATAATAACCCTCCATACAGCTTACAGCCCGAGCTTTTTATCTGCTTTCTCTATTAAGCGTTCAAATACTTCAGCAATGATAATTACAAGTACAATTGCAACAGCGGAATATAAGTAGCGGTTATTAAATACTCCGAAATGCGAAAGCAGTATCATGGGAAGTCGCTGCAAAGTATATATGCTAAATATTCTTTTGCCGCTCCAAAACAGGATTTTGTTGTTTGCAAAGGAAAAGGACATTGATATAAAAGCGATGAAAAGCGCGAACGCCAAAGCGCAGAAAATGAAGTAAGTCCGTTGCCAGGTTTGATGAAAAGCGAGCCACAGCCCCAAAAATGCTGCAAGCGAGCCGGCCGCGGCCAACAGCCGCTTGACAGGGCTTTGAAGCAGGGCAAGGTCAATGCGCTCCTTCGCAATCGAATACCATATGCCCAGCGGGTAACACAGTGCGGTATCCCACCAGAAATGGTCTGAGGCAGGGCGAACAAGGTAAATTATGACGATATAAGCAACGGTCATGACCGTCACGAGCGAAGCGCCGAGTATCATGCGCTTTTTTGCGATGAGGAAGGATATCCATGTGAAAAGGTACATTATTATTACGCAGAAAATGTACCAGTAGCTGTTGTTAACACCGTTCCATGCAATTAACGACTGGGCAATGCGCTTAAGCTCGAAGGTTTTGCCGATGGCAAGGTTCGCGAGTAAAAACAGAATGATAACAACGACAAAATGCAGCCAGACCGAGAGCACACGCTTCTTGGGAATAGTTTCAACATAATTTGGCTTTCTTACGAGGGATTGCGCGACGCCGTAGCCCGAATAGAATAAAAACGGCACCACCATGAGCTGACCGATGCAGTTAAGAATGTAGTTGAAGCTGCTGTCCCAAAAGCTGTCACTAAGCGTAATATAACCGCGCATATGTGAAAGCAGAACCACTAAAACAAAAACACCCTTGATAGAAGTTGTTTTTTGCACGGACATATAATCGTCAAAGCCATGCCCCTTGGGCGCGGCCTTGAAACCGACAAAGCAAAGAACTATAAGCGCGAAAATGTATATGACCATAAGCCCTGTCGCCTCCTACTCCCCAAATTAATAGATGCTCGCTAATCCTCCCAGAAGCTCATATCAATGTTTTCAAATTCATAAGCAGGTGTTTTTTTATACTTTATTTCAACATCCTGCTCAATGCCGTAATACATTTTAAATCTCTCTTTAAAAAGCTCATTGTTCGGGTTCGCGTTGTGAAGAAAACCCGAATAGGGGAGACCTTTAATCACAATTACATCGCTTTTTTCCGCCTTCGCCATCTCGACGGTCGCCTCACGGCTGTTGTATGCAAGCGAAATATATGAGAACACGCTGAAAACAAAGACTCCTCCGCAAAGAATAGCGACAGACGGTACAAGCCGTAAAAGAGGCTTACAGATATTTTGTATTTCCGCGCTGCAGCTTGAGAGGAATATATCCGCCAGTATAATGGCAAAGACGGCATAAAACAGATAAGGCAAGAAGAAATTTCGCCCGCCTATCGGGGTAACGATAAGCAGGGGAACTGTCAGCACGGCGATACTGCAAAGAATCAACAAAAGCCTGTATCGCTTCGCTTTATCTTCAACAGCAATAAAGCAAAGTACAATCAGCGAAACAAAATATGCCGTCTGCAGGCCAAAATCAAAGAAGTCTGTAAGGTTCAGGGCAATAACCCATCCGTCAAAAAGAATATTGGCAAAAAAGGAATAGAAAACAAGGACATACACGACCGACAGGCATATCGCGCCAACTGCTTTTTTAGCTTTACTCACACACCGCCTGAATATTAACGCAAACAAGGCGGATAGAGCGATGACCAGAATTATATTGATCAGCCAGTTGCTCGAAAAGGTGTAAACTCCGATACTGTATTTAAAGTTGCCGTACGCGGTTTTAAGCAGCTCGTTGACGGTCATGCCAAAGGAGCGGTATGTGTCGCCGTCGCCGGCAATATAGCCATATACCCCGTTGCGAAACATTATGACCGTACCTAAGCTTGAGCCGAGGAGCATGGAAATATGCGTAAGGTAAACCATTTCATAGCGAAAAAGGGCATAAAGAACCGCAAACAGCGACAGAGCCAAACCAAATAAGGTGTAGTTTTCCATAAACAGCGATGAAGCGCCTGCGCACAAAAAGGCCAAAGGTACTTCATATTTCTTATATTTCGGTATACCGTCAAAAAGACGCATAATCAGCAAAAGATTAAACAGCATCATAGGAACGGGCAATGTATAATTAACAAAGCCCGATGTCCATACAATCGCCTGCCGCGCGATATGCCTCGGGGTAAACAGTAGCACGGCGCTGAGAATAAGGGATGAGGAAACGACCTTTGAAGATATCAGCTTTTTTGCAAGAAGTACGCAAATGATAAGAGTAGCCGACATAACAAAGGATTTCAACAGGTTTGACCGGGTTAATACAATTGCCGCGAGGTTGCCGAGATAGCGGCCATTATAGTTCTCAAAACCGTTTGCAAGTCGGTCAAGTCCAATCTGCGAGCCCCAGGACCAATCATCTCCCGAATAAGGAAACATTGAGCAAAGGAAAGCAAGCAGAAAGAACACAAATAGCGTTAAAGCAAAACCCTTCAACCGCTGACGGGTGAAATTGCTCTTTAAACATCGCAATATAATTCACATCCTATTAATCAAATCAGACAATATCCTCAAACATCACGAGCTTATTGTTTTTACCTGATTCAAAAATCGCCTCCACAAGCTTGATAAGCCTGCGCTGCTGGTTGTGAGTTACAAGAATGTCCTGCTCGCCGCGAAGGGCGGCAAAAACATTTTTATAATATTCGCCCCAGTCCGCATGAACCTCGGGCAGAGGATACTTTTTAATTGTATCGTCGGTGCGGGGAGCCATGGTTTTGGTTATGCCCGCGCCCGCCTGAACAGGAACAGCGTCACGATTCTCCCAGTCTGATACCATAACGACCTCGCCTTTTAAATCCCAGGTGTTGATAGCGGCGGAGCCGTTTTCGCCCAAAACATACCACAGCGGCAGCTCAATGAAGTTACTGGTGGTAACCTCAACATAGAATGAAAGACCGTTATCAAATATCAGCGTGGTTCTGAAGCCGTCATCGCAACTTTCGTTTGTAACATAGGTAAGCTCCGCGTAAACGGAAACAAGCTTGTGCGGCAGGGTCATCATAAGCGCCTGGTCAAGAAGATGGATGCCCCAGTCAAACAGCATTCCGCCGCCGTGCTCGGGCTGGTTGCGCCAGTCGCCGGGCACACCGCGCGAGCCCTGAACTCTGGACTCGATGCGGAAAATGTTGCCCAGAGTGTTTTCATCTATAAGACGGCGAACAACAAGATAGTCCTCGTCCCAGCGTCTGTTTTGGTGAACGGTAAAAAGCTTGCCGTATTTCTCCGCGGCGGCAATCATGACCTCAAGGTCGGCGCTCGAAAGGGTTACGGGCTTCTCGGATATAACATGCTTGCCCGCCTTCAGCGCGGCAACGGCAATCTCTTTGTGGTAATCGTTGGGTGTCGCGATGGTAACAATGTCGATTCTTTCGTCCTTAAGCAGCTCCTCGCGTGAGGCAAAGGCGTGAATTCCCTTTTCCTCGGCGATTTTGCAGCGCTCTGGCTTAATATCATAGATGCCGATAAGCTCGCATTCGTCCTTCATGTCGTCAAGTAATTTGCGTGTGTGCCAGCTGCCCATACCACCGTAACCAATCACAGCGCAGCCGAATTTTCCGTTTCTCATATCTCTCATATCCTTCGGTATATAAAAATTTAGTGAACTGATAGTGCCTTATACCCACCACATATCCGCGGGGCTTTGGGTGATGATGACATCTTTTAGGAAGGTGACCGCTTTTGACAGCCCCTCGTCCTGACTCATGAGGGAATCCTCATGCTCAATGCTGATTGCGTAATCGTAGCCGACAAGTCGCAGGGCGGATATCATATCCTTCCAATAAGCGTAGTCGTTGCCGTAGCCGACGGAGCGGAATATCCATGAGCGGTTGATTTCATCGCCGTAGGGCTTCAAATCCAGCACGCCGTTAACGGCGGTGTTGTACTTGTCAATTTTTGTGTCTTTAGCGTGGAAGTGGAATATCGCGTCACCGAGCTTTCGAATGCAGGCTACCGGGTCCATGCCCTGCCAGATGAGGTGGCTCGGGTCAAAGTTCGCGCCGATTTCGGGGCCTACCGCTTCGCGCAGCTTAAGCAGCGAATCCGTGTTGTAGACGCAAAAGCCGGGGTGCAGCTCCAAGGCGATTTTGTTAACGCCGTGAGCCTTAGCGAAGGCAACAAGGTTCTTCCAATAGGGGATAAGCACCTCGTTCCACTGCCATTCGAGAATCTCGCCGAAATCATTCGGCCACGGGCAGGTAACCCAGTTCGGATATTTCGCGGTTTCGCAGTCACCGGGGCAGCCCGAGAAGGTGTTGATTTGGCTCAAGCCGAGTTTTTCGGCGAGCAGAATGGTGCTCCTGATAGCTTTGTCAAAATCCGCGGCAATCGCCTTGTTGGGGTGAACAGGGTTGCCGTGGCAGGAGAGAGCGCTTATCTGAACATCATATTTCTTGATCAGCGCTTTGAATTCATTAAGCTTTGCCTCGTCATTGAGAAGAATCTCGGGGTTGGCGTGAGCGTTGCCCGGGTAGCCGCCGCAGCCGATTTCAACCATTTCAATGCCAAGGGATTTAAAATATTTGAGCGCGTCCTCAAGCGAAAGGTTAGAAAGTAAAGTTGTAAATACTCCAAGCTTCATTTGCGTGCTCCTTTCTCAAAGCAGGGTTTTGAGATATTTTATGCTTCTGCCGATATCCTCAAGCCCGGTGGGCACGGGGTCGTCGTTCTCAACAATGAGCCATTCCAAGCCGATTTCTTTTGCCGCCTTGATAACCGCCGCGATATCGCAGTTGCCCTCGCCCAGCGCCAGCGGTCTTTTGCCGCAGCCGTCCTTGACATGCAGGTGAAGAATGTTATCGCGGTTTTCGGTGATGAAAGCGTAGTTGTCAACCCCTGCGCAGAAGCTCCAGTAGGTGTCAATTTCAAGCGCGCAGGCGTCGGCGAGGATATCAATCGGCAGTTTTTTATTGCGAAGGGGCTTAAACTCATCGGTGTGGTTGTGATAATAAACGCGCATACCGAGCTCCTTGGCGCGCTTGTCGGCGTTGCCGAGAACCTTGCAGGTGTGCTTGAGCGCGAGCATCGTCGAGTGCGGAGCGCCGCCGACACCTATAGTTTTAACGCCGAGCGTTTGCTGAAATTTAAGGGTTTCCTCGAGCTTTGAGGGCTCAAAATCGGAAAGGCCGATATGACCGCCTACGGCTACAAGACCGACCTCGTCAAGGCGTTCCCTGAGCGTTTTAGCGTCAAGGCCCGCGTACCCGGCGAATTCCACGCCGTCATAGCCGAGCTTCTTGATTTCACCGAGGACGCGCAGCATATCGTCACCGTTTTTTATATGGTCGCGCACTGAATAAACCTGAACAGCAATTTTCATAGCGGTGAACCTCTTTCAATAAAATTAGTCGTCAAAATAGACGGGCTTGCCGGTTTTTGCGGATTCATATATTGCCTCAAGAATCTGCGTAACAACCATCGCCTGCTCGGGCTTGGTTCTTACGGGCTTATTGTTGATAATAGCGTCATAGAATGCCGCGCATTCAATCTCCGCCGGACTTCCGCCGCCGATGCCCTCAAAGAACGCCGCGCCGCCCGCTTTAAAAGAGGGTGTTTCGATGCACTGCCTGTCATTTTTAACATAGTTAAGGCGAAGGCCGTCCATCATATCAGCGCCGCCCTTATCGCCTGCGAGAAGGGTTATCGATTCACGCGGGTCAGCGATGTTGAGCGCCCAGCTTGATTCAACGCTGACAGTCGCGCCGTTTTGCATGACAACAAAACCGAACGCGGAATCCTCAACGGTGAACTTCTCGGGATCCCACTGACCCCAGTCATTGCCCGCCTGCTTTTGGTCGCGCATCTTTTTATATGTTGTGCCCACTACCATTTTGGGCTTGTAGTTATCCATCATCCAAAGGGTAAGGTCAAGCGCGTGGGTGCCGATATCTATCAGCGAACCGCCGCCCTGCTCGTATTCGTTGAGGAATACGCCCCAGGTGGGAACAGCCCTGCGGCGAAGAGCGATTGCTCTGGCATAATATATTTCGCCGAATTCGTTATCCTCACAGCACTTTTTGAGGTAGAGGGAATCGCCTCTCCAACGCGACTGATAGCCGATGGTGAGCTTTTTGCCTGTTCTTACCGAAGCCTCATACATGGCCTTTGCCTCTGCGTAGGTTTTTGCCATGGGCTTCTCGCACATAACATGCTTGCCCGCTTCAAGAGCGTCAATCGTAATGAAGCTGTGCGAACGGTTGGGGGTGCAGACATGAACCGAGTCAATGCTCTTATCCTTAAGCAGCTCCTTGTAATCGGTATAAACCTTAGCACCCTTGATGCCGAATTTTTTCGCCGCCTCAACGGCTCTTTCTTCAACAATATCACAGAATGCGACCATTTCGGTACTGTCAAGCTTTGAGATGGCGGGCATATGCTTCCCGTTGGCGATGCCGCCGCAGCCGATGATGCCGACCTTTAACTTTTTAGACATAATCAATACTCCTTCGGTTTCGTAATTATTTGCCCGGCAATTACCGAACTTATTAGATTAATTATATCTGATTGTGTTTTTTATTCAAGTTTTATCCCAAAAAACACAAGCTGTAGTATGTAAAACTTTAGTCTAAAATTTTGGTAAATTTGCACAGTTTAAACAGATTTGCCCGAAAAGAGTAAAAAAGCTGCAAAAAACCTCTCGGCAAAAGCAAATCGGCATTGCATTGAGAAAAACAATGATATATAATTAACAGGCAGTTAATTTTTGATTTTCACGGCACTTGATAATTTCATTAGAAGGAAGTGATTGTATGGAGAAAATTACGAGCTTCACGGTTGACCACGAGCGTCTTGAGCCGGGCATTTATGTGTCGCGCACAGACGGTGATATCACCACCTATGACCTTCGCACGCGAAAGCCCAACTGCGGCGAATATATGGATACCGTCACCGCTCACACATTTGAGCATATGTTTGCAACGCTTGTGCGAAACTCAGCAATTAAAGATGATATAATATATTTCGGGCCGATGGGGTGCCGAACAGGTTTTTATTTGCTTGTGCGAAACGCCGATAACGGGCAGGTACTGGCGATAACCAAGCAAATCCTTTCCGAAATCATCGCTTATAATGGCGAGGTATACGGCGCGAGCGCAAAGGAATGCGGCAACTTCCTTGATCTTGACCTTGAAAGCGCAAAAAAAGAGTGCAAAAGATTCCTGGAAACGCTTCAGGCGGAGCAAAGCTTCAAATATGAAAGGAATTAATATATGATAGGAATAATTGGCGCAATGCATATTGAAATTGAGCAGGTACGCGGGCAAATGCGTGACAAGGAAAGCCGTGTTATCAGCGGAATAGAGTATGTTTCGGGCACGCTTCACGGCAAGGATGTTGTCACTGCCGCTTGCGGCATTGGAAAGGTCGCGGCGGCAATTTGCGCTCAAACGATGATACTTACATATTCGCCCTCGCTGGTGCTCAACACAGGCGCCGCGGGCAGCCTCTCCGACTCGCTGAAAATCGGCGATATAGCTATAGCGAAAGCTGTGGTTCAGCACGATATGGACACAACTGCCCTCGGCGACGCTCCGGGCTTCATTTCGGGGCTTGAAATAATTGAAATATCGTGCGACAAAAAGGCTGTGGAAAACTTTGTGGAAAGTGTGGAAGAGCTTGAAAATACAGACTTTGAGGTTGGCGTGATTGCCTCGGGCGATAAATTTGTGTCGAACGATGACGAAAAAAACCGTATAAAAAACACCTTCGGCGCGATCGCCTGTGAAATGGAGGGGGGCAGCATCGGGCAGGTGTGTTATTCGAACGGTGTGCCGTTTGCAGTTATCCGCGCTGTTTCGGACTGCGCCGACGGGTCATCTCATATGGATTACACGGAATTTCTGCCGCTGGCCGCTGCTAACGCGGCAAAGATACTGTCATTTATGGTGAAAATCGCCTAAAACATTGTCTCGCTTTTGTTCAGTTATTTTATTGACTTTTGCTCGTTTTATTGTTAAAATATGTGGACACTTGTTTTTAGTAAGTAATTTTTTAATACAAAGGAGGAAATTCTGTTGATTGATTCAAGAACATTGGCGTACATCAACCTTTACGCGGTTCTGGGTACGCTGGAAAACCTTTGTGAGCTTGCCCCCGAAGCGAGTGCTTTGCTCACAAACAAAAAGCCGATTTCCATCGGTTTCGTGGTTAAAGGCGGCCCGAGCGCCACAATCACATTCAAAAACGGCAAATGCAGAATGGAACAGGGCTGCGAAAGCTGCAACGTTAAGCTTCCCTTCAGCTCCTGCGAAAAATTCAACGGTCTTATTGACGGCACCGTTACCCCCATCCCCTCAAAGGGTTTTACCCACATCGGCTTTTTGCTTAAGGACTTTACTGCCCTGACCGATTTGCTCAACAAGTATATGCGCCCCACTGCGGAAGATTTGGAGGATCCTGATTTCTTCCGAATCAGCACGACTCTTATGCTTTACACAATTACGGTCGCCATTTCTCAGATAGGCAACAACGACGCTATCGGTCGCTTCTCTGCGGATCATATGGTTGACGGCGAAATAAGCTTCGCCATCAAGGACGGCCCCGCGTCAACAATCCGCGTTAAGAATCACCGTCTGCTTACTATTAAATGCGCGAGTGAAACCCCCCGCGCTTCAATGATATTTGCTTCTATGAAGCTTGCCCGTGACCTGTTTGACGGCAAAATTAACTCGGTTGCCTGCATAGGCGAAGGCTCTATCGAAATGAAGGGCATGATTTCCATGATTGATAATCTTAACAGAATACTCGACAGAGTAGCTGTTTATCTTGCATAAGGAGGTGCTAGAATAATGAGTTTTGAAATTAATAAATATGACAAAAGTACCGAGATGTTCCAGCGTGCTGCGAAAGTAATTCCCTCGGGGCTTTACGGCCATCAGGGCCCTGCCGAAGGTTGCTATATTCCGATCAGCGCATTCCCGCTTTTCAGTAAAGAAGCAAAAGGCTCCTATTTCTGGGACCTTGACGGCAACAGGTTTATTGACTATATGTGCGGCTATGGCCCCAACGTTTTGGGTTATTGCGACAGCGATGTTGACAAGGCCGCTCTTGCGCAGTTAAAGATTGAGAACTGCGTCACAATTCCCTCAACCAAAATTGTTGAATTCGCAGAGTGTCTTGTTGATACGGTTGCGAGCGCGGATTGGGCTTTCTTCGCAAAGAACGGCGGCGACACCACCACGGCGGCTATCATGACCGCCAGGGCGGCAACACACCGCAAAAAGATAATTTTCGTCAACGGTTATTATCACGGCGTTGCTCCTTGGTGCCAGAAGGTTGACTATCCCGGTGTTATCCCCGAGGATGTTGCAAACAACCTTTATGTTGACTGGAATGATTTCGAAGCCTTTGAGAAGCTGGTTAACGAGAACGAAAACGAAATTGCGGCCTTTATTTCCATGCCCTATATGCACGGCAACTTTATGGATAATATTCTCCCCGCAGAGGGCTACTGGCAGAAGATTCGCAAGCTCTGCACCGAGAAGGGCATCGTTCTTATCGTTGATGATGTTCGCGCAGGCTTCAGGCTTGATATCGCAGGCTCAGACCATTTCTACGGCTTTGAGGCAGACCTTATCTGCTTCTGTAAGGCTCTCGCAAACGGCTGGAACGTTTCAGCTCTTTGCGGCAAGGATTGGCTCAAGAGCGCAATCAGCAGTCTTTCATACACAGGCAGCTACTGGATGAGCGCCGTTCCCTTCGCCGCAGGTATCGCCTGCATCGATAAGCTTAAAAAGCTTGACGCTCCCAAGATGTTCCGCGAGAAGGGCAAAAAGCTCACCGACGGCTTAAAGGCTGCCGCCGCCAACAACGGCTTCAATCTTTCCGTTTCGGGCGAGCCTGCGCTGTTCTATCTTATGCTCACAGATGACAATTCTCTCATGCTTCATCAGGAGTGGGTAGCGGAATGCGTCAAGAGGGGCATTTTCATCACAAACCATCATAATCACTTTATCAATGCTTCGCTTTCAGATGAAGATATCAAGTACACCATCGATGTCGGCGAGGAGGCGTTCAACGTCCTTCGCAAAAACCATCCGGAGCGTAACTAAAATTGAGGAGGAATAATTATGCCATTATCATTGCAGGAATGGGTTGCCCTCGAAAAGAAGGCAAATGACCTTCGTCACCTTTGTGTGCAGACCACCCTTTGGGCGGGCAGCGGTCATATCGGCGGCGGTATGAGCGTCATGGATATTCTTACTGTACTCTACCACAAGTATCTCAACATCAAGGTTGATGACCCCAATTGGGCAGATAGAGATCGTTGCATTTTGAGCAAAGGTCACGCAGGTGTCGCTTATGCTCCTGTACTCTGCGATTTCGGCTACAATGATCCCGAGCAGCTCAAAACCTTTAACCTTACTAATTCCAAAATGGGAATCCACCTTGACTCAAATAAAGTTGTCGGCGTTGACGCTTCAACAGGCTCTCTCGGTCACGGCCTTCCAATCGCCGCGGGCACCGCAATGGCGGCAAGGGTTCTCGGCAAGGATTACATCACCTACTGCATAACCGGCGACGGCGAGCTTGATGAAGGCTCCAACTGGGAAGCGCTTATGACAATCAACCACTACAAGCTCTCGAATGTTATCACTATCGTTGACAGAAACCACTGCATGATAGACGGTAAAACCGAGGATGTTATGAAGCTTGAGCCCCTTGCGGACAAATTCACGGCTTTCGGCTTCCACACCATCGTTATTGACGGCCACAATATTAAAGAACTGTGCGAAGCTATTGATTACGCTCTTGAGCATAAGGAGCAGCCCACCGCAATTATTGCCGATACCATTAAGGGCGTTGGCATTAAAATGATGGCAGGCAATTATAAGTGGCATTACGGCGCAATTGATGAGCCTATGGCCGAAACAATATTTAAAGAGCTTGATGAATACAGCGCAGAGCGTATTGCCCGCGCAGAAAGGGAGTGCAAATAATGGCAGGCGGATTTGTTTATAACGTTATTGAAACACCCGAGCTTTCAACCTCCGAAATTTACGGCAAAACTCTGGCGGAGCTTGCAAAAGAGCATAAAGAAATAGTTGCTGTTACTGCCGACCTTGCGACATCCACAAAGCTTACGGACTTTACATCGGCATATCCCGAGAGAGTTTTCAATGTAGGTATCGCGGAGCAGAATATGTTCGGCGTGGCCGCCGGCATGGCAAAGGCGGGCCTGGTTCCCTTCCTTTCGACCTTCTCGGTTTTTGCCTCGCTTCGCGCGGCTGACCAGCTGCATACAGACCTTTGCTATCAGAATGTCAACGCGAAGGTTATAGCGACCCATTCGGGCACTTCCTTCGGCCAGGCGGGCTCCACCCACCACGCCATTGTTGACCTTGCCGTAGCGCGCTCAATGCCCAACCTTACCGTTATTTGCCCCGCTGACGGTTACGAGACAGCAAACGCCGTTCGCGCTGCTTATAACACCTTTGGTCCGTTCTATATCCGCATCAACCGCGGCTTCGACCGTGTTCTTTATGATAATGAGGATTATGGATTTGAGCTTGGCAAGGCCGTTGAGGTTCACGCCGGCACGGATATCACCGTTATTGCCTGCGGCTCCTGCGTTTTCCAGGCGAGGGAGGCTGCGAAGTTCCTTGAGAGCGCTGACGGACTTAAGGTTCGTGTTCTCAATATGCACACAATAAAGCCTCTTGACACCGAAGCGATTGTAAAGGCCATTACCGATACCCGCCGCATAATTACCGTTGAGGATCACAGCACCCTTGGCGGCCTTGGCAGCGCTGTTGCCGAGGTTATAGCGGATACAGGCAAGGGCTGCGCGTTTAAGAGACTCGGTCATCCGGATAAGTTCGCTCCCATCGGCCTGCACGAGGATATTATGTCAATAGTCGGCATTGATGCCAACGGCATAATCGAGTCCGTGCGCGAGGTTATGGGTAAGGACTTCGAGCTTGACGATAACTGGGACGACGAGGCGTAATCTCGGCATCAGCCGGAAAAAGCAGAAAGGAATGATTATATTGGCTTCACAGGAAGATATTTTCACAAATAAAGTCTTTCTCTGCGGTGCGCTCCCGCTTCTCAAGGTAATCGCAAACGATGTGCCAAGCCTTAAAAAGAAATTTGAAAAGACCCACGCGGTTATTCAAATAAGCGCCGATGACCCCGAGGCTCCCGAAGGCAAATATGCTACTCACTTTGTAATCAACAGCGGCGAATGGCTTGTTCACGCCGATAAGGTTACCGATGACGAGCACTGCGATATAGAGCTTGAATTCAAGAGCGTTGAAACAATGAATGCGTTTTTCAAGGGCAAAATTGCCCCCGCAACCCTGCCCAAGATGCACGGCGTCCTTAAGAACCCCGGCACCTTTGCATCGTTTATGATGGTGCTTTTAAAGATGTCGTCGCTTCTTACGGCAAAAGAGGCGCCACAGGATGAGGAGACTCAGAAGCTGCTTGTTAAGTGCTTTTTCTACCTGCTCTCGAGCGGTATAAGCACGCTTAACAAAAACGGTCATGAGGCTATTCACAACTGGACTCTTAAGAGCCCTGACAGGGTTTATGCCTGGGCAGTTAACGGCTATCCGGAGCTTTCCGCTTATATCAGAGTTAAAGCGGGCAAGTCAAAAGCCGGCAGGGGCGAATACAAGAGGGCAATGCCTTTCTTTACGCTTCGCTTTGACAGCCTTTCAAGCGCTCTTGGCATTTTGCTGGGAACGGATGACATGCTTGAATCCGTCAAGAAGGGCAAGCTGATTATGGACGGCGCTCCTGAATTCGGCGGCCAGATAGGCGAATATATGCTCACGGTTGCGGCGTACGCACAGTAATATAGTCAAGCCGCGCTCTTCAAATAAGGTGCGCGGCTTTTTTTTGAAACGAGGTAACAAAATGAAAAGGCATTTTCTTCGCACTTTATGCTTGGCGCTTGTGGTAATATTTACGCTTTCAAGCGGAATCTGTGTTTTCGCGGCGGACGGCGCCGTGAGCTACACCATTACAAACCCCTATGCCGGCGTAACCAATCTTCTCGGCGATATGGACAACCATTATAAAACAAATCTTCACACCCACTCCACCTACAGCGACGCGGATATTACGCTTGAGGAAATGGTGATGGGCTATTATGAGCGTGATTTTGATGTGTTAGGCTTTGCGGACCACGGCGTCATAGGCGTTGATTGGAACAAAGCGCCTACAATTATTCCGCTCTATCAGTATCAGAAGCTTCTCGGCAATTCTCAGAAGCACTTATCAGATGAGCAATTTGTCGGCGTAACCTCGGGCACTCTCGCGGGAACGCAGAGGACCAATCCCAGGGGTATGCAGTGCCTCACGGGCGGCAATGAACTGAATATGCTTCTCATCACAAAAGCACATGTCAACGGGTATTTCTTAACCGACGGCGCGGGCGAGGGCTACCTCGGCTATGAGAATGATTTTGAGGGCGCGGTCAAGATTGCGGACGAATGCGGCGGTGTGTCGCATATCAACCACCCCGGTGACTGGCTCGAATCCGCCGGCAATCCCGATGTTGCCCGCGACCCTGCGAATGTTAAGATTTTCGCCGATATTTACAGAAAATATAAGTCCTGCTTGGGTATGGAGATTCTTAACAGCCATGACAGCGTTACGCGCAGCGACCGAATCCTTTGGGATGAGGAGCTTAAAGCGATTATCCCCGAGGGCGAGCGCAATGTGTGGGGCTTCGGCAACGGCGATTCGCACGTAATTTCCGATATAGATACAAGCTTCATGGACTTTATTCTGCCCTCGTATTCCCCAAGTAATATGAGAACGGCAATGGAAAACGGCACGTTTTTCGCCATCGGCAGACGAGCAAAGGGTGAGCTCGGCGATGATTTTGTCGGCACGGGCGCGTATCCGCAGGTAACGAGCATCCTCGTTGATGATTTAACAGACACCATCACCATCACGGGCATCAACACCAACCGTATCGAGTGGGTTGCCGATGGAAACATAATTGAAACCACACACGAAATCGGCGACACCAACATCGTTGTGAGCACAATTGCCCTCGGCCAGCACAGCGGGGATATCAGCTGCTATGTCAGGGCTCAGCTCATAGGCGACGGCGGCATCTGCTTTACGCAGGCGTTTGTTTGCGATGACGGCAATATGCAGCGCTTTATTATTGAGGATACCAGAAGTGATATTCAGATTCTTATCGATAAGTTTATCACTATGCTCAAAGGCACGCGCTTCTATGTGATTATCGACCTGATTGCCGACGAATTTAAATAAGTTTATAGAATCATATTATTAAACCGCTGCGGTTCGCCAATGAACCACAGCGGTTTTTTCATTTTGAATGGAAAGGGTAGGGTGACTTTTACAATTTATCGACTTCCTGGGGATTTTACACAAAACCAAAAAGGCGCGCACGATATGTGAGCGCCCCTAAAAAACAAGTGTACTGCCTAATTCGCCTTATGGCGCTTTCGTTACCGCCGCGGTGGTTTGAGTTAACAATGTGGTCGCGGGAGCGGTGGTGGTTGCCGGGGCGGTGGTGGTCGCGGACTGCGGATAGTCGAAGCCCTGCATGAAGCCGTTAAGCTCCGCGGAGCAGATATCCCCGCCTATAACCTTGCCCTCATAAACAAGAAGGTTCGCCTGCACAAGCCCCGGGCGGTTCTCATAACCGGGGTAGTTAAGCACCTCATAGGTCCAGCGCTTGGCTCGCAGTGAGGCGTAGGGCGCGAGGTCAAGCCCTTGCTTTTGCTGCAAGGCATTATATTCGGTATAGGCGGCGTCAAACTCCGCCGGAATAATAACCTCGCAAACCTCCATAGGGTCCTCGGTTATTTTCCATCCGAATTGCGAAAGGAAGGCGGTTCGCTCGGCGGCTGAGCCTGCTTTTAGGCTCACGGCACCGTCGCTTGCCGCGGGGCTTTTGTTTTTGCTCGCGAGAAAAACCAGACCGACAATTGCCAAAACCACGGCTAAGGCAAGCGCGACAATTTTAAGCTTTGAGGATTTTACCGAATACACAAACATATGTTTTTCACGCCTTTCATTGCTTGGCTACAAAATATATATGCGGCGCTGCCGGATAAAATTACTTAACTTTCATATTGAGGCAAACTATGCCCGCGGGGGTGATATCGATAACCCCGTAATCGCCCTGACGAATGCTGCCGGGGTTTAACAAGTAAAGTTCGTCAACATAATCGGTCACAGGTTCGTGCGTGTGACCATATAATGCAATACGGGCACCAAGCCCGAGAGCTTTATTTATAAGCGCGTTTGTGCCGTATTTTACATGCTCGTTGTGCCCGTGGGTGCAGAAAATCTTTACTCCGCCGGCGAGAAAAATCTCATTATCGTTAAGCATTGAATAAAAGTCGCAGTTGCCGTACACGCAAACGGTTCTTTTGCCCTCAAGCAGGTCCGAAAGGCCGTCAAAATCCCGTTCGCCGTCGCCGAGGTGAACTACAATTTCGGCGTTTTCGTGCAGCTCAACGACCTTGCGCATATTGTTAGTTGAGCCGTGCGAATCGGAAAAGACAAGTATCCGCATAAATTCCATACCCCTTATTAAACATAGAATTTGTTTAAGCACCATATAATTATAAATGAAAGCGGTGTTAATTTCAATGAAAAATTCAGAGCTATCCCCCGAAGATATCTTCAGTCTGGTGAAACTTGCAAGCAGCGGCTCCGACAGCGAAAAAGTAAAACAGGAGCTTCTAAAACAAATGCTGATGGATAAAATGACTCACGAGCAGTCCAGGCAGTTCGCGCAGCTTCTCGGTGATCAGGGTGCAATGGAGTCAATACTTAAAAGCGAGCAGGCGAGGAGATTATTTGAGCAGCTGAAGAATAATAAGTAACCACCGCGGCGGAGGCAGGTATGAACGAAAAATCAATGCCCGATATAGAGAACATACTTTCGAGTCTTGGCGAGGATGATATTCAGGCACTGAAAAAGGCGGCGGAATCGATTTTCGGCGAGGGCGGCGCGCCCGAGCCGCGGCAGGAGCAAGCGGGAATGCCGGGTTTCGGCGACCTGTTCAATAATCCTGAGATGCTCAGTAAAATAAGCACAATTATGAGCGCGATGAATAAACCTGATTCGCGCAGCAACCTTATTGCCGCTCTCAAGCCCCTGCTCAGCGAGTCGCGCCGTAAAAGGGCGGATGAGGCGATGCAGATGCTGCGCCTGATTGAAATAATGCCGATGCTGCAAAACGAATTTGGAAAGGAAAATTCGAATGAATGATTCCGACCGTTCCTTGATTCTTCCGCTAATCGCGCTTTTCGCGATGGACAGCGGTGATCAAATCCTGATTTTCTCTCTGTTATTCCTTCTGATTTAAGCGCAAAAAACAAACTTAGTTAAGGCTAAATATACATAATATAAATTTCAATATGGAGAAATTAATATGCATTACTGTTATAAAACGCGGGGGACCTGTTCGAGGTCAATTGATATTGAGCTGGACGGGGAGATAATTCGCGATGTCAGCTTCGCGGGCGGTTGTGACGGCAACCTGAACGTTATTTCCTTGATGGTCAAGGGTATGCGCGCTCAGGATGTGATTGATAAATTCAGCGGGATTCACTGCGGGTTCAAGAATACCTCCTGCCCCGACCAGCTTGCGCGCGCGTTGGCAAGCGCTCTTGAAAAAACATAAGAAAAAAACTCCATTACTCCCAAAGCTAAAATAAAATTCAAGCCCGCCAATCGGCGGGCTTTATAAAACAGTAAAGGTCGTGTATCGCAAGTGATACACGACCTTTTTGTGTGCAGGGTTTGGGGAAGGCACTCCACAACAAGTTCACGGTATCAAATCTGGCACCATGGTAGAATCTTGCTCTCAGGCAGCGGATTTTTGAGAAAGGCTCCCTTGTGTAAAGGGAGCTGTCAGCCGTTAGGCTGACTGAGGGATTGCTTACAGGCAGCATCGATATACTCGCATACCCCACGAAAATTCCCGCTGACCTCATTGTTGGGAATACGCATAACCGTTAGACCGTAACCTTCCAGAAAGGTAGTGCGCTCCGCATCTTTGTCCATATTATCTTTTTCGTAATGCTGAGAGCCGTCCAGTTCGATGACCAGTTTTGCTTCTGCACTGTAAAAATCAGCAATGTATTTCCCCAACACTTTCTGACGTGAGAATCGAACTGGATAAGAACGCAGAAAATCATACCACAAATGCCGTTCTTCTTTAGTCATTTCTTTTCGCAGATGCTTCGCGAAAGGAACCAACTGCTTGTTATGTTTCGGCTGCATGACAATCCCTCCGACACGGCTTCGCCGTGCCACCTCCATTTACACAAGGGAGGCTTTGCTTAACTCCGCCATTTTATAATCAACCGATAAATTGGAATTTGTCTTTTAATTATTTACATACCATACATCAATTTCTTCCTTGCTAGGTTCTTCAAATAACGATAATAGCTTGCTCTTAAGTCCTTCGTCTAAGTAGAAGTCTGAACCACCATTTCCTTCTTTGATTCTTAAATTTCTTTCTTCTACTTGTTTTTTCCACTTATCTTCATTTACATCAATATAGTGCCACTTATATTCAACATTATTAGATTTAAAAAAATCTGAAATCTCTATTCTATTTTGGGTTGTCCAAAACCCCCAATCTAAAATAACATCCGCACCTGCATTTACTATTTCAACTGCTTTCTTTCTAAGATAACAATTCAATCTCTCAGCAAAAACGTTGTAAAACTCCCCTTGTTCATTGTTTATCAAATCGTATGTCGCTTCGTCAGTTGATAAAATAACAGCGTTTTCCTGTTTTTTTAGTTGTTTTGCGTAGTACGATTTTCCACTACATATTTTTCCGCATATCAACATAACCTTGCTCAAATTGAATACCTCATATCTTCTGGTTTATCGTTTTCATTACCAATATTTACTGACATCCAACTATCGGCGGGCTGATTTTTATACATCATCGCAGCTGTAATAGCTGAAGGGCACAGGGAACCATTGCTGAACAAAGGGTTCTGCGTTTGCTCTTTCATTTGAAAAAGGAGCGCAGACGAAGCGAACCGCCTCGTGGTGATTAAGCTCGATATCGGGCTTTTTTGCTGTTCGCTCAACCGAAACAGCGTTGTTTTTTACCGTTATTTCGAGATTCTCATCGCCGATACGCCC
>CAYUXK010000010.1:4859-26263 GCA_964448835.1 uncultured Clostridium sp. | reverse complement strand
AAATATCCTTTGAATTCTTCGCCTTCAAACGCGGCGTAAAGCTTATTGCGCCATGAGCGCATAATATCCACATAGCTGTCTTTCGCGCGGATAGGATAAAACGGCTGAGAGGAGTTTAGCACGATAATTTTGTCAATTACATTCGAGTCGCTATCCGCACCGGTAATCTCGCGCGCCGTCCAGCCGCTTTGAGTGTCCTTACCAAGCAGGTGGCGCAGGTTTGTTTTGCTGATATGGAAGCAATACATTTGACCCGCAGGCTCAAAGCCGAAATAGCCGTATCGCTGGCGCTGGCCGCCGAGAATCGAGATATCGGCCCCGCCCTCGACGGCGGCCTTCATCGCCATATTCATGCATTCAATCATATGGCCTTCTCCGCGGCAGTTTTTGGCGACGGCAACATTGCCGATGCCCGCGACATTGATTCGCTTGCCTGCCGCTACACATTCACTCTCGTACATACCCACCGCGCCCTTGATAACGCCGTTCTCTTTGACGATAAAATTGTTATGGCAGGGGTTATATTTCTCCTTATAGAGTTTCGGCAGTATCGTAAGAAAATCGCAGGGTTCATCGCTGAAAAACACATCGTCGAGCATTGCCATAAGCGGACCGTAATCGCTTTCGAGCGCCCTGCCCTTGTAAATCTCGCTCATACAGAATAACCTTCCTGTTATTTTATACCTTTGAAGTTTCGGTGGTCAAGAACTATGATATTCTTAGCTGAGGTCTTCTTCTTTTTGTTTTTGAAGCGTAAAAACAGCAGAAATGCGAACGCCAGAAGCAGCAGGATAAATATAATTCTGAAAATTGCGGTTGACATAAGCCGCCATAAAAGGTCGGCGACAGTAAGAATTAAGCTGCGGCGCACCCGGGAGTTTGAAACAAGCTCGATTTCCGCGATCGCCTTGCCCGCGTACATCACCTTTGCCTTGCAGATGGTTTCTCCCTTCTCTATCGGCGCGTTGAGGCTTTTGGGCAGAGTCTTTTCATCGGGGACTATCAGCAGGCTGCCCGCGCCCGTGCCGACCGGAACAAGCTCAAAGCTCTCACTCTTGGGAGAAAGCGTTATGTGGTCGGTTGACCACGAGAGCTTAACGGGAACCTCGGCGATAATCTTATTTACATCCGACACAGAAACAAGGCGCAGATTTTTAAAAGCCCACTCAAACATCGCCTTGCAATCAATAAATGCGCAATTTTCGTTAACATTATCCTTATCGATATCTTCAAAGGGCCCGCCGAGCACAATGCCGATGTAGCTGTAGCCGTCCTTGGAGGCGGTGGAGATAACGCATCTGCCCGCGCCCGAGGTAGTGCCTGTTTTGACACCCTTGGCATATGCGCAGTAATATTCCTTGTAAGCGCTGTTCATTAAATAATTGGTGTTGAGAAGCTTTCTCTCTTCATTCATATTAGTCGCGGGAACAATGTAAGAAAGCTCTGATACAATTTCTTCGAAATGCTCATTTTTAAGGGCGTTAAGCGTAATGACCGCAAGGTCCTCTGCTGTTGAGTACTGGTCCTCGTCGTCAAGCCCGTGAGGGTTGACAAAATGGGTATTCTCGCACCCGAGACGTCTGACAAGGTCATTCATTTTAACAACGAATTTATCAATATCGCCGCAGACATAATCCGCAAGCACAAGCGCGGACTCATTGGCGCTGCTGATAAGTAAATAGTGAAGAAGATTATCTATCGAGATAACCTCGCCCGCTTTCAGGCCGCCCATGGAGCTGCCCGTGCCGTCAAGCATATGGATAAGCTCCTCTTTTACCGTAATGGTCTGCTCAAGGTTTTCACAGCTCTCAAGCACCACTGAGGCGGTAACGATTTTGGTCAGGCTCGCGGGCGCGGTTTGCTTATCGGCATTTTTGGAAAAAATGACCGTTCCGTTGTCACGACTCTGTAAAATCAGGCAATCCGAGCGAAGCCCAAGGTCATCCATAAGCGAATCATAAGCGCCGCTTGCATGGATGCACCCGAGGGCGGGCGACAAGATAATTGCTAAAATAACAATAAAATTTATCAATTTTTTCATAGACTTTTCACCGCTAATGTAGTATTATAATAATTCAGTATGAAACAGCGACATCCATTATAACACCTTTGAATTTAAAAATAAACATTTATTTGAATTATATCGGCGATTTTGAATCCGAACGAGAGGAGGCAGACAAATGATATTCATAACAGGCGATATGCACGGCGACCTGGCGCGCTTTGATTCACCCGCTATTAAACGCCTGCGCAAGGAAGATACGCTGATAGTCTGCGGCGATTTCGGATTTGTATGGGACGGCAGCCAGCGCGAAAAAAAGATTCTGAAAAAGCTTGGCACTAAAAAATTCAACATCGGCTTTATTGACGGCACTCACGAGAATTTTGAGCTTCTTTCGTCATACGAAGTAACCGAGTGGTGCGGCGGCAAAGTTCATAATATCAGCGGCAACCTTTATCACCTTATGCGCGGGCAGGTTTTTACAATTGACGGGATGACTGTCTTCACCATGGGCGGCGGCGAAAGTCCGGATATTGATATTCGGTTTGAAAAAAACGCATGGTCGCGCGCGGAGTTCCCGAGCCGCGAGGAGCTGCTTGAGGGAGCAGAGAATCTTGAAAAAATTGATTGCCGGGTTGATTATATTATCACACACGAGCCGCCCGTCAAGATTAAAGGCTTTTTAAAGCTTAAAGACAGCGAAACGGCGAGCGTAACAGGTCTTAACACCTACCTTGAGGAGCTTGGCGAGGCCTGCAAGTTCAGGCGCTGGTTCTTCGGCTCGATGCATCTTGATAAATACATCTCGGGCTCTCATGTGGCGGTGTTCCAAAATGTGATAAACGCCATCACGGGCGAAATTCTCCGATGATAATGTAAAAACCCCTTAATTATCAACAAAACCTCTTGACATCTTTGTCGGGAGGTTTATAATATTGAATTAGTTAAACAGTTAACTATAAACCGATTAATTAATTTCCCAAAGGAGAGTGTGTATGGAACCAAACAATTACCATGAGCTTGTGCGCCGACTCAATTATGTATCACATTTGCACAGCTATTATATTATCAACGGTTTTCGCGGTAACCGACTTTATCGCGGTCAGCCGCCGCTGCTCAATTATCTTATTGAGCACGAGGCTTGCTCGCAAAAGGAGCTTGCGGATTTTATGCATGTATCGCCCGCCTCGGTGGCGGTGAGCGTCAAGCGAATGTGCAAAGCGGGGCTGGTCAAAAAAGACCGTGGCGGTGAGGACGCGCGCATCAACCGCTTGTATATTACCCCAAAGGGAATCGAAATAATGAAAAAATGCAGCGAGGAATTTGCAAGGCTCGATGAAAGAATGTTTAAGGGTATAAGCGAAGCCGAAATTGACGAATTTGACCGCTTGCTGGGTATAATGGCGAGCAACCTTGCCGAGGACAGCATAAGCGAACACGATGTTTTCAAATTTATCGAGTCTGAAGAAAGGAAGGGCGATTAAAATGATTAAACACCTTTTGCCCTGCGCCAAGGGCTACAGGATTTATGCCGTTTTATCCCCGCTGCTGATAGCGGGCGAGGTAATGCTCGAGGTTCGCATTCCGTTTCTTATGTCAAGAATAATTGACGACGGAATTATCGGCGGCGGCGGTCTGCCGTCTGTACTTAATACCGGTGTGAAGATGGTTATCATGGCAATGCTTTCGCTCCTGTGCGGCGCGCTTTCGGCGCGGTACGCGGCAAAGGCAGGCATGGGCTTCGGAGCAAATATTCGTAAGAAAGCGTTCGATAAAATTCAGGATTTTTCGTTTGCAAATATTGACAGGTTCAGCACTGCCTCTCTCGTAACGCGTATGTCAACCGACATAAACACCATCCAAAACGCGTTTACGATGGTTATCCGCATTTGTGTGCGCTCTCCGCTTATGTTTGCCATGGCGATTGGCTACGCGATTAAAATCAACGCCGAGCTCGCGAGGGTGTTTTTGTTTGTTGCTCCGCTTCTCGCGCTGTTTCTCGTCATAATGGGCAGTGTCGCGATGCCCCGCTTTAAGCGTCTGCTGACTAAGGTTGACAGGCTCAACGCCTCGGTGCAGGAAACGCTCATAGGCATAAGGGTAGTCAAAGCGTTTGTTCGCGCCGCTCACGAAAAAGAACGCTTCGCCATTTCAAACGATGAGCTGCGCGACGCTTCTATCGCGGCAGAGAAGGTTTTGATTCTTTCAAACCCGATGATGCAGATGGCAAGCTACAGCTGTATAGTACTTGTGCTCTGGTTCGGCGGCAATCTGGTTATGCGCGGCAGTATGCAGACAGGCGAGCTTTCCGCCTTTATCAACTACATAAGTCAAATTCTCATGTCGCTTATGATGTTTTCAATGATATTTGTTATGGCGGTTATGAGCAAGGCCTCAATAAACAGAATGTTGGAGATTTTTAAAGAGCAGCCCGATATCACCGACGACGAGGCAGACGCTTCACTCGAGGTTAAAAACGGCGACATTGAAATGAGCAATGTCTGCTTTAAATACAGCAAAGACGCGGCAAAAAATGTGCTCGATAATATAAATGTTAAAATCAAATCGGGCGAAACCATTGGCATAGTCGGCGGTACGGGCAGCGCAAAAACCACGCTTGTTTCGCTTATACCGCGCCTTTATGAGGCAACCGAGGGCAAGGTGCTTGTCGGCGGCAACGAGGTTTCAAAGTATACCCTCAAAGCTCTGCGCGACAGCGTGGCGATGGTTTTGCAGACGAATTTGCTGTTTTCGGGCACAATCGAGTCAAACCTTCGCTGGGGCAAGCCCGACGCAACAAACGAGGAAATTGAGCATGCGTGCAGGATTGCGCAGGCCCACGAATTTATAATGTCGTTCCCCGACGGCTACCAAACAGTTCTCGGTCAGGGAGGCGTGAACCTTTCGGGCGGTCAGAAGCAGAGGCTCTGCATTGCCCGCGCGCTGCTCAAATCGCCCAAGGTGCTGATTCTTGATGATTCAACCAGCGCCGTGGATACCGCGACGGACGCTAAAATCCGTGAAGGTTTTAGAACTCAGTTTGATGAAATAACAACAATTATCATTGCCCAGCGTATCAATTCCGTTGAGCACGCGGACCGCATCATCGTGCTCAATGACGGCAAGATTGACGCCATAGGTACCCATGAGGAACTTATCGAGAGCAACATTATTTACGGCGAGGTTTATCGCTCGCAGCTGGAAGGGGGTGCTGCGTAATGGCAGGACCGATTAAAGTCGAACGTCCCGGGGGTCCTCCGGGCGGCCCGGGAGGCGCCGGAGGGCACGGCTTCGCAAAACCCAAGAACGCCAAGGCAACGCTGCTGCGCCTTATGAAGTACCTCGGCGCGCATAAGAAGCTGCTCGCAATCGTGTTTCCGCTTGTGGCTATCAGCTCACTCGCGGGAATTGCAGGAACATATTTCCTGAAATCAATGATTGACGACTACATTATGCCGCTAATCGGAGCGGATTTATCGGGTGATGCTCTCGTGCCGTTCATCAAGGCGATTTTCATACTGGCATGCATTTATGTGTGCGGCGCGGCGGCATCATACGGTTATTCGAGGATTATGCTCAGCGTGTCGCAAAATACGCTCAATATTATCAGGCGCGATTTGTTTAACCATATGCAGGATTTGCCGATTAAGTTTTTTGATACCCATACCCACGGCGAGCTTATGAGCCGCTACACAAGCGATGTTGATACGCTTCGCGAATGTATCAGCCAAAGCTTTATTCAGCTCGTTTCTACTTTTATTATGGTGATTGGCACATTTATTATGATGTTAAGGCTCAGCGTAATCTTAACGGCGCTCGGTGTCGTTATGCTCGGGCTTGTGTTTCTGATTATCAAAATAGTCGGCGGCAAGAGCAGGTCGTTTTTCCGCTCTCAGCAAAAGTGTATTGGCGCTGTCAACGGTTACATTGAGGAGTTCATCGAGGGTCAGCGCGTGGTGAAGGTGTTCAGCCACGAGGATAAGGCAAAGAAAGATTTTGCCGAGCTTAATGAGAATCTTCGTATCGCTTCCACAAACGCGAACACCTTCGCGAGCATACTTATGCCGATTGTCGGCAACCTTTCATACCTGAATTACGCCGCGACGGCAACTCTCGGAGCGTTTCTGATTATTTCACTGCCCCAAAGCTCATTTTTTGCCATCACGGTTGGTACGCTTGTCGCGTTTTTGCAGTACACAAGGCAGTTTTTCCAGCCGATTACTCAATCGTCGCAGCAGATTAATGTCATCCTTGCCGCCCTTGCCGGCGCTGAAAGAATTTTTGAAATACTTGACACCGAGCCCGAGGCGGATAACGGCTATGTTACGCTTGTCAACGCTAAAAAAGACTCTGACGGCAACATTACCGAGTGTGACGAGCGAACAGGCATTCTGGCGTGGAAGCACCCGCACCAGGACGGAACTCTCACCTATACCGAGTGGCAGGGCGATGTTCGATTCCATGATGTTACCTTCAGCTATGACGGCAAAAACGACGTGCTCAAGGATGTTAGCCTTTACGCGAAGCCCGGCGAAAAAATTGCCTTTGTCGGTTCAACGGGCGCGGGCAAAACAACCATAACAAACCTGATAAACAGATTTTACGATATTGAAGACGGCAAAATCAGCTATGACGGTATTAACCTGAATAAAATCAAGAAGTCAGACCTTCGCCGCTCGCTGGGCATGGTTTTGCAGGATACACATTTATTCATGGGGACTGTCAGGGATAATATCGCCTATGGCAACCTTAATGCAAGCGATGATGAAATTGTCGCCGCGGCAAAGCTCGCCAACGCGGATTCCTTTATCAGCCGCCTGCCTGAAGGCTACAACACGGTTATTACAGGTGACGGAGCAAATCTTTCGCAGGGGCAGCGTCAGCTGCTTGCAATTGCCCGCGCCGCAGTTGCCGACCCGCCCGTGCTTATTCTTGATGAGGCAACAAGCTCCATCGATACTCGAACCGAGCGCCTGATTGAGCTTGGCATGGATAAGCTCATGGAGGGCAGAACGGTGTTTGTTATAGCTCACCGACTTTCGACAGTGCGCAATTCGGACGCGATTATGGTACTTGAAAAAGGCGAAATTATTGAGCGGGGAAGCCATGATGACCTCATAGAAAAGCAGGGTAAATATTATCAGCTCTATACAGGGCAGTTTGAGCTGGATTGATAAAAGATAAGGCATTGCGTTTGCTATTATAATTTGATATAATAGGCTATCTTATCAAAAGAGGTGTAACATTTGAAAACATTAAAAGAGATGATTTTCATCGAAAAACCTACCGCAAACTGCCATGCCTCAACGGTTTTGCCCCTTGCAGACGGCAGCGTAGTCGCGGCCTGGTTCGGCGGAACAGAAGAAGGCAAAGACGATGTTGCAATATGGTTTTCAAAGCGCGTTAACGATGTGTGGTCTAAGCCGTGCCGTGTCGCGGCGCGTGAGGGCATCCCGCATTGGAACCCTGTGCTGTTTTTGCGAGAGGACGGCGTTGTGCGCCTCTTTTTTAAGGTCGGCAAGAAAGTCCGCTTTTGGCGCACCTATGTGTGCGAATCCAATGACGGCGGGGTTACCTTTGATAAGCCGCTTATTCTTGTCAAGGGCGACTACAGCGACGGCAGAGGGCCTGTAAAAAACAAGATAATCCGCCTCTCAAACGGCAACATTCTTGCGCCCGCCTCAAGTGAAATCAAGGGCTGGTTTGTGTTTGCTGATATGTCCGATGATGACGGACTCACATGGCACAGACAAAGGCGGGTTAAAACTGCTCAGGTTGCGCCGGGCGCTGATAGCGGTAACGGTATCTGTCGTAACGCTGTTGCGATGATTCAGCCGACGCTCTGGGAGTATCCAGAGGGCTGTGTGCATATGCTCACGCGCACCTCGTCAGGGTTTATATATCGAAGCGACTCAACCGATTACGGTAAAAGCTGGTGCCGCGCCTATCAAACTGAGCTGCCCAATAACAACAGCGGCATTGACCTTGTTAAAACGGACGACAACGAGCTTTACCTTGTCTGGAACCCCGTTGGCGAGAACTGGGGCGAGCGCTCTCCGCTGATTCTTTCGCGCTCGCGCGATAACGGCGAAAGCTTCGAGACAGTCATGACGCTTGAGGATAATCCGGGCGGCGAATACTCATACCCTGCGATAGAGTACCGTGACGGCAAGCTTCATATTACCTACACCTATGACCGCGAGTGTATAGCTTATTGGCAAATAACACTTTGAGCAAAAAAATATTGCATATTTAACGCTGTGGTATTATAATAGGCAGGTGTAATTTTATTGGAGGCGTTAGGTATGAGCATCAGAATAGGAATTTTCGGCTACGGCAACATCGGCAGAGGAATCGAGCAGGCAATCAAGCAAAACCCCGATATGACTCTCGCCGCGATTTTTACCCGCAGGGAGCCTTCATCGGTTAAGACGGAAGGCGACACACCTGTTTACCCCGCGTCGAGGGTGCTTGAACATAAAAACGACATCGATGTTATGATTATGTGCGGTGGTTCGGCTACGGATTTACCCGTGCAAACTCCCGTGCTCGCGGAGCATTTCAATGTTGTCGATTCCTTTGATACCCATGTGCGTATCGAGGAGCATTTCAATAATGTTGACACCGCTGCAAAAAAAGGCGGCAAAACCGCCGTTATTTCCGTTGGCTGGGACCCGGGATTGTTTTCTGTTAATCACCTTTACGCCGCCGCCATTCTGCCTTTTGGCAGCGACTATACATTTTGGGGTAGGGGCGTGAGCCAGGGGCATTCCGACGCGATAAGACGAATTGAGGGCGTGCTTGACGCGAGGCAGTATACCGTGCCCATAGAGCAGGCGCTTAATCAAGTAAGAAGCGGTGAAACACCTGCTTTTACAACCCGCCAGAAGCATACAAGGGACTGCTACGTTGTTGCCGCCGAAGGAGCCGACAAAGAGAGAATAGAGGCTCAAATCAAGGCGATGCCGAATTATTTTGCCGATTATGACACAACCGTTACCTTCATAACTGCCGAAGAGCTAAAACGCGACCACAGCGGTCTGCCGCATCAGGGCTTTGTTATCCGAAGCGGAAAATCAGGTCAAAATAACGAAAACACCCACATAATCGAGTATTCACTTCACCTTGATTCCAACCCCGAGTTCACCGCCTTAGTGCTTGTTGCTTACGCGAGGGCGGCGTGCAGGCTTAACAGCGAGGGGGCAGCGGGCTGCAAAACGGTTCTTGATATCGCCCCGTCATACCTTTCGCCGAAAAAAGGCGTTGAGATTTTTGAATACTTACAGTAACTACCAAAACCCGCTCATTTTGAGTGGGTTTTTCGCCATCTCTAAATAATTTACATATAAAAGGTTGCGTAATAGAAAAAAATTTGATAAAATCAATCTGTATAGCGTTGAAAAACAAAAATACGGAGGAAAGAAATTTGCCCAACAATAAACTCATTGCTTTCTTTATGTTTCTTGCGACTGTGGCTATTGCGCTGTACGGGCTGATTACCGCAAGCAAAGAAAAAAAGAAGAAAAAGGCCGAGGCGGAGCAAAACAAAGAGGACGCCGAAATCATCCCCATTGAGCCGCGTCTTGCCCAGCGAAGGGCTGCCGCGCTCGATGATGAATTCTATGCCCTTGACAATAATGACTTGATTTTTCTTCGTGTTCGCAAAGACGGGGAGGGCGAAATTGCCGATTACTCCTTTGATGTTATGCGAAACCACGATACGCACTACATTCTGAGCGTTGAGCAAATGGATAAAATCATCGCTTATTTCAACGAAACGACCTCTGCCGACTACACCGTTGACGCTTTGCGCGGCTACCTCGGCGACGGCGGCGAAACGGCGCTGGAGAGGCTGTTTGAAACGCTCGAAATCAGTTACGAATTTAAAGAAGCAGAGATTACCGAAAGGAAGGATGACGAATGAAGCTCTGTATGGGATGTATGAAGGAATATGACGATGCTCTCGTCGTTTGCCCCGAATGCGGGCTTGAAAGCGACTGTGAAAACGACATAAAAAAGCATCTCAAATGCGGCACACTGCTTAATTCACGCTTTCTTATCGGCCGCGCGCAAAAGAGCGATGATTTATTTATCACTTACATAGCAAGGGATAATAAAGACAATTCGGTGGTTTCTGTCGATGAATATTTTCCTCAAAAGACTGCCCGCAGGGTTACGGGGCAAAGCGAGGTTGTCAGCAACAGCTACGAAACTCAAGCTGAGTTTGATGCTGTGCTCGCGCGCGTAATCGGCAGGGGGCACAAGCTTGCCGACCTTTACGCCCTAGTGCCCTCGCTCGGCATTTTAGCCTGTATTGAGGAGAATTCAACCGTTTACATAGTCAGCGAGGTAAAAAGCAAGGGCGGCAAAAGCCTCGCGGAGCTTTTCGGCGAAAGCAAGCGCGTTACTCTGCCCGTTGCTCTGAATATGTTTGAGGATGTGCTCACACAGCTTGATATACTTCATGAGCAGGAGCTGACACACGGCGGAATCTGCCTTGAGAATATTTTCGTGGGCGAAAGCGGCAGGGTACTTATGCTCGGCTGCAGCCTTGACGGCGAAGTGTACGCCGATTTAAAAGAAAAGCAATCACCCTATGCAGCGCCCGAGGTTTTATCGGGCGATGAAACAGGGCCATGGAGCGATATTTACGCCGCGGCCGCGGTTATATATAGGCTCCTTATGGGCGAGCCTGTCAGACCGGATGGCGGCGAGGAGCCCGAAACGCTATGGCAAAATGCGCCCGAGGATATTCCTCAGGCGGCAAAGGACGCGCTCACCAAGGCGCTTCGCGAAAGGCCGGTTATGAGAACCCGCAGCGCGACCGAGCTTCTTGAAGCGCTCGCCGCGGCGCAGGCGGGGCAGCAGGAAGACAAGAAAACTGCAAAGAAGAAAAACGGTTTTGTTGCCGCAGTTTTTCCCGTCAAGGGCGACCCCAAGGGCGAGGTTGTGCGCAAATTAGTTTTAATTCTTTCGATTATCACAATGATAGTAAGCACAGGCATTTTGATTAACACCTATGTTGTTGAGCCTGCTCAGTTTAAGTCCGACACCGTTAAGACCTCAAAGGTCGTTATCGAGGTCAAGCCCGAAAATGAATCCGCCGCCTGGGCAAAGGTTAAAGAAAAGTACCCGGATGTTAAATTCCCGCAGGGTATGCAGGCAAAATTCGCGGAGCTTTATGTTATTAATAAAGACATTATCGGCTGGCTTTCAATCCCCTCGTTCGAAATGAATTTCCCGATTGTCAAGACCGTTGACAACAACGCCTATTTACGACATAATTTCTACGGCAAGTGGACTAAATACGGCGTCCCCTTCGCCGATTACCGCAACACAACCGCCCTGCTTGACCGCAACACCATCCTTTACGGGCACAACATGGAGTATGACGATTTGATTTTCGGCATGCTCGAGAATTACCGTATGATAAGCGGCTTCAAGTCCGCACCCACCATCGAGTTTGATACTATCTACGAAAACCATAAGTGGAAGGTTTACGGCGTTTTTGTCACCAACAGCGAGGCGCGCGCCGATAACGGATACGCGTTTAACTATATCTTCACCCGCCTTGATGATGATAAGTTTATGGACTACATCAAGGAGGTTGATAAGCGCAAGCTTTACACCACAGGCGTTGACATTGAGCCAACGGATAAAATCCTGACTCTCTCAACCTGCTGCTACGATTTCAATGAGGCAAGGCTTGTCGTTGTTGCCCGACTGGTGCGTGATGGCGAAAGCGAAGAGGTTGATACCTCCAAGGCGGTCATTAACAATAACCCGCGCTATCCGCAGGCTTGGTATGATGCTAACGCGATGGAGAATCCGTATAAAAACGATACAAACTGGTTTGTCCAGTAACAACACGAATGCTCGGGGCTTATACAGCCTGCTATTGTAAAAATGCCTTTTAATTCGACTCGGTTATTTTACACCTACAAACTCTCTGGAGGTCTTTTTGTTGAAAAAACTGATTTCTGTTGTGGCGGCGGTTCTTGCAATCTGCCTTGCCGGCTTGTCATATTATAGCTCTGAGCACGCTATGAGCACAAAGCTCGGCATCGCAGGCTCCGCGCTAAACGGCAGCAGCTCAACCCTGCCCGAAACCGTGACGGATGCAGTGACAGAAACGACAACCCAAGTAACCACCGCAGCAACAACGGTGACTACTACAAAGGCAACAACAAAAGCGACAACCAAGGCGACAACAAAGTCCACAACCCGCAAGGTTATTACCACGGTCGTTAAAACCACGCTGAGCAGCCTTAAGGATACGGGCGAAACCTCAACAAAAAAGTCCTCATATGTTGAGAAGCTCAATTACGGCGTTACCGCCTCGGTTACCGAATACAAATATTATAAGATAATGAGCGACGGCACCTCCGTATATGATAAAACTACAAAAAATTATGTCTATGACCGTTCAAATTACAGCGCGACCACCGATGAATTAAAGCCCGAGGCATACCGCAACATGGATAAATATGCCTCCGAGAGAAGCGAGGTTTTGGACATCATCAACGGCTACCGCAGAGATTTGAATAAATCGGATTTGACCGTGAGTAAAACACTGACTCAGGCGGCGAATGTGAGAGCGGTCGAAATAGCGTGGTCTGACAAGTGTAACCATACTCGACCCGACGGCAGAAGATGCTTCACCCTTTTTGAGGAATTCGGAATCACCAGCGGCAAGGCGGGCGAGAATATCGGCTGGGGCTACAATACCCCCAAGGCAATTTGCAAGGGCTGGTATGATTCATACTCGCATTACAAAAACATTTCCGACAGCAACTTCACAAAAACCGGCATCGGCGTCGCAAAGGGACCTGACGGCAAGATGTACTGGGTTCAGCTTTTCAGCAGTTGAATTAATAAAATTTGAACCGCCTTGGATTGATTCAAGGCGGTTCAAATTTTAAAAACATCTTTTATTTTAAGAAAATCTATGATAGTATATTACTTGAATAAAATGCGGGAGACATGAAATGTTTGCACGAATAAACAGTATAGGTCTGTTTGGAATGGACAGCTACCTTGTCAGCGTTGAGGCAGACCTTGGGCAGGGCTTGCCTCGCGTTGATATTGTCGGCTTGCCCGACGCCGCGGTAAACGAGGCAAAGAACCGTGTGCGCGCCGCGATTAAAAACTGCGGCTTCAAGTATCCGCAGAGCCGCATTACAATTAACCTTGCCCCCGCAGATACGCGAAAAGAAGGCTCGGTTTACGACCTGCCCATACTTATATCCATGCTCAAGGCGAGCGAGCAGCTGCGCTTCGACGAATCTGATTACGCTTTTATAGGCGAGCTTTCGCTTGACGGATTCATTCGTAGAGTAAACGGCGCGCTGCCAATGGTAATCCGCGCGCGGCACGAGGGTATAAAAAGCGTTATAGTGCCCGTTGACAACGCTGCCGAATGCTCCGCCGTGAGCGGCATTAATGTATACGCCGCCGAAACGGTTTTGCAGGTTATTGAGCACCTTACGGGCGAAAATTTGATGAAGGCTACCGAGTTTCACGAGGAGCTTAACGATAACAGACAGGGGAACTTGCCTGATTTCAGAGATGTTAAAGGCCAGCAGGAGGCACGCCTCGCGCTTGAGATTGCCGCCGCGGGCGGTCATAATGTGATGATGGTCGGGCCTCCCGGCTCAGGCAAAAGTATGCTTGCTCAGCGCCTGCCGTCAATTTTACCCGATATGACCTTTGAAGAAAGTCTGCAAACGACGGAGCTTTATTCAATAGCGGGCGCGCTGCCGCAGGGCGTGTCGCTAATCAGGCACAGACCGTTTCGCTCGCCGCATCATACGGTGTCGCCCGCGGGGCTTTCGGGTGGCGGAGCGATACCGAGGCCGGGTGAAATCTCGCTCGCGCATAACGGCGTGCTTTTCCTCGATGAATTGCCCGAGTTTTCACGCGCGGCCATGGAGGTTCTGCGCCAGCCGATTGAGGACAGTAAAATTACTATTTCCCGCGCGAGCGCTTCTCTTACCTACCCGTGCTCCGCGATGGTGGTGTGCGCAATGAATCCGTGCCCCTGCGGGTATTACGGGCATCCAAAAAAGGAATGCACCTGCCCCGAGGGTGCCGCGAAGCGTTACCTCGCGCGCGTTTCGGGTCCTCTGCTTGACAGGCTCGACATTCACATTGAGGTGCCGCCCGTTGATTTTGATAAGCTTTCGAGTAAGCTTCCCAGCGAAAGCTCGGCCGAAATTCGTGAAAGGGTTAACGCTGCTCGCAAAATCCAGCAAAAGCGTCTTGAGGGTACAGGAGTTTCATGCAACGCAAAGATGGACTCATCACTCACAAGGACTTACTGCGCTCCTACGCCCGCCGCGATGGTGCTCCTTGAGAGAGTTTTTGAGAAGCTTGACCTTTCTGCCCGCGCCTATGACAAGGTTTTGCGCATAGCGCGAACCATAGCGGACCTTGAGGGAGCCCCTGAGGTTGATACACGGCACATTTCGCAGGCGGTTCAGTTTCGCAGCCTTGACAGAAAAATCTGGAGAAGATAGACTTATTTTGAGTGTATCGAAGGAGGATATTATGGCAGGCAGAATTATAAAAATCATCGTCTCGATTCTGATGATTATTTCACCCTCTTTGCCGGTAGCGCTTTCCCTGCCGCAAATACCCTCGGGCAGGGATTTGGAGCTCGATGAGCGCTTTGAGCTCGTGTGGAGCGACGAATTCAGCGGTGATGAGATTGACACGACAAAGTGGGATACCCGCCAAAGTGTGCCCACGCTCCATTGGGGCGCCGTGCGGCAGGGAGGATATTGGCACAGCGATATGCTTTCTCAACATGACGGCAACCTCGTGATAACAACAAAATATATTGAGCAGCCTCTTGCAGGGGATGGCTTCGGGACAGGATATTATACCGCCTGTATCTCAACCGCCGGACTTCACGAGTGGCTTTACGGCTACTTTGAATGCCGCTGTATATTGCCGCCTGCGACGGGTATGTGGTCGGCGTTTTGGATGATGAACGAGGGCGTGTATCAGGTTAACGGCTCAGGCACCGACGGTACGGAGGTTGACATATACGAATCCATGTATTATAAGGACGCCTGGTGGGGCGCGGGGAATGCCGTTATTGGCGGAATTCATTATGACGGCTACGGCGAGGACTCAAAGGGCGACAGCATAGGCAAATTCTATGTTAACAACCCTTATGAGGAATTCAACACCTACGGGCTTGAATGGAATAAGGACGAATATATTTATTACATAAACGGCGTTGAATGCGGCAGGTTAAGCACCGGCGGCGTGAGCCAAAACCCCGAGAATTTGATTCTTTCATGCGAGGTCGCGGGTAAAGACGGCGTCGCGAACGCGGACCGTCACGGCACGGGCAAAATAAGCATTGAGCCCGACGGGGTGGACCACGCGGATTTTATTGTGGATTATGTTAGAGTGTATCAATATAAGGAGGCTGTGCAATGATTTATGACAAATGGATGTCCTATATTAAAGATGAGGCGCATATTACTAAAATAGCCATCCCCAGCGCGCACAACGCGGGCTCAAGGGGCATGAACTTCACAGCCTGCTGCCAGGACGGTACGCTGTATGAGCAGTATAAATACGGTGTACGGCATTTTTGCATCAGGCTGTCTATGAATAAAAAGGGCGAGATTGTGGTTGCCCACGGCATGATGAAGGGTGTCAAGTTCACCGAGGTGCTTTCCGATATGAAGCGCATGACCGAGGAAGGCAAGACAGAGTTTTTCATTTTTGATATCCGCGTCTACGGAGAGCAAAAACTCGGTCCGTTTAAAATGAGCTACCCGATAGATAACGCCAAGGTTGATAAGCTGCTTTGCGAATATCTTGACCCTGCTAAAAATGCCTTTATCGAGTTTGATAATATCGCCGATGTTACTATGGGCGATATAAGGCGCTCAGGAAAGCGCTTTATGATTCTTAACGCCAAAAAGGAGTACACCGCAAGCTCCGATTGCCCGCATATTGACCCGTGGGATGCTAAGGTTCACGGCTACAAGGTCGAGAAATTCGTCAAAAGCATCTACCGCTTTATTGACGACAACCCCACGGACGGCTTCGTTTGGTTCCAGACACAGCAGACGCCGAACCTCGGCACCGAGAACGGCATACGCAAGTGGCCGCGCGGTCTTGATGAGGATTTGCGTCCGTATTTCAAGCAAATAATGGCGGGTCTTGTTGAGAATGAGTATTACCTTAAAAATGTTAACATAATTGCATGCGATTTTTACACCCGTGATTATCTCAAGGCGCGTGAAATACTTCGCCTTAACCTGCTCAAGGGAGCGGTCGAGGAGTCAAAGCGCGAAGAATATGAAAAAGAGTTGCAGGAGTGATTATTATGGCGCATTACAGCTCGGTAATAATAGGACATATTACTATTGATGAAAACACCGATTGCCTTGGCAATACCGAAATTATCCCCGGCGGCGCGGTGGTCTATTCCTCGGCGTCCGCGAGCGTGCTCGGTCACCGTGTCGCGGCCGTCACAAAGGTCGCCGCCAAAGATACCGAGAGGATGAAGTCGTTCACAATTCCCCATGAGGATATTTTCCTTCTTCCGAGTGAAAAATCCACCGATATGGTGAATATTTATCACACGCCCGACAAGGAGCGGCGCACCTGCTTTTGCCGAAGCAAGGGCGACCCGTTCACCGAGGATGAAATCAAGAATTTCGATACCGACATTTATCATTTTGCCGGGCTTCTTTACGGCGACTTCAGCGGTGAAATGATTAAGGGTATATCGAAACGCGCCCCTGTCGCTGTGGATGTTCAGGCTCTGTTGCGCCATGCTTCACCCGAGGGCTCGATATATTTTAAGGATTACGCCGAAAAAAACGAGATTTTTCCGTACATAGCCTATCTTAAAACCGACGCGGCGGAGGCTGAGATTTTAACAGGCTTCACCGACAGAAAAGAGGCGGCAAAGGCACTTTTCGCCATGGGCGCTAAGGAAATAATGATTACTCACAACAGCGAGGTTTTGGCGTATAACGGCAAGGATTTTTACACCTGCCCGATTAAGTCCCGCAACTTAAGCGGAAGAACCGGCAGGGGAGACACCACCTTTGCCGCTTATATCAACGAACGCCTCGAGCGGGATATTCCCTCTGCCCTGCTTACCGCCACAGCGACCGTTTCGCTCAAAATGGAAACCCCCGGCCCGTTAAAGGGCACGAGGGCTGATGTTGAAGGCTATATTAAAGAGTTTTACGCCTGATAATCAGATTTCATTATATGCGGCAAGAATTGAATTCAAGGATGCGGCTATGTCCGCGTCCTTTGCTTTTTTAATCATATAATATCGGTTAGCTCCCTTTTCACGCTTGAAGAAGGTTGAGCCGTTCGAGTCAACCGTGATTTTGCCCGCGCGTGAGAGCTTATAGAAATCACCCTCACCCTGTGCGGCAAACTGAACGGCAGTCAAATCCCAGCTTGAACGAAGCTGAGCGCCGTTTTTGTCGCGTACATATAAAGCGTAGCTGTCATAAATCGGGTTGCGCTCGGCGTTTTTCGGCGGTTCGGCGTAGCCCGTGAGAATTTTATCACCAACCTCATAGCCTGAGCATACAATAATATTCGGGAAATTCTGAAAAACATTTTGCGCTGCCGCGATGTCGCTCTCAACATTGAATTCCTTGCCCATGGGGAATTTGCCCGCCATGGCGATAATCGCGTTGATTTTTTTAGCGCAAAGCTGGGGATAGGCCGAAATCAGGTTACTTATATTGTTAAGCATACCGATTGTTATTATCACAAGCTCGTCGTCTTGGGCGGCTTCAAGCTGTTTTTTATAGAACTCGAGCGCGCCCTCGGCAAGGCAGGCGTCCTCACGCCCCTCAAGGTACTTTTCGCTGATGTGCTTGTTATAAAGATTTTTGGAGTCAAAGAAGTCTTTGCCTTCAAACTGGGCAATCTCAATGTCCGCCCCGCAGAATTCGGATATCGAGCGAATCGCTCCGTTGCCGAAACGGTTTGAGGTGCAGTTAACCGCGCCCGCGATTTTGAAGCCGTGCCTTTTGCTCAGCTCAATGAGTACGGCGAGAGCGCCCGCGTCGTCGCAGTCGGGGCCGATATCGGTGTCAAGAATAACCGTGCGGTTCTTAACGCACAGGGGCACATAACGCCTTTTTGCCGCTATTTCGTTCTCTTTCTTAAGGTCGATTGCGGAGCGTATAACCCACACAATAAGCGCGACAGGCAGCAGGCAGATGACAAGCATCATCAGCGTGCGCATGGGTAAAAGGTCATATATTTTATCGCCCAAAATTGTAAAAAGTACCACGCGCGGCATTATGCCGGCAAAAGAAACCAAAAAATACTGCAGAGGCTTAATATTATAAGCGCCGAGGAAAAGGCTCACAAAATCAATCGGGAAAAGCGGCAGCAGCCTTATGCCGAAAAGCGCGGACAGCTTATCTTTATCCTTAACCGCGAGGAGCTTCTTGCCGAATTTCTTCTTCTGAAGCAATTTAGTCACATACTGACCGCCAAGCATACGCCCTAAAGCGTAGGTTACCATAATTTCAATTATGATACCCGCCGTGTTAATCAATACCGCCCAGCCAGCATTAAAGGCGATGCCGACAGCCGTGTAAATGAGAGAGGCGGGCAAAACGAAAAGCACGGATTTAATCAGATAAACGCCCCAAACGGACATGACGGCGATAAAAGTATTATCCGCGGCATAAACTATTTCGCGGACATCAATACTTTTTAACTCCTTATATTTCCATATAATTATTGCTGTTATCGCGACAGAAACCGCGATTCGCGCGGCAAGAGCCGCGTAGCGTTTGATTTTATCAGTCAAAACGAAACCTCCGAAATAATGAGTAATAAAATAATACAATATTATTTTCAGCATTGCAAGCAGAATTGTTTCCACTCTGTGAATTTATTGCCAAAAAGTCGGTAATAATAAAATTAGTATGGACAACTCGCGAAACCTGTGGTAAACTGTAGACCTGTAAAATACAAATTGGAGAAATCCGGAAAGGGGAGTGTGGTAATATGATGAGCTCAAAAGAGAAGCTTCAGCGTGCTTCTGCAGGTGTCGCGTTTGACAATATTTTCAAATATGTCAAAAAGAATCCGCAAGAGAACATTATAAAGCTCATTAACCTTGCCCAGCGTATGATTGGCGGCAGCTTCCCGGAGAAGAATTTCGATTCTTTTCGCAAGGCTGTATCTGATACCAATAATGTTTGGAATACCTTCGCAATGAATATTATTAACGAGGCTGACCCATTGGTTATTAAGAATCTGCTCCTTGCGCTCGGCCTCGGCGCGGGCGTTAACGGCACCAAGGCGGTGCGCAAAAACAGAGAGATTTATAATTGCAACATTCCCTTCATTATATTGCTTGACCCTACAAGCGCGTGCAACCTCAAATGCAAGGGCTGCTGGTCCGCCGAGTACGGCCACCGCTCCAACCTTACGCTTGATGAAATGCGCAGCATTGTTAATCAGGGCACTCAGATGGGTACTCATCTTTATATGTTCACCGGCGGCGAGCCGCTGATACGCAAGGAGGATATTCTTACCCTCTGCCGCGAAAATATTGACTGCGCCTTTCTCGCCTATACAAACGCCACGCTCATTGACGAAAGCTTTTGCGAGCAGGCAAAGCAGGTCGGAAACCTTGTTATGGCTTTGAGTATTGAGGGTAATCGCGAGGTTAACGATTCACGCCGCGGCCCCGGTGCTTACGACAAAACCGTTGCGGCAATGGATATGCTCAGGGCGAAGGGGCTGCTTTTCGGCATTTCCGTTTGCTACACAAGCGAGAATGTTGAGAGCGTTACAAGTGATGAATTTCTTGACCTTATGGTATCCAAGGGCGTTCGCTTCGGGCTTTATTTCAATTATATGCCCCTGGGCAGCGGAGCTGTTGAGGAGCTTATACCCACACCCGAGCAGCGCACCCATATGTATAACTGGCTGCGAACCGTGCGCAGCGGAGAGACCGGCAAGCCTTTGTTCATCATGGACTTTCAGGATGACGGCGAATATGTCGGCGGCTGCATAGCAGGCGGGCGGAATTATTTCCACATTAATTCTGAGGGCGATATTGAGCCGTGCGTGTTTGTGCATTATTCCGATTCAAATATCAGAACCCACACTCTCATTGAGGCGCTGCGAAACCCGCTGTTTCAGGCATATTGGCACAATCAGCCTTTTAATGAGAATCATTTGCGCCCCTGTCCGCTGCTTGAGAATCCCGACTGCCTTCGCGCGATAATTAAGCAAACCGGCGCGAAATCAACGGATTTGATTATGCCCGAGGATGTTGACACTCTCTGCTCGCGGTGCGATAAATTTGCCGCGCAGTGGAAGCCCGTCGCGGATCAGCTGTGGAATTCACGCAGCCATCCGAATCCGAAAACACAGTATTACAGAGACACTCCCGAGGCAAAGGCGCAAACTGAGAAAAAGGACGCATAATTTAAAATTTAATTTAATAGGGGTGCTGGCTAAAGCCGGCTGAGATTATACCCTTAAACCTGATCCGGATAATGCCGGCGTAGGGAAAATACCTTTTTTCTTTCGTCCGGTGTACCATAACACCGGACTTTTTTATCCGGGAGGGTTTGAAGAAAAAAGGAGGAAACGCGTATGTCAGCAGCAAAACAAATCAGCAGGACCCAGGTACTTACCGAGAGCGCGCTTATGATTGCGCTCGCGGTTGCTTTGAATGAAACGTCAAAGTTTATCCCGTTTTTGACCTTGCCGCAAGGGGGCAGCATAACGCTTTTCAGCGAGATTCCGATTATCCTCATTGCCTACCGTCATGGAATGAAGCAGGGGTTACTGACCGCCTTTTTGTTTTCGCTTATCGAAATGGTTTTCGGCTTCGCGTATTTCGGCTATGTCAAGGGCATCGGCTCATATATCATTCTCGCTCTGTTTGATTACATCATAGCCTATTCCGTGTTAGGGCTCGGCGGCATATTCAGGGGCAGGATTAAAAACAAGCAGCCGATAGAGCTTGCTTTGGGCGGAATTATGGTAACGCTGCTGCGGCTTATCTGCCATATTATCAGCGGAGCGACAATATGGGGCAGTTATTGCCCCGAGGGCGAGGCGGTTATTTTGTATTCCATCGGCTACAACTCCAGCTATATGATACCGGAGGCAATTATTACGGCAGTGGGGCTGCTCGCGGTCGGAGCCGCCATTAATCTAAAGAAGAAAAATATCGGCGTTAAATAAAAATAAAATGTTATTATTATGTAAAATATCCAAGATTTGTTTGAATTCACTGCATAATGATGCTACAATAAAGTGTATAGCGCAAATAACCCAATTAAGGAGGTAACACGTTGGAAGATAATAAAGAATATCTCGGCGAGAACGAAGAAAAAAATACTGCCGAACAAGCGGC
>CAYUXK010000010.1:0-4759 GCA_964448835.1 uncultured Clostridium sp. | reverse complement strand
TTAGCGGGGCAGGAGCAAAGCATTGTTTACCGTGAACCGCTTACCGAGCGTCTTTGCCTTCGCTGCGGTGAAAAAGAAAAGGCCGAGGGCAGCGACTACTGTGAGGAATGCGAGACGAGCATGCTCACGGTCAAAATTCCTGCGGGCGCGTGGATTGCCGGGTTTGTTGTGATGCTTTTATCGGTGGTTGGCTTTGCAATCAGCTTCTTGAATTGCGCGGCGGCTTTGCAGGTTACAAAGGGCGATATTGACGCGGCGGAGAACTGCTGGTATAACGCTTACAGCGCGTATTCGGATGTTGATTCTGTAGCAGAGCAAATTAACGATTCAGTCGGTGATATCAAACCCGTTATCGTCGGAGAAAAGGTTACCGTTAAGAAGCTTGTGGCAATGTCTCATATATATTCGCCTGTTGACGCGGGCTATAGCATTGAGCAGAATTATCCGACAATCAAGGGTAAATATAAAGTGCTTGCCGCGAGCGAAAAAGCATATGAGGGCTATTACGCCGCCTATCAGGCCTGCTCGGATATTCTTGACGCCTTCACGGGCGGTACGCTGACTTATGAGCAGACAAGAGAGAAGATAGATCAGGCGGTTAAGGGCGCCAAATTAGAAGAGGGCTATGTTCAATATATCAGATTTTCCGTTGCCAAGTATGCCGAGGTTAGCGACACCGAGCTTCTTGAGCTGCTCAAGGAATGTGAGAAGCTCTCGCCGAATTACGGCTGGCTGTACTACACAGATCTGATTGATGTATATTTTGCTCTCGGTGATTATAACAGCGCCGAAAAATACTGCGATAAGCTGATAGACGAAAATAAAAATAACGGCGACGCTTATTATGATAAGCTGATGATTCTGTTTGCTCGTAATGAAAAAGACGAGGCGTTTGAGCTTTGTGATGAATTTGATGAAGACAATCCCGAGCATGAGAGCACCTACACCCTGCGCGTTGCCGCGCTTCGCAGGTTCGGTGACCTTGAGAAGGCCGCTACGCTCTGCCAAGAGGGTATAGATGAATGCCAGTCAGTAGCGGAGCATTACCGTCAGATGGCGATTATCAGAATTTTACAGGGCGATTACGACGCCGCCTTTGACGCTGTGTATCAGGCAAACTATATGGCCTCTTCATTTTACAGCTATTCAGGCGATAGCAGTATGTACACACCCGAGCTGAGTGATACGAGCTACCTTGCCGCCTACCTTTGCAGCAAATACGGCAAGGGCACGAGCGAAAACGCTGCCAGCGTTACTGAATTCCTCGATTCCTTTGAGGCGGAGCTTGACTCCATATCTCAGGATGTTAAGGACATTATAGCAGGCACCAAAACGCCCGAGGATGTATTTATGAAGGGAACGGGTGATGTAGCATGAGGACTTTGTATATTATCGGCAGGATTCTTACCTTCCCCGGCGCGTATCTGCGCGGCTTTTGGGAGCATTTGACCTGCAGACTATTTTCAATACCTGTTGAGAGCGAGGGCTACCTTCGCCTTGACGAGGCATGCGGCCATATTGAGCATGATTTTCCCGATACAAGGGGAAGGTCGTTCATCATCGCCGTCGGTCCCGGCATAATGAATTTCTTCACAGGCCTGCCTCTGTTTCTGAGCGGCGTCATGTGCCTGTATTCACTCGGCGTTTCATTCAGCGATTCAAAGCCTTTGTTTATTATTTATATTTTATTTACCTATGTAGGCGCGTCGCTTCTGTGCAACTGCTTCCCGCTTGTGGAGGATGCGCTGCATCTGTGGGATATTTTTTATGGTGAGAATAAGGCAGGCATAGTCGCGAGAGTCCTTTTATTCCTTCCGACGGTCAAAACCGTGGTCGGCGCTTACATTGAGAAATACTCAGTGAGCGTTATTCTATACATTGCCATCGGTATTATTATGGCAATCACGGCATAAAGTCCAAATTTCGAAGGGGCAGCTTAGCTGCCCCTCTTTTTTTTGAATTCACCTTTCTAAGTGCTTGTGAATAGAATATAAGGTAAACAAGCGGAAAGGTGTGAAGAAGATGGCAAAATTCTTTCTCGGTTCAAGCGGGCCCGGAGAATTCTTTTCGCTCTTTGATGAGCTTACCCCGAACGCGCAAGGTTACGTATTTATCCTGAAAGGCGGTCCAGGAACAGGAAAATCCACGCTGATGAAAAACATTGCCAAGGCGGCTTCGGATGTGGGAATTGATTGCGACAGTATATACTGCTCAAGTGACCCGGATTCGCTTGACGGCTTGGTTTTTTATGATGCCAATATGAGCGTTGCCGACGGTACGGCGCCGCACACGATGGACCCGCATTATCCCGGGGCAACAGGCGAAATTGTTAATCTCGGCGAATGCTGGAACGCCGATATGTTAATCGACAGACGCGAGGACATTATCCGCCTTACGGATTTAAACGCCGCCTGTCACGCAAGATGTAAGCGCTTTCTCGATGCGGCGTTTTCGCTTTATTCATGCGCGGTTCGCCTGATTCGCCCGAGTGTTGATTATGAGCGCCTGAGCCGATATACCTCGCGATGTGCTTCGCGGATGTTTCCAATGCCTAACGGCAGAATCGGAGCCGAAAAAAAGCGTCTTCTTGACGCGGTAACCCCGGAGGGTTATATTTTTTTGAGCGAAACAGCTAATCAGATGTGCGCAAACGCGGTAATATTTGAGGAGGATTATGCCTGCGCGTCAATGCTTATTGTTGATGAATTGAGACGCTACGCGTTAGGCAATGGGCTGGATATTATAACCTCGCCGAGCTTTACGGGCGAGAGCGGCATCCGGCATCTTATTATTCCTTCGCTTTCTCTGGGATTTTTTGTTTCGGATTTCCTTTGCCCGGTCGAGCTTGAGAACGCAAAGAGGGTTGCAACTCGCAGGTTTTATGAGCCAAACACATTATTAAGCCACAGGGTAAGGCTTAATTTTTCAAAAAAAGCCTGCAGCGAAATGCTTGCGGAGGCTGTATCGGCGCTTCGTGATGCGAAGAAAATACACGATGAACTTGAGGAGATATATATAAACGCCATGGATTTCAGTTTGCTTAGCGAATTTGAAAAATCAATAATGTCAAGGCTTCTGACACGAGCAAAAAAAACGGAATAATTTGTGTGTAATATTGTGCACCGCGAATACAAAAATATTTTCGGTGATCAAAATGTTATCGGTATTAACGAGAAGAAAATTTATCCGCGTACTTTGTTATCCGCTCGCGCTTTGCGCTGTGCTTGGCATCTCAAACCTTAAGCAAACACAAGCCCTGCGGCAGAGTGAAAAAGAGCTTGACCTTATATGCACCCGTAGCGCGCTCGGGCTTTGCGAAAGCTCGCTTACATTGAGTGATACCTTGCTTGAAATGGCGCTTTGCGGCAATGAACGGCGCCTGTGTGAGCTTTCGCGAGTGGCCGAGTCAAACGCGAAAGCGGCAAAGGAGCAGCTGTCGGTTTTTGATTTGGGCGCGGCGGAGCTTTACGCCTTTTACACTGCCGCCGCAGACTGCGCGCGGGGGATGAGCCTTACCGCATCACCCACCGAGGAGGAGCGTGAAACCGCCATAGCGATAAGCCGAAAGGCGCGCGAGTTATATACGGCGTTGTCGCTCTCGGCGGAGGGAGCATTGGCGGGCGCAGATACACCCGCACAGCTTGAGCAAAGCATAGTAAAGAATACAGGCGGGCTTGACCTTTCGGTAACGGTGCGCTCCGCAAGAGCGCCGGCTGTTATTGTTTCTCAAACCGCCTCGCTCCCGCTTATCACCCGAGAGCAGGCTGCAAAGGTGGCGGCGGATTATTTGGGTTTGCCGGCCGTTTTAATGCGCGGCGGCGAGGAGCAGGACGGGCTGATACCCCTGTATTTCTTCAGCTATTCCGATACCGCCATATGCGTTACTAAAAACGGCGGAATTATCTATAGCCTTTTTTGCGCCGCTCCTTGCGGGGAGATTCAGCTGACAACCGACAGGGCGCGTGAAATTGCGTTCAAGACCGCCGGAGAGCTGGGTTACAATAGTGTTACATGTATTGAACAAAGTAAAAATGGCTCTCGCGCTGATTTTACCTTTGTTTATTACAATGACGGTGTTCTCTATTATCCCGACAAGCTGCTTATGAGCGTTTGCCTCGCGACGGGAAAGGTTATTCGCATTGACGCTTCGGGCTATCTTCAAAACCACTGTGAGCGCGAGCTGCCGCCAAAGCCGCAGGATATGAGCGCTGTGCGCTCGCTTGTACCCGACGGATTTTCACTTAACGAAGTGATGCTTGCTCTGATTAATGTCGACGGCTCTGAATGCCTTTGCTACCGTGTCGAATGTACCTACGACGGAGTCGCGGCGAGAATTTTTTATGATATTAGTTCTCTTGAAGAGAAAAAAGTAGAAATATTCGGTTCATAGCTGAATATTAATGAGTCTGGCGCAAATAATATCCTTAAGCAATGTGTCAAGAATTTGCTGAAAGGATGCTTATATATGAAAAGAAGTTCAATTATTGTTATTGCCCTTATGCTGATGCTGTGCTCTGTTTTATGCGCCTGTAATGGTGCCAATGGCGGCAAGGTTAATGATGCCACTCAGGGATTAGACATAGACCTGACAACCACCCAGAACATTACCACTGTTGCAGGGAGCACAACGTACGGCGCCAACGGGATAACGCAGGCTCTCACCGATGTCTCTGACCTGCTTACACCAACGAGCAACGTCAATACACAGTAACACCATAAGAAAAACCTCCGAGGTTTATTCCTCGGAGGCTTTTTCATT